>NZ_CP124620.1:643636-965454 GCF_030128875.1 Stenotrophomonas sp. BIO128-Bstrain | reverse complement strand
CGCCAACGCACTGCAGCGCTTCCCGCTGGTCAATGCCTCGATCGATGGTGACGACATCATCTATCACGGCTACTCGGACATCTCGATCGCCGTGTCGACCGAGAAGGGTCTGGTGACCCCGGTGCTGCGCAACGTCGAGCGCATGTCCTTCGCCGATATCGAAAAGACCATCGCCGACTACGCCAAGAAGGCCCGTGACGGCAAGCTGAGCCTGGAAGAACTGCAGGGCGGCACCTTCACCGTGACCAACGGCGGCACCTTCGGTTCGCTGCTGTCGACCCCGATCATCAACCCGCCGCAGAGCGCCATCCTGGGCATGCACGCCATCAAGGAGCGTCCGATCGCGCAGAACGGCCAGGTCGTGATCGCGCCGATGATGTATCTGGCGCTGTCCTACGATCACCGCATCATCGACGGCAAGGACTCGGTCCAGTTCCTGGTGGACATCAAGAACCAGCTGGAAAACCCGGGCCGCATGCTGTTCGGCCTGTAAGACCTCCCACCCCTCCGCGCCCGCGCGGAGGGGTTCTGGTTTTACGGCACTGCACCGCACTGCCCTGCTCTCTCCCCCGGCGCCTGCGCGCCACCGGCTTCAAGCGAAGCTCGGGAATGCAACAAGGAACTATCAATGGCTGAACAATTCGACGTCGTCGTCATCGGTGCCGGTCCGGCCGGCTACCATGCCGCCATCCGCGCCGCGCAGCTGGGTCTGAAGACCGCCTGCATCGATGCTGCGCTGGGCAAGGACGGCAAGCCGGCCCTGGGTGGCACCTGCCTGCGCGTGGGCTGCATCCCGTCCAAGGCGCTGCTCGATTCCTCGCGCCAGTTCTGGAACATGGGCCACATCTTTGGCGACCACGGCATCAGCTTCAAGGATGCCAAGATGGACGTCGAGGCGATGGTTGGCCGCAAGGACAAGATCGTCAAGCAGTTCACCGGCGGCATCGCCATGCTGTTCAAGGCGAACAAGGTCACCGCGTACTACGGTTTCGGTGAGCTGCAGCCGGGCAACATCGTCAAGGTCAAGCAGCACGACGGTTCGGAAGTCGAGCTGAAGGGCACCAACGTCATCATCGCCGCCGGTTCGGACTCGATCGAACTGCCGTTCGCCAAGTTCGATGGCGAAACCATCGTCGACAACGTCGGCGGCCTGGATTTCACCGAAGTGCCGGCTCGCCTGGCCGTGATCGGTGCCGGCGTGATCGGCCTGGAACTGGGCAGCGTCTGGAAGCGCCTGGGTTCGGAAGTGACCATCCTGGAAGCGCTGCCGGACTTCCTGGCCGCTGCCGATGCCGAAGTGGCCAAGACCGCCTTGAAGGAATTCAAGAAGCAGGGCCTGGACATCCGCCTGGGCGCCAAGGTCTCCAAGGCCGAGGTGACCGGCAAGGGCAAGAAGAAGGAAGTCGCCCTGACCTACGCCGATGCTGAAGGCGAAAAGAGCCTGGTCGTGGACAAGCTGCTGGTGGCCGTCGGCCGTCGCGCCGCCACCAAGGGCCTGCTGGCCGAAGGCACCGGCGTCAAGATCAACGAGCGTGGCCAGATCGAAGTGGACGCACACTGCCACACCGGCGTCGATGGCGTCTGGGCGGTCGGTGACTGCGTGCGCGGCCCGATGCTGGCGCACAAGGGCTTCGAGGAAGGCATCGCCGTGGCCGAGCTGATCGCGGGCCTGCCGGGCCACGTCAACTTCGACACCATCCCGTGGGTGATCTACACCGAGCCGGAGCTGGCCTGGGTCGGCAAGACCGAGCAGCAGCTCAAGGACGAAGGCATCCCGTACAAGGCCGGCAGCTTCCCGTTCGCCGCCAACGGCCGTGCCGTGGCGATGATCGAGCCGTCGGGCTTCGTGAAGGTCCTGGCACACGCCGAGACCGACCGCATCCTGGGCATGCACCTGGTCGGCGCGAACGTCTCCGAGCTGGTGCACGAAGGCGTGCTGACCATGGAGTTCAGCGGTTCGGCCGACGACCTGGCGCGCATCTGCCACGCCCACCCGTCGCTGTCGGAAGTGGTGCATGACGCCGCGATGGCCGTGAGCAAGCGCGCGATCCACAAGGCCAACTGAGCCTTGTTGGTGGCGTAACGAAAAACCCCGCTTCGGCGGGGTTTTTTGTGGGCGACAGGCAGCGCCGGCCGCTGCCCGGCTCCTCGCCTTGGTAGTGCCGGCCGCTCGCCGGCTCCCCGTCATTGGTAGTGCCGGCCGCTGGCCGGCTCCCCGTCATCCCGACAGCAAGAGCCGCCGGCCAGCGACCGGCACTACCCGATCCCATTCCTGTTCAGGCCGTTGCGACGCGCCCGCCACCCAGCAGCCGCGCCGGAAGCATCAACAGCGCGCGCAGGAAGGCAAACAGCGCCGAGAACGTGATGCCGACCAGGCGGAACGGCAGGCTGACCAGCCACACCAACGGCCACGCCACCAGGGCCAGGAGCGCCAGCGGCCAGCACAGCACGAACAGCAGGCACCACACGCCCAGCGCGAACAGGGTCTTCATCGTCGGTCTCCTTCGACTCGGGGCAACGTCGCCCACCGGGCCACGTTGCCCCGCGCCGGGGAACGCGACAAGCGCGCTGCGACGAACCACGCCCCAGCGCGGATGAAACTGCCGCTGCGGCGATGAAACCGGCGTGCCGACCGTGGCCGGCGCGCCGCCCACTCACGGTACCGGCGGTGACTCCACCGCGCCGCCCTGCCCGCCCGAGCTCAGGCGCAGGCCGATGCTGCTGGCACGATCCGCGCCGCGCGCCTGTTCATGGCCCAGCAGCAACGACAGGCTCCAGCCACGCTGGATCGCCAGATCCACGCCGGCCTGCAGCGACAACACATCATCGTTGTAGCTGCGGAGTGCTACCTGGTAGTCCTGCGGCCGTGACCACGTCGCGTAGTTCAGCGAAGCCATCCCGCGGTCCTGCAGCGCCCGCCGGTACTCGATGCTCCAGAACGGACGCAACCGGCTTTCGGCCGATACCTGCGCACTGCCCTCCACCCCGATGGCCAGCGCGCGGTTTTCCACGGTCTGGCGGCCATAGGCGAGATCCAGCACGCCCAGGCCGTGCTCGCGGTAGGCATCCAGGGTGGTACGGCTGGCATCCCAGCGGGCGTACCCGGTCAGTCGGGTTGCCGCCAGCATCTGCTCGTAGCCCAGGCCGAGCGAACCGAACCACTGAGTGCCATCGCGCCGCGCCTGCGCCTGCGCATCGGCATCGGTGCTCCAGCGCTGCAGATCGAACTGCAGGTTGCCGGTGGCGATCATCGCGTCCACGTACAGGTGCGCGTTGCCACGCCACAGTCCGTACAGCGCCAGCGAGCGCTGGTCGGCGCGCAGGCGGGTGCGATCGTCGTCCTGGTCGCTGTCGCTGCGGCCCACGCTGCCGGCCACGCCGAGCAGCGTGCGTTCGCCGAGACGGCGGTCCACACCGACGCTCAGCCCGTCGCTGCGCAGGTCATAGCGGCCACCTGCGGTGGCCCCGCCGCGGCCGTAGCTCGCGGTACCCGCGGCCCAGGTTCCCCAGCCGGCCGGCAACCACGCCGCGCCGGTACCGAGTGCGCTGCCCAGCGGCAGCGATGCGGCGTTGGGGCCGCCACCGCCACTGGACACCGACAGCGTGTTGCTGGCGGGGTTGCCGCCGTCGCGCAGCTGGCGCAGGCGATCGCGGATGTTGCCCTGTTGCGCGGCGGCGAAACGGACGCTCGCATCCACCTGCGCCTGCAGCAGTCCGGTGACGCCCGGGTCGCGGGTCGGGTCAGGGCGCACATTGACCACCAGCCGCAGTTCCACGCGGGCGGCGGCGTAACCACCACTGGCGGCCTGCTGTGCGGTGATCACGGCGCTGCCTTCAGCGTGTACCTGGACTGTGCGGCCGTCGATGCTGGCCACCGCCGGCGCACTGCTGTGGAAGGTGAACGCACCGGGGCTGACACTGGTCGGCAGCGGCAGCTCGAAGCTGCCCTGCTCCAGCAGACGCGACATGTCTGCCGGCCAGGCCAGCTCCGGCACCGCGGCGGCGATGTCCACGTCCAGGCGCTGCTGTGCCGCGACCTGGTGGTTGGCGTCGCCGGCCTGGTCGGCGGTCAGGCTGCACCGCCCGGACGCCAGCATGACCACGCGCGGGCCGTCCACGCTGCACACCGCCGGGGTGGTGCTGGCGAAGATGATCGGCTGCCCCGAGGCGCCGCCCTGGGCGCTCAACAGGAAGCTGCCTCCCGCGCTGAACACCGGGGCGCCGGGATCGGCGACGAAGGCGCTGATGGCCTGCGCGGCCTGCGCGACCACGAAGCGGTAGCCGAGCGCGGCGGTAAAGCCATGCGCATCGCGGACCTCGACCTGCACCTCGAACGTGCCGGCCTGGATGGCGGTGCCCTCAAGCAGCCCATCAGCGGTCAACCGCACGCCCGGCGGCAGCGCGCCGGACAGCAGCCGGAACGCATACGGGGCGACGCCGCCACGCACTGGCAGGCGCGTGCTCACTGCCTGCCCCAGGGCGACCTCCGGCGGTGCAGTGTCGCCGGGGATGATCTGCGGCGCGTCCACCAGCAGCACCATGCTGCGGCGGGCCTGGAACGGGCCGTCGCCGGTGCTGCTGTCGGTAACCTCGACATCGACCGCAAAGCGGCCCGCAACCACTGGTGTGCCGATCAGTTGCCCGCCCGGCGTCAGCGCCATCCCGGCCGGCAATGCGCCCCCCACCAGCGCATAGCGGTAGGGCGCACTGCCCCCGCGGCTGAGCAGCTGCAGCGTGTAGGGGCTGCCGGCGGTGGCCGCGTCGGGCACGATGTCATCGATCGCTACACTCGGCGCGGCCACGGTGATCGTCACGGTCGCCGGTGCGGAGGTGCTGAAGGCATCGCTGGCGGTGTAGTCCACGCTGTCGGCGCCGGCATAACCGGCGTGCGGGGTGTAGCGCAGCGTGGTGCCCTGCACCTCCAGCGTGCCATGCTGCGGCGCGCGGACAACGTCGATGCGGGTGACGGCACCCTGCAGCGTCAACGGCAGCACGATGCCCGCTGCGCCGTAGGCGATGCCGATGCGGCTGTCCGCCGCGCCCAGGACCGGCAACGGAGTGACCGCCGCCGAAGGCGCCGAGGCCGCGCCTTGGCCGTGTTCGCTGCGTGCGACCACGATGAAACGATACGCGGTGCCGTTGGCCAGCCCGGTCACGGCAATCGGCGAGCCGCTGCCGGTAGCGCTGATGCCGCCCGGTTGCGCGCTCACGGTGTAGTCGAGGATCGCGCCGCTGCCGGCGCGGGCCGGCGCAATGAAATGCACCAGCACCTGGCCATCGGCGGCCACGCCACGCACATCGGCCGGCGCGCCCGGCAGCTCGACGCCGACCAGCACCGCCACCGTGCTGCCGACACCGTGCAATGCGGTCGCCGCGTCGGTGCCTTGTACATTGCGCAGGCTGCCTGCAGCGGCCTGCAGCGCCTCCACGGCGATCCCATCCTCATCGAGGTCATCGGCCTGCACGGTGTAGCCAAAGCGCAGCACGGTGCCCTGCGCATCGGCCGCCTGCGCGAGCAGCACGGCCTCGCGCTGCTGTGCGCCGATACGCAACTGCAGTACCGGTGGCACGCCGACCTGCAGCGGCTGGTCGAAGCCGACCTGGAACGCAAGCGTCTGCCCCGCCAGATAGCGGCCCGCTGCAGGCGGAGTGACCCGCAGCACGCGCGGCGCATCCAGCACGGTCAGCGCGTCCGATGGCGCCGAGGCCGCGCCGCTGCCCACGCGGTTGATGGCGGTAACGGTAAAGCGCTGCGCGACGCCGGCAGGCAGGCCACCGATGCGCAGCGGGCTGCCCGCGCCGCGCACGCTCTGCCCGCCTGGCAGCGCCTGCACCAGGTAGCCGGTGATCGGGCTGCCACCGTCGAACGCCGGGGCCACGAAACGGATCTCGGCAGTCTGGCTGGACGCCAGCACGACCTGCACGATCGCTGGCGCACCCGGTGCCACCGCCCGCACTTCGAAGCGATGCGAGACGCGTACGGCGGCACGGGTGGCGGCATCGCCGGGCTGGTCGGCATCGATGCCGCAGGTGCCGGCCGCCAGCAGGGTCAGCGTGCCGTCGGGGCCCACGCTGCACACCGCCGGTGTGGTGGCCGTCCACTGCACCGGCAACTGGCTGCTGGCGGTGGCGGTCAGCCGCGGCGACGTGCCGAGGTCCTGCGGGCCCGGATCGGCGAACTGGATCTGCTGGTCGGCCATCGGCACCACCGGTGCCGACAGCGCCGAGGCCGCGCCCGTGCCGGCCGCGTTGCGCGCGGCGACGGTGAAGCGGTACGCCGTACCGTTGCGCAGGTTGGTCAGCACCGCCGGCGATTGTGCCACCGGTACCTGCAGGCCACCGGGCTGCACGGTGACGATGTAATCCAACACCGTGCCGCCGCCGTTCTGCTGCGGCGGATCGAAGGTCACCGTCGCCGTACCGTCGTCCGCACGGACGGCGGTGATGGTCGGCGCATCAGGCGCCACGGCCCCCACGGTGATGCCAGCGGTGGAACCGACGCCGGCCAGGACCAGCACCGCATCGACGCCGTCGGCGTTGCGCAACCTGCCCCCGTTCAATCCGAGCGATTCGATCGCGATCCCGTCCAGATCCCGCTGCCCGGGCAGTACGGTGTAACGGAAATCAAGCGTGGTGCCGCCCGAGCCGGCGTCGTACTGCGCCGCCACGCGCTCGCTGCCGATCACCAGCATCAGCTGCGGCGTACCCGTCACCTGCACCGGCTGGTCGAAGACAAGCTGGAAGTCGAGCGACTGGCCGGCAACATAGCGACCCCCGGCCGGTACCTGCACCGCGCTGATCCGCGGCACGGTCGGCAGGGTGACCGGGTTGGAGGCCACCGACATCGTCCCGGGACCGCTGGCCGTGCGTGCGCGCACATGGAACGTGTAACGTCCCCCTGCCTGCAGGCGCTCCACCCGTATCGGGCTGGCGGCACCGGAAACCACCGATGCACCTGGCAGGGTGATCACCTCGTAGGCTGTGATCGCGCTGCCGCCATCACTGCCAGGCGGGTCGAAGAATACGTCCACGCTGGTGGCGCCCGCGCGTTCGGCGCGCAACATGGTGGGTGCCGACGCGGTGCCGGGCACCACCATGAAACTGCGCGCTACCGGCGTGGCTGCGGTGATGCCGGCCGTGCCGGGCTGCTCGGCGAGCACGGTACAGGTGCCGGTGCTGAGCAGGCGGACGCTGGCAGGCGCTTCGGCCTGGCACACCAACGGAGTCTGGCTGCTGTACTGCACCGGCAGCCCGCTGCTGGCCGTGGCGGTGAGCGACAACAGGGTGCCGACCGGCTGTGGGGCCGGCAACGGGAAGGTGATGGCCTGGCTGGCCTGCGGGGTGACCGTGTTGCTCGGGTCCGAGTCGACACTCACCTCGGTGCCGTTGTCGGCACGCACGCGGAACTGTACCGGCACGCCATTGGCCAGCCCGGTGACGGGGATCGGCGAGGCGCTGCCGGTGGCCTGCGCGCCGCCGCTGGAGATCACGACGTAGTGCGCGATCGGCGCCCCGCCGTTGCGGGCCGGCGCCTGGAAGCTGATGCTGGCTTCGCCGTCTGCGGCGGAGGCGACCACCCGGGTCGGCGCGTCCGGTACACCCGCCGCGACGCTGCCCGCGTAACCCGAACTGGCGCTGGCCCTGGTCGCATCGGCCACGGTGATGGTGGCACTGAAGCCACCGGCCTGTTCGGGCACCCCGTGCACGCGGCCATCGGGCTCCAGCACCAGGCCGGCAGGCAGTTGCCCTGCCGTGATCGTGAAGGCGTAGGGCGCGGTGCCGCCGCGAACCCCCAGGGTCTGGTCGACGTTGCGGCCCACGGTCATCACTGGCGGCGTGATGGCGTCCAGCGTGAGCGGCGCGGCCGAGGCGTTCTCACAGCGTACGACCGCGTTCATGAGGTAGCCGCCGCGGGTACTCACGGAAAGGTACAGGCCGTTGGCCACCAGGTATCCGGCCGGCGTACTGCCCGTATGAGGGCCTGGCGTCCCGGTGAAACTGCGATAGTCGTATGCCACCGAGGAAAAGTTCGCCGCACGCAGGATGACGCTGTCCGACTGGGTCAGGTTGATACGTGGGTCCAGCCCGCTGTCGAGGAAGGTGACGGAGACGATGTCACCCGGCAGGAATTTCGTGGGCTGCTGACTGGTCGTCATCGTGACGCCACCGCTCAACGCGTTGACCGCCGCACACCCCTGTGATTCGGCCATGGCCATGCCGCTGCCCAGCACCAGCTGCAGCACACCGGCGCCCATCCAGATGGCGGCCCGCGCCAGCCTGCCCTTCCCTGCCCCTGACAGCATCCGCACTTCCCCTTGCCCGTCCGTTCAGCGCGCGCCGCCGTGGTCCGGTCGGCAACGCCGTCGCTGTGGTGATCGTCGAGATGGGGAAACGCACACGGCCGCACACCGCGTGGCGGTGGCGACATGGCTGGATTCCCCTGGTACCGGGTGCGGTAACGGCCCGGCGCAGGGGATCTTTAGCGGTTTGTGGGCGCCATCACAGTGCAGGCCAATGCGCGATGCCCCGGCCGCTTACTCGAACGAACCCACCGAATCGTGCGACAGATTGTCGAAGCGGGTGTATTCACCGAAGAACTTGAGCTTGCACGAGCCGGTCGGGCCGCCTCGGTGCTTGCCGATGATGATCTCGGCCAGGCCCTTGTCCGGGGAGTTTTCCTTGTTGTAGTAATCGTCGCGGTAGATGAAGACGATCATGTCCGCATCCTGCTCGATAGCGCCGGATTCGCGAAGATCGGCCATCACCGGGCGCTTGTCGGTACGCGTTTCCAGCGAGCGGTTGAGCTGGGACAGGGCGATCACCGGCACGTTGAGCTCCTTGGCCAGGCCCTTCAACGAACGCGAGATTTCCGAGATTTCGGTCGCGCGGTTTTCGCTGTTGCCCGGCACGCTCATCAGCTGCAGGTAGTCGATCACGATCAGGCCCAGGTCGTGCTCGCGCTTGAGGCGGCGGCACTTGGAGCGCAGGATTTCCGGCGACACGCCCGGCGTATCGTCGATGAAGATCTTGGTTTCCTTCAGCATCCGGATCGCGCCGGTGACGCGGCTCCAGTCCTCGTCTTCCAGCTGGCCGGTACGCAGGCGCTGGGCGTTGATGCGGCCATTGGAGGAAATCAGGCGCATCGCCAGCTGCGAGGCCGACATTTCCATCGAGAACACCGCCACGCCCTTCTTGGATTTGATCGCGGCGTACTCGGCGATGTTCAGCGCGAAGGTGGTCTTGCCCATGGCCGGACGCGCGGCCAGGATGATCAGGTCGGTCGGCTGCAGGCCGGCGGTCATCGCGTCGAAGTCGGCATACCCGGTCGGCAGGCCGGTGATGTTGCCGCCGTTCTCGAAGCGGATGCGGAGCTCTTCGAAGGCATCCTTCAGCGCGCCGGGCATCGCCACGAAATCGGTGCGGCCGCGCGCGCCCTGCTCGGCGATCGCGAACACGGACTTTTCCGCGGCCGAGAGCAGCTCGCTGCTCTCGCGCCCTTCGGGCTGGAAGCCATCGTTGACGATGTCGGTGCCGACCTGGATCAGCTGGCGCAGCACCGCCTTGTCGCGCACGATCTCCGCATAGGCGGCAATGTTGGCGGCCGACGGCGTGGTGCTGGCCAGTTCGATCAAGTAGGCGCCATCGCCGACCAGCTCCATCTTGCCCTGCGATTCGAACCACTCGCCCAGGGTCACCGCATCGAACGGGCGGTCGCGCTCGGACAGCTCGCGGATCGCGCGGTAGATCATCTGGTGATCGCGGCGGTAGAAGTCGGTTTCGGTCAGCTGGTCGTTGACCCGGTCATAGCTTTCCGGGGCCAGCATCAGCCCGCCCAGCACCGCCTGCTCGGCCTCGATCGAATGCGGCGGCACGCGCAGGGCGTCGATGCGCATCTCATCGCGATCAAAGCGGTCACCGCGGTCTTTGCGGTCGGAACGGAAACCAGAACGGGCGGACATGGGGGGCGTACTTCCTGCAGTGTGAGGCGTGGGACATGGTAGGCACGCGGGGAGCCCCGCAGCCATGCACAAACCTGTGGATAAGCAGTGGATGGGCTGGGGATACCGGCGCCTGCCGGAACGATCGGCCGGGGCCGTCGCATTGCATGCGACGGACGCCATTGCGACGCCCGTCCACGCCATTATCGCAGAAGCGCCACCCGCCCGCGGTGGATCAGTGCGTGCCGCCGTGGGTGCCGACCCAGGCGATGAACGTGTCCACGAAGCCCTGCAGGAAGTCCTTGGTGCCCTCGTTGCTGATCGTGCCCTGCTCGTCGATCAGCCCTTCCTTGAAGTGCAGGAAGGCCTCGGGCTGGCCCAGCACCGGCATGTCCAGGTAGGCCAGGATGTTGCGCAGGTGCTGCTGGGCCAGGGCGGTGCCGATCACGCCGATCGAGGCACCGATCACCGCCGCCGGCTTGCCGGCAAAGGCACTGTCGCCATACGGGCGAGAGCCGAGGTCGATGGCGTTCTTGAGCACGCCCGGCACCGAGCGGTTGTATTCGGGGGTGACGAACAGCACCGCATCGGCGTCACGGATCTGCTGTTTGAGGCGGACGCCCTGGCTGGGGTAGTCCTTGTCGAAATCCTGGTTGTACAGCGGCAGGTCGCCGATCTCCACGTAGGAGAACGCCGCCTTGCCGGCGGCCAGCTTTTCCAGCGCGCGCGCCAGCGCCTGATTGTGCGAGCCCTTGCGCAGACTACCGACGAGTACGGCGATCTTGTATTCGGCCATCACGTTTGCTCCGTTGGGGGGAAAGGTCCAGCCTAGGCGGACCTACCTTCGGCAACGGTGAAGGCGACGTCAGCCACGCATGGCGCGGCGCTACGGCCGACACCACATACGCTAGAGCCACCCCACGGGTGGCTGCCTTCCGTGTCCGGACCGGCACGCGTTGCGCTATGCGCGCGTCGCGTCCGCGCGTGCGTTGCGCCAATGCGCCTGCCAGGCCTGGAACATCAGCACGTTCCACAGGTGCGTGTGCCATTTGCGCTCGCCCTGCTTGAACTGCTGCCACAGCGGGGCGACCGCCTCGACATTGAACACGCCCTCCTCGGCCAGCCGCGCCGGATCCAGCAGTTCATCGGCCCAGCCGCGCAGGTCGCCCTTGAGCCACGCGCTGACCGGGGCACCGAAGCCACGTTTGGGGCGGTGCACCATGTCCTGCGGTACGTAGCGGCCCAGCACGCGCTTGAGCAGGTACTTGCTCACGCCATCGCGCTGCTTCATCGCCATCGGCAGCGACCAGGCAAACTCGGCCACGCGCCAGTCCAGCAGCGGTGCACGGGCTTCCAGGCTGACCGCCATGCTGGTGCGGTCCACCTTGCACAGCAGATCATCGGGCAGGTAGGTGCTGAAATCGGCCAGCATCATCGCGTCGGCCGGCGAGCCGGCACCGTGCAGCGGATCGGCCAGGTCGTAGAAGCTGCCGGCCGCCTGTGCGCCACGCACGGCCGCCACCGGGTCACGCCAGCGCGAAATGCGGTTGCGGTAGACATCGCCGATGCCGCGCGCGCCCGACTCGGCCAGCAGCGCGGCCAGCCCACCGGTGCGCGAGGCCTCGCCCTGCGTGTGTGAATGGCTGGCCATCCAGCGCCGCAGCGGCGCCGGCACCTTGCCCAGCAGCCGCCAGTTGCGCATCGCCCGCTGGTAGCGGGTGTAACCGAAGAACAGTTCGTCGCCGCCGTCACCGGACAGCGCCACCGTCACGCCCTGCCGCGCCAGCCTGGCGACCAGCGCCGTGGGCACCTGCGAGGCATCGGCGAAGGGTTCATCGAACATCGCCGGCAGGCTGGGCACCACGGCCAACGCATCGGCGCCGCTGACATACAGCTCGGTGTGATCGCAGCCCAGGTGCTGGGCCAGCGATTTGGCCAGCGGCGCCTCGTCATGGCCCGAACCGGTAAAGCCGATGCTGAAACTGTGCACCGCCTGGCTCGATTGCGCCTGCATCAACGCCGCCACCACCGAGGAATCGGTACCGCCGGAGAGGAACACGCCGACCGGCACATCGGCCACCATGCGCAGCGCCACCGCGTCGCGCAGCACCGCATCCAGGCGTTCTTCGGCCTCGGCATCGTTGCCCGTGAACGGGGCGGCCAGCGCCTGCTGCATGCGCTCGCGCGCATTCCAGAATGGCTGCTGCAGCTGATCCGGGCGATGCGCGGCAGCACCGGCGGCCACCGCCTCGGCATCGAGCCGCAGCACGCGGCCGGGCATCAGCTTGAAGCAGCGCTCGTGGATGCAGTGCGGCGCGGGAATGTAATCCAGCCGCAGCAGCAGCGTCAGCGCATCGCGGTCGACCTCGTTGTCGAAGGCCGGGTGCTGCCAGAGGGCCTTGAGCTCGGAGCCGAACACCAGCGTCTCACCGGCCCAGCCATAGTACAGCGGCTTCTTGCCGACCCGGTCGCGGGCCAGCCACAGACATCGCTCGGCGCGGTCCCACAGCGCGATGGCGAACATGCCGTTGCTGCGCTGCAGGGTTTCCTCGAAGCCCCACTGGGTGATCGCGGCGAGCAGCACTTCGGTATCCGAATGGCCGCGGAAGCCATGCCCCAGCGCTTCCAGCTCGGCGCGCAGCTCGGCGAAGTTGTAGACCTCGCCGTTGTAGGCCAGCACGTAGCGGCCATCCACCGAGGTCATCGGCTGATGGCCCAGCGGCGACAGGTCCAGGATGCTCAGCCGGCGGTGCGCCAGCGCAATCCCGGCCGAGGCATCGGCCCATACCCCGCTGTCATCCGGGCCACGGTGCACCAATGCGTCGCCCATGCGCCGCGCCTGTTCTTCCAGTGCTGCCTGCTCCCTTGCCGGAGCGGGCAGCAGCATGCCTGCCAATCCACACATGTATCAATGGTCCTGCGCCAGCGCGAGGGCGGCGTTCAATACCGCATTGTCGCTTGGAAGCACGCACAATGCTGCCCCCGCCAGTGGCGTGTAGGTATCGGCCCCGCACACCCGCTGGATCGGCAGGTGCCCCAGCCCGGCCTCGACCAGCGCGGTGATCACCCCCTCCCCCACCCCGGCGCTGTGCCGGCCCTCATCGACCACCAGCACGCGCTGGGCATCGGCGGCCTGGCCGCTGATGAACCCGGCGTTGAGCGGCACCAGCCAGCGCAGGTCGACAATGCGCACCTGCCAGCCCAGCTGCTGCTCGATCGCACGCGCCGCACGCAGGCTCATCGGCACGCCGTTGCCATAGGTGAAGACGACCAGGTCACTGGCCTCCGGCGCGTAGACCCGGCCCTCGCCGAGCACCAGTGCCTGGTCCGGTGCCGGATACGGGAACAGCCATTGGCCATCGCCCGGCGCGTGCAGGTCCTTGCTCATGTACAGCGCGATCGGCTCGAGGAACACCGCGACCCGGCCATCGACCGTCGCCAGCGCGGCCAAGGTCCGCAGCATCATCGCCGCATCGTCGCCGCGCGAGGGACAGCCGACCACCAGGCCGGGGATGTCGCGCAGCGCGGCGATGGAGTTGTCGTTGTGGAAATGCCCGCCGAAGCCCTTCTGGTAGCCCAGCCCCGCGATCCGCACCAGCATCGGGTTGCGGTACTGGTCATTGGAGAAGAACTGCAGCGAGCACGCTTCACCCCGCAGCTGGTCGGCCGCGTTGTGGAGATAGGCCAGGTACTGGATCTCCGGGATCGGCAGCATCCCCAGGTTGGCCAGCCCCTGCGCCATGCCCAGGATCATGGTTTCGTCCAGCAGGGTGTTGAACACCCGGCGCGGGCCGAACGCCTTGAGCAGGCCCTTGCTGACCGTATACACCCCGCCCTTCTGCGCGACATCCTCACCGAACAGCAGCGTGGCCGGGTACTTGGCCATCAGATCGTGCAGGGCCTGGTTGATCTGTATCGCCAGGTGGCGCGGCGGTTGTGTTTCGGGCAGCTGCGCCGCACCGCCAAACGCAGCGACGCGCGCCTCATCAGCGGCCGTGCGCGTGGCTTCTGCCTGGACGGCCGCCGGCGAGTACGGCGCCAGCGGCGCCACGACCTCGGCCAGATCGGTCAGCTTCGGCCGTCGATCCGCTTCGGCGGCCGCGGCGAAACAGCGCGCGCGCACGCGGTCGTAGAGATCGAGTACCTGCGCGGCGGTCATCCAGCCGGACTGCATCGCGATCGCCGCCGAGCGCAGCAGTGGATCGCTCGCTTCTGCCGCGCACAGCTCCGGCAACGGCCGCCATTCGATTTCGAAATCCGTACCGGCGTGGCCCATCAAACGCGTGGTGCGCAGGTGCAGGAAGGTCGGCCGCCGGGTCTGCCGGCAATGGGCCAGCGCGCGCTCCACCTGTGCATGCCCCTCCACCAGATCCAGGCCGTCAGCGTAGAAATAATCCAGGCCCGGGCGGTGCGCGAAACTCTGCGCGATCCAGCCATCCGGGGTCTTCACCGAGATACCGATGCCGTTGTCCTCGCAGACGAACAGGATCGGTGCCGGCAGCCGCTGGTACGCCGCCCACGCGGCGGTGTTGAACGCAGTCTGCGCGGTGGCGTGGTTGGCCGAGGCATCGCCGAAGGAGCAGATCACCACGCTGTCCTCGGGAATCGGCAGCGTGTGGCCGATGCGTCGCCCACTTTCGATGGCCAGCGCCGTGCCCAGGGCCTTGGGCAGGTGCGAGGCGATGGTGGAGGTCTGCGGCAGCACCCACAGTGGTTTGCTGCCCCACACCTTGTGGCGCCCACCGCTGGCCGGGTCGTCCCGGCTGGCCGCGAACGAGAGCGCCGCGTCCATCACCGGGTCCATGCCCGGCAGCTTGCGGAAGCGCTCGGCCATGAAACCGCCGGAGCGGTAATGCAGGAACGCCGGATCGGTATGCCGCGCCAACCGTGCCACCAGCGCATTGCCCTCATGGCCGGACGAGCCGATCGTATAGAAGACCTTGTTCTGCACGCGCAGCACGCGCGCCATCAGGTCAAGATGGCGGCTGACCAGCTGTGATTCGAACAGTTCGGCGAAACCTTGAGCATCCAGGGTGCTGCCGGGCAGGATCGGCGCGTCGGGTGCCGGCGTCGGCGCGGGATCGCCGCGCCACTGCTGCACGAAATCGATGAAGTTGGCGTCGCAGATTTCGGCCCGGTTGAGGCCCTTCATGCGCGCGGGAATCGGCTCGGGAACCACGGCAAACATGCATCACCCTCCGTGACGTGCTGCGTAGGCGGACAACCGGATGGGGCGGCCTGCCCACGATGCCGAGTCTGGCCTCACCCCATCGCATTTGCCAAGCGCGGGTGCAGCATCACCGCTGCGTGACGCGACGCTGCTGCCACTGCTGCCGCGACTGGCCCCAGATCTCGATCGGCTTGCCGGCGTGCGGCGGCGGCAGCTCGCCCATGCGCAGCAGCGAGCTGCCGAGCTTGCGCGCGACCACCTTGGAGTTTTCGTTGGCCGCATCGATGGTGTGGATGATCTCTTCCCAGCCGAGCGTGTCGAACGCCCAGTCCATGCTGGCCACCGCCGCTTCGGGCGCATAGCCCTTGCCCCAGCTCTCGCGGCGGATGCTCCAGCCGACCTCGGTGCCCGGCCAGTCCAGCGGTTGCCACGGGCCCATGCGGCCAACCCACTCGCCGCTGCTTTTTTCGATCACCGAGAACATCGAAAACCCATACAGGTGCCAGCTGCCCACCAGGCAGCTGAAACTGCGCCATGCCTGGGAGGGGGCCTGCACGCCACCCAGGTGCTGCATCACCTCAGGGTCCGAGCAGAAGCGCAGGAAATCATCGAAATCCTCGGCGCGCGGCGGGCGCAGGATCAGGCGCTCGGTCTCCAGCTGGAGGTCGAAAATGCTCATGGCGTCCTCGTCTGTTGCGTGTGTACCGCCATGATCGCAGACGCAGCCACCGGCATGCCGTGCCCCGTTCCCCACAACGCAACACGCCGGCAGTTGCCGGCGTGTTGGTGGTGCGTTGGAACGGCTGCGCTTTACTGGTTGTTCGCGCCCAGCGCGGCGGTCTGGGTGACCAGCTGACCGTCGATCACCGGCAGGCGATCGCTGCTCGGCTTGTTGTCCATCTTCACGGTCTTTTCGGCGCCGTCGTAACGGTAGGTCACGTTATAGCCGGTGACCGCATTGGTGGTGCCCATCGGGATGCGGTTGCCCGGCTTGCTGGCCATGCGCATCGTGCCGGTGGTGCCATCCTCATTGCGGTAGGTGACGTTGTAGCCGGTCACCCGGGTCGACTCGGAGGTCGCGGTTTCGGTATGGCACTGGCGCTCGGTACGGTTGACCACGCGGCCACCCACATGGCGCTTGTCCACCTGGTTGCCGATCATGCCGCCGGCAACGGCACCGGCGGCCGTGGCTGCCTTGCGGCCATTGCCACCGCCGACCTGGTTGCCCAGCAGGCCGCCGATCACGGCACCGGCGACGGTACCGCCAACGTTGCCGTCGCGTTCGGGCAGGCGTTCCTGGACCACCACGTCCTGGCAGACTTCATGCGGCGTCTGCGTGCTGGACGTCTCGCGCACCGGCTCGGTGCCGATCACGGTGGCATAGGCCTTTTCCTTCCTGGTCAGCGGATCGACCTTGACGATGTCGGCGTATTCCAGCTTGCCGGCCTTGTCTTCAATGGCCAGCTGGTCGGTGCGCGCGCCATCGTCGGCGAGTGGCGTGGTGTCCAGGGTGGGCCGGGTCTGAGCAGCGGTCACCGCATCGGGCGAGGCACTGCCGCCCTTCATGAAGGCAGCAGTGGCGATCCCGCCGACCAGCAGCGCACCTGCAGCGACCAAAGCAGTAGTAGTTGTACTTTTCATAACCGGCTCCTTGCGGACGATCCGCAACGTTCTTGAGTGAATTCCAGCACGGCCAGCCTGAACGGAATCTCGACGGATCGTGAACATCCTCCCGCCCATTCAGGTTCGGTGAGCCCCAGGCTCGTGATAGCGTTTACAGCATCTGCCCAGGAGTGCCCCATGTCCAACCCCATACTGTTGCCGGTGCTGGAATGGGCGCGTCGGCTGCGCTACCCCACCCTGTTCAAGATCACGGCCGCGCTGTTCGCGGTGACCCTGGTGATCCCCGACCCGCTGCCGTTCGTGGATGAAATCCTGTTCGGCCTGGGCACGCTGCTGCTGGCCAACTGGAAACGACGCGGCGACTCGACGCCACCGCCATTGCCGAGCAAGCGCCGCGCGTGAGGTTGGTCGACAGTCATTGCCACTTGGATGCGGGGGAGTTCGATGCCGATCGGCCTGAGGTGATCGCACGCGCCCGCACGGCGGGTGTTTTCGCGCAAGTGGTGCCGGCCGTCACCGCCGCCAGCTGGCCCGGGCTGCGGGAGGCCTGCAGGCTGGCCGACGGATTGCACCCGGCATACGGACTGCACCCGATGTTCCTGGATCAGCACCGCCCCGAGCACCTGGACGAACTACGCGCGTGGCTCGAGCGCGAGCGCCCCTGCGCGGTTGGCGAGTGCGGGCTGGATTTCTTCGTCGAAGGGCTGGACCCGGACACCCAGCAGCATTACTTCCTCGGCCAATTGAGGCTGGCGCGCGAATTCGACCTGCCGGTGATCGTGCATGCGCGCCGCGCGGTGGATGCGGTGATCGCGGCGATCAAGCAGATCGGCGGGCTGCGCGGCGTGGTCCACAGTTTCTCCGGCAGCTCCGAGCAGGCGCGGCAGCTGCACCAGCTGGGCTTCCTGATCGGGCTGGGCGGCCCGTTGACCTATGACCGCGCCCAGCGCCTGCACCGCCTGGTGGCCAACATGCCCCTGGAGCAGCTGCTGCTGGAGACCGACGCACCGGACCAGCCGGATGCAGGCATCCGCGGCGAGCGCAATGAGCCGGCGCGGTTGCCGGTGATCCTGGAGGCGGTGGCGCGGCTGCGCGGGGAGCCGGCCGCGGCGATTGCCGCGCAGACCACGGCCAATGCCGAGGCATTGTTCGGCCTGTGAGCGGACCGGTCCGCCCGGATCAAGCCTCGACGGCCGCTGCACCCTTCTTCGGCTTCATCAACATCTCCAGCGCCTTGCCCACCGCCGCAAACGCGAACGCACCGGTGATGTGGGTGGCCGCGCCCAGGCCCGCGCCGCAGTCCAGCTTCAGCGCCGCGTCCGCGCCGAGGTTCGGGCGGATGCCGCAGACACTGCCATCGGCCTGCGGATACTTCACGTTTTCCAGCGAGTACACCGCCGGCACGCCGAAGTAGCGCGAGGCGTTCTTGGGGAAGTTGAAGTCGCTGCGCAGTTTCTTGCGGATCAGCGCCATCATCGCGTCGTGCTCGGTGCGCGACACGTCCCGGATCCGCACCAGGGTGGGATCGGTACGGCCGCCGGCAGCGCCCACGGTCAGGATCGGCAGCTTGCGGCGGCGGCACCAGGCAATGGTCTCGACCTTGACCCGGAAGCTGTCGCACGCATCGATCACCAGATCGAAATCGCGGTCCAGCAGCTCGACCATGTTGGACACGGTCAGGAACGAGGCGATCGCATCAACGCTGATGTCCGGGTTGATCGCCCGGCAGCGCTCGGCCATCGCCTCGGCCTTGTTGCGGCCGTACTGGCCGGCCAGCGCGGGCAGCTGGCGGTTGGTGTTGGACACGCAGATGTCATCGGCATCGATCAGGGTCAGATGCCCGACCGCCGTGCGCGCCAGCGCTTCCACCACCCACGAGCCAACCCCGCCCATGCCCACCACCGCCACCCGGCGGGTGGCGAGCAGATCCACGGTGCCTACCCCATACAACCGGTCGATGCCGGCAAATCGTTCGCGCAGTACGTCGTTCATCCGGACATTTTAATGCGCGCAGGCCAGCGCCGGTACGCGCCGTGGACAGGACGCGTCGTACCATCGCCGCAGCCACCTCTCAAGGAAGCCTTCACCATGAACGACCCCGTGACGCCGTCCCACCGCCCCTCCGCCGCCTATCGCTACCTGTTCGTCGGCCTGCTCGGGCTGGTGATCGGCCTGATCGCCACGGTGATGGTCTCGCGCGCCATCCAGGCCCGCCAGGATCCCTTCCCGGATGCGCTGATGCACGTGATGAACCGCCAGGTGGAGCTGCTGCAGGCGGCGCAGGCGCAGAACCGCTGCAGCCTGGCCGATACCGTGCCGCGGCTGCAGACCCTGCGCTCGCTGTCCAATGATCTGGACCTGGCCTTTCCCGGCCTGAAGGACAGCCAGGGCTTCCAGCAGCACGCCAGCGCCCTGCGCGCCACGCTCAACGAGGCATTGGCCGCGCCGCCGACCGACTGCCCGGGCATGGCCACGCTGGTGGAAAAGATCCAGACCGCCTGCAAGGCCTGCCACCAGGATTTCCGCTGATTCATCTTCCAGCCACGCTGGCAGCCCGGGATTGGCACGCTGTTCACGCAGCACAGGACACGATCTGCCCCATGCGCACCAGACGCATTCGACCACCCCTCTGGCCAGGAGATACACCATGAAGATTCAACTGATCGCCGCCGCTGCTGTTGCCACCGTCGCCCTGGCTGGCTGTGCCACCACCTCGCCGGGCTACGGCAGCAGTGGCTACAACAACGGTTACGGCAATTCCGGCGGCAACTACAACACCAACCGCTGCGCTGACTGCGGCATCGTGACCCGCATCAACCAGGTCGCTTCGGGCCGCAGCGCGCCGAGCGCGACCGGCGCGGTCCTGGGTGGCATCGTCGGCGCGGTCGCCGGCCATGAAATCTCCGACCACACCGGTGGCAGCCGTGGCAACAAGAACATCGCCGCCGCCGCAGGCGCGGTGGGTGGTGCACTGGCCGGCAACCAGATCCAGAAGAACGTGACCAGCGATACCTTCGACATCACGGTACGCATGGATGACGGTCGCACGGTCGTGGTCAACCAGCGCGATCTGGGCGGGATCCGCGAGAACACCTATGTCCGCGTGGTCAACGGCAAGGTGATCCTGCGCTGATCTGCCCCGCACACGGCGTGCAATGAAAAGGGCCCGCTTGCGCGGGCCCTTTTCATGTCTCAACCAGGCAGGACCCGGCGTGCGCTCAGAGCGGCTTGACCTTGTCGGCCTGCAGGCCCTTCTGGCCAGTCACCACTTCGAACTCGACCGCTTGACCTTCCTTCAGGCTCTTGAAGCCCTGGGATTCGATCGCACGGAAGTGCACGAATACATCTTCGCCGCTCTCACGGCTGATGAACCCGAAACCCTTCGCGTCGTTGAACCACTTGACGGTGCCCTTCTCAGCCATCTCAGCTACTCCCTAACTGTCTTGTTGTTGGATACACCCGTACAGGCGGCTGACAGCAAGGGGGAAGCGAGGTGCAACGATGCAGCGGATCCGGAAGATCTACCATCATCAGGCCACGATCCACGGTGACCTTGCCAAGCTCAGCGCCTGCAACTTAACCCGAGCAAAACGAAAAAGCAACTAGCCAAAAGCTTGCGATGTCAACCCCATTTCAGGAACCATACTGGACAGCATGGACCCTTCATTCATCTTGTATCTGCTAGCCGTCCTCCTGGTGCTGGTTGGCATCGCCGGCATCATCCTCCCCGCCCTGCCCGGCATTCCGCTGGTGTTCGCCGGCCTGCTGCTGGCCGCATGGGCCGATGGCTTTGTGCATGTGGGCTGGCTGCCGCTGACGCTGCTCGGCCTGTTGACGCTGGTTTCCTTCGCCGTGGACATCCTGGCCACCGTGGTCGGCGCGCAACGCGTAGGTGCCAGCCGCAAGGCCCTGTGGGGTACGTTCCTGGGCAGCATCGCCGGCGTGTTCTTCATGCCGATCGGTCTGTTCGTCGGGCCGTTGGCCGGCGCCCTGCTGGGCGAGTACTGGCACACACGCGAGCTTGGGCGGTCCACCAAGGTGGGCCTGGCGACGTGGCTGGGCATCCTGCTCGGATTCGCCCTGAAGCTGGCGCTGGTGATCGCGATGCTGAGCCTGTTCGCCTTTGCCTGGATCTTCTGACCGCCCACGACACGCGGACGTTCACACCCCGAGCACACCACTGACCGGCATAAACCCGGTCAGATCCATGGCATCGCGTGCTGGCAGGAATGCCGGGCAGCGGCGACACTGTGCGATCAGACCCATTCATTTTTGTCACGCGGCCCTGCTCCCATGACCCTGCCCTATTCCCGCTCCGCCCTGTTCACTGCCCTGGCCTTGGCCGGCACCGCCCTGCCCGCTGCAGCACAGGAGGCGGCACCGAAGCCGGCGTCACCGGAGGCCTGCGCCCTGGTGGACACCGACGCGGCGCGTCTGGCGTGCTACGACACGCTGTTTGGTCGTACGCCGGACGTGACCTTGGCCGCCGATGCGGCGGCCACCGCCGCAAAGCAGGAACGCCGCGAAGAGCGCCAGGCCGCACGCGGGGCCGAGGCCGATGCGCCTGCGGCACAGCGGGTGAAGCAGCGTCTTGGCGAAGTGTTCAAGAACGACGGCCATCAGGACGCCCTGGCCAACGCCGGCAAGGGCTCGCTGCTGGACAGCCGCTGGGAACTGGCCCAGGACTCCAAGCTGGGCGCCTTCCAGCTGCGCGCCTACAAGCCGGTCTACCTGCTGCCCGCCTTCTGGACCAGCGACAAGAACCAGATGCCGCAGTCGCCCAACCCGGTCAATACGGTCACCACCTCGCAGCAGCTGGACAGCGCGGAACTGAAGTTCCAGCTCAGCTTCAAGACCAAGGTCGTGGAGAACCTGTTCGGCGACAACGGCGACATCTGGGCCGGCTACACGCAGAGCTCGCGCTGGCAGGCCTACAACGCCGACAACTCGCGTCCGTTCCGTGAGACCAATTACGAGCCGGAAGTGATGCTGATGTTCCGCAACGGCTACTCGATCGGCGGCTGGCGCGGGCGCATGAGCGGAATCAGTGTCAACCACATGTCCAACGGCCGCGCCGATCCCCTGTCGCGCAGCTGGAACCGGGTGATCGCCACCGTCGGCCTGGACCGCGAGAACTGGGCGCTGGTCCTGCGCCCGTGGTATCGCATCCCGGAAGACCGCAAGGACGACAACAACCCGGACATCTCCGATTACATGGGCCGCGGCGACGCCACCCTGACCTGGAACAAGAACGGTCACGAGGTCTCGCTGATGGCGCGGCACTCGCTGCGTGGCGGTGATCGCTCGCACGGTGCGCTGCAGCTCGATTACGGCTTCCCGATCAGCAACCTGCTGCGCGGTCACGTGCAGATCTTCGATGGCTATGGCGAGAGCATGATCGACTACAACCACAAGGCCACGTATGTGGGCCTGGGTGTGTCGCTGCTGGAGTGGTATTGATGGCGGTGACGATCTGGCACAACCCGCGCTGCAGCAACTCACGCGGGGCGCTGGAACTGCTGCGTGAGCACGGCATTGAGCCGGTGGTGATCGAGTATCTGAAGACGCCGCCCAGCCGTGCCACGCTGGCCACCCTGATCACGCGCATGGGCATCGCCCCGCGCGCGTTGCTGCGCAGCAAGGAGCCGGCCTATGGTTCGCTCGGGCTGGACGACGCCGCGCTATCCGATGCCGCGCTGATCGAGGCGATGGTCGCCCATCCCGAACTGATCAACCGGCCGATCGTGGAGACCCCGCGCGGGACACGCCTGTGCCGGCCGCCGGAGACGGTGCTGGAGATCCTGCCGGCGTAAGGCTGCGCCTCAGCTGCCTCCGCAGCGGCTGGTACACCGGTTGTTATCCTCGCCGCAGGTCAGTGCGGGCAGCCGGTTGCGGCAACAGCACTGCCGGCCAGCTTTGCAGGCAGGCGGTCAGCGCTCCACCATCGTCCCGCCACAGTCAAGTGCACAGAGCTCCCAGCGCTCCCTGCATGGCGAGGTGTTGGCCGTGGGAGTGATGCAGCTCGTGCCGCCATTGGCGGTTTCGCAGCGGTGCCGGTCGCTCTCGCTGGTATACGCCGAACAGCGGCTCGCCAGCCGCTGCTGGCTGAAGGCACACGAATCGCCCTCCGAACGCGCCACCGCCTCTGCCTGCCAGGTGCACTGATCCCGCCGCGCATCGCAGGTCTGCATGCACTGCTGTCCCGTAGCGCTGATCGGGCGCTGGATCTCGTAGCCCGCGCACCCGGCCAGCCCCGCCATCACCAGCAACGGCAACAGCCACAGCACGCTCCCTTTTACGCCCATCGCGATCATCCTTGAACGGCACACGCCCGACTTTAGCAGCACTTCTTTCCGACCTGCCATCGACCTCAGCGCCAGTCGGTGATGCCCTCGCGCCGGTAGACCTCGGCGAACGCCGGCCGTGCTTTCAGACGATCGGCGTAGGCCTTCAACGCCGGCCAGGTGTCACTCGGCGTGGGCATGTTGCGCGACCAACGCATCAGCATCACCAGCATGAAATCGACGACGCTCAACGCGTCGCCCAGCACATACGGCCCGCGCGTGGACAGATGCTCGGCCAGGTGCTGCCACGCGCCTTCCAGCCGCTCGCGCGCCCGCTGGCGGGTCGCCTCCGCATGCTCGGGGCCGGCCATTTCCTGCGGGTAGAACCATGCCCGGTACGCCGGCTGCACGGTGTTGGCACACCAGAACATCCAGCGGTAGGCCTCGGCGCGATCGGCAGTCCCCGGGGCTGGCAGCAGGGCCGCTTCCGGATGGCGGTCGGCCAGGTGCAGCGCGATCGCTGCCGCTTCGGTCAATACCTGCCCGTCCAGCACCAGCGTCGGCACCAGGCCCGCGGGATTCAACGCGAGATACGCGGCATCCTTGTGCTCGCGCTTGTCGAAATCCAACAGCACCAGATCGTGCTCGATCTGCAGTTCCAGCAACAGCCAATGGACGACCAGGGCGGCGGTACTCGGCGATCCATACAACGTGGTGCGCATGCGTGGGTGCCTCTCAGGGGAAGGCCCGCATTATGCGGGCGGCACGCGCAGGGGTGGGCAACGAAAAACGGCGCCCTCGGGCGCCGTTTTCGTTTCAGCAGCGTATCGACCCGTGGCCGATACCTGCCGTATTGCCGCGACCGGAAGCCTCAGGCAACCACGACCGGAATCTTGCCGATGCGGGCCTGCCATTCGCGCGGGCCGGTCTGGTGCACGGACTCGCCGGTGGAATCCACCGCCACGGTGACCGGCATGTCCTGCACGGTGAACTCGTAGATCGCTTCCATGCCCAGATCGGCGAAGCCGACCACCTTGGCTGCCTTGATCGCCTTGGACACCAGGTACGCCGAGCCGCCGACCGCCATCAGGTAGGCCGATTTGTTGTCACGGATCGCTTCGATCGCCGCCGGGCCGCGCTCGGCCTTGCCGACCATGCCCAGCAGGCCAGTCTGTTCCAGCACCTGGCGGGTGAACTTGTCCATGCGGGTGGCGGTGGTCGGGCCGGCCGGGCCCACCACTTCGTCGCGCACCGGATCGACCGGGCCGACGTAGTAGATGAAGCGGCCCTTGAGGTCGACCGGCAGCGGCTCGCCCTTGTCCAGCATTTCCACCATGCGCTTGTGCGCGGCGTCGCGGCCGGTCAGCAGCTTGCCGTTGAGCAGCAGGGTCTGGCCCGGCTTCCAGCTGGCGACGTCTTCCGGAGTGATCGTGTCCAGATCGACACGGGTGCCCTTGGAGGCGTCGTAGGTGATCTGCGGCCAGTCTTCCAGCGAGGGCGGGTCGAGCATCACCGGGCCACTGCCATCCAGGGTGAAGTGCGCATGGCGGGTGGCCGCGCAGTTCGGGATCATCGCCACCGGCAGATTGGCGGCGTGGGTCGGGAAGTCCTTGACCTTGATGTCCAGCACGGTGGTCAGGCCGCCCAGGCCCTGCGCACCGATGCCCAGCGCGTTGACCTTGTCGAACAGCTCCAGGCGCAGCTCTTCGGCGCGGTTGGAGGCGCCACGGGCCTTGAGCTCGTTGATGTCGATCGGCTCCATCAGCGATTCCTTGGCCAGCAGCATCGCCTTCTCGGCGGTGCCGCCGATGCCGATGCCGAGCATGCCCGGCGGGCACCAGCCGGCGCCCATGGTCGGCACGGTCTTGAGTACCCAGTCCACGATCGAGTCGGACGGGTTGAGCATGGCGAACTTGCTCTTGGCTTCCGAACCGCCGCCCTTGGCCGCGACGATCACCTCCACGGTGTCACCTGGCACCACCTTGACGTTGACCACGCCCGGCGTGTTGTCCTTGGTGTTGATGCGCTTGCCGGCCGGATCGGCCAGCACCGAGGCGCGCAGCTTGTTGTCCGGGTAGTTGTAGGCGCGGCGCACGCCTTCGTTGGCCATGTCCTCCACGCCCATGGTGGCGTCGTCCCAGCGCACGTTCATGCCGATTTCCAGGAACACGGTGACGATGCCGGTGTCCTGGCAGATCGGCCGGTGGCCTTCGGCGCACATGCGCGAATTGATCAGGATCTGGGCCATCGCCTCCTTCGCGGCCGGCGACTCTTCGCGCTCATAGGCAGCGTTGAGGCTCTTGATGTAATCGACCGGGTGGTAGTACGAGATGTACTGCAGCGCGTCGGCGATGGACTGGATGAGGTCTTCCTGCTTGATCGATGTCACGACTTGCTCGCTTGCTGGAGGCTGGCGGGGGTTGAACCGCCGATTTTAACAACTACCGCCCGGCGGCGTTGAGAATCGCTCGCGGTGGCGGGGTTTGGTGCACAGTGGGCGCCCCGCCTTGTCACAGCGGCCTGCCCGGCCGCGTCCTCCTGGCATGACCCCGACCGATACCTTCCAGACCCACCGCCCCCGCCTGTTCGCCCTGGCCTACCGCCTGCTGGGCAGCCGCAGCGACGCCGAGGACATCGTCCAGGACGCCTGGCTGCGCTGGCAGGGCGCCGACACCGGCGTGATCCGCGACCCGGAGGGCTGGCTGGTGACGGCCACCACCCGGCTCGGCCTGGACCGGCTGCGCGCCCTGCGCAGCGCGCGCGTGGAGTACGTCGGGCCGTGGCTGCCCGAGCCGCTGGAGATCGCCCTGGACCCGGACCCGCTGCAGGACCCAGCCGAGCGCCATGCCCTCGCCGACGAGGTCTCGGTGGCTTTCCTGGCGCTGCTGGAGCAGCTCAAGCCGGATGAGCGCGCCGCCTTCCTGCTCAAGGATGTGTTCGACTACGACTACCCGGACATCGCGCCCCTGCTGGAGCACTCCCCCGCCAACTGCCGGCAACTGGTGCACCGGGCGCGGCAGCGACTGCAGACGGGCGCCCCACGCTTCACGGTCTCGCCCGCCCAGCACCGCGACCTGCTGGCGCGCTTCATGGACGCCTCGCAGCAGGGTGATCTGGAAGCGATCCGCGCCCTGCTTGATGCCAATGCCGAGATGATCTCCGACGGCGGTGGCCGCGTGACCGCAGCGATCCGCCCCCTGCTCGGCGCCGAGCGCATCGCGCAGCTGTACTGGGCGATCGCGCGCCGCAACGGCCAGCATCCGGCGCAGCTCGGCCAGGTCAATGGCGAGCCGGCGATCCTGCGTTTCGCGGGCGACCAGCTGCACTCGGTGACGATGATCACGGTCGATGCCGGACGGATCGTGCGCGTGCTCAGCGTGCTCAATCCGGAAAAACTCACCGGCCTTGTCACAGCGCGCGATGCTGGCGCGTCCTCCTGATGAAGACGGCCATTGCGGCCGTCATGGAGTCCCCGATGTCCACCTCACCGCGCGTTCCATACACCCGCCTCGCCGCCGAGGCCTTCAAGGGCCTGCTCGCCACCAGCAAGGCCGTGCACGACAGTTCGATCGACCCCGTATTGATGGAACTGGTGTTCCTGCGTGTCTCGCAGATCAATGGCTGCGGCTACTGCATGGACATGCATGCCACCACCCTGCGCAAGGGCGGCATCGAACCGCGCAAGCTCGATACGCTGCCAGCCTGGCACGAGAGCCGCTTCTTCGATGCGCGCGAGCGCGCCGCGCTGGGCTGGGCCGAGGCGCTGACCCGCTTGAGCAGCGCCGCCCCGTCCGATGCCGCCTACGACGCCCTGGCACCGCATTTCGATGAGAAGGGCATCAGCGACCTGAGCATGGGCATCGCGGTGATCAACGCCTGGAACCGCCTCGGCGCCGGCCTGCTGCCGCCGCTGCCATAAGCAACGGGTAGTGCCGGCCGCTGGCCGGCTCCGCATGATCGTCATGCTGCACGGGTAGTGCCGGCCGCTGGCCGGCTCCGCACGATGCTGGATGCCACCTGGAGCCGGCCAGCGGCCGGCACTACCGGGTAGCGGTGTACCGGCTGCACCGTTCTGCGGGACGTACGCGTCTGCAATCTGCGCAGGCACTGACTTCATGCATCAACCACGGTCACGGCGCGCACAACACCGCCCATGCCCGCCTCCCCCGCTGCCGGTGCACCCGGCCAGAAGAATCCCAGCCTGCGTGAGCGCGTCAATGCGATGCGCAACCTGCCCCCGTTCCTGCGCCAGGTCTGGCAGACCAGCCCGGGGCTGACCCTGGCCAGCCTCGGCCTGCGCGTGATCCGTGCGTTGCTGCCGGTGGCGATGTTGTACGTCGGCAAGTTGATCATCGATGCCGCCGTGCAGCTCAGCCAGCATGATGCCGGCTTCCCGCCGTTCGGCGAGGCGCTGTCCAGTGGCCTGCTCAATCCCCTGCTGGGCCTGCTCGCGCTCGAGTTCGGCCTGGCGATGGCCTCGGACCTGCTTGGCCGCATGGTCAGCTACGCCGATACCCTGCTGTCGGAGCTGTTCACCAACGTCACCAGCGTGCGCTTGATGGAACACGCCGCCGAGCTGGACCTGGAGGATTTCGAAGACCCCGACCTGCAGGACAAACTGGACCGGGCACGGCGCCAGACCATGGGCCGGATGAACCTGATGAGCCAGCTGTTCGGCCAGGTGCAGGACAGCATCACGGTGGCCAGCCTCGCGGTCGGCCTGATCGTGTACGCGCCGTGGTTGATCCTGCTGCTGGCGGTCGCACTGATCCCGGCCTTCATCGGCGAATCGCACTTCAACGCAGCCGGCTACAGCCTCAACTTCCAGTGGACGCCCGAGCGCCGCCAGCTGGAGTACCTGCGCCAGATCGGGGCCAGCGTGGAGACCGCCAAGGAGGTGAAGATCTTCAACCTCCATCGCTTCCTGATCGATCGCTACAAACTACTCGCCGAGAAGTTCTATCTCGCCAACCGTGCGCTGGCCCGCAAGCGTGCGATCTGGGGCACGCTGCTGGCAGCACTCGGTACGCTGGGCTATTACGCCGCCTACGCCTACATCGCCTGGCGCACCGTGCGCGGCGATTTCTCGATCGGCGACCTCACCTTCCTGGCCGGCAGCTTCCTGCGCCTGCGCCAGCTGCTGGAAGGCCTGCTGATCGGCTTTTCACAGGTTGCCGGCCAGGCGCTGTACCTGGACGATCTGTTCTCGTTCTTCCAGATCGAACCGGAAATCCACTCGCGCCCGGATGCCATCGCCATCCCGCAGCCGATCACCCAGGGCTTCGTGTTCGAGAACGTCGGTTTCCGCTATCCCGACGCCGAAAGCTGGGCGGTGCGGCATCTGGATTTCGACCTGCGTGCCGGTGAAGTACTGGCGCTGGTGGGTGAGAACGGTGCCGGCAAAACCACCCTGGTCAAGCTGCTGGCCCGCCTGTACGACCCCGATGAAGGCCGCATCCTGCTCGATGGCCGCGACCTGCGCGACTACGACCTGGATGACCTGCGCGCCAACATGGGCGTGATCTTCCAGGATTTCGTGCGCTACAACCTCAGCGCCGGCGAGAACATCGGCGTCGGCCTGGTCGAGGCGATGGGCGACGACGCCCGCATCCGCGATGCCGCCCGGCGCGGCATGGCCGACGAGGTGATCGCCGGCCTGCCCGGTGGCTACGACCAGCTGATCGGCCGCCGCTTCAAGATGGGCGTGGACCTGTCCGGTGGCCAGTGGCAGAAGATTGCGATCGCGCGGGCCTACATGCGCGATGCGCAGGTCATGATCCTGGATGAACCGACCGCGGCGCTGGATGCGCGCAGCGAGTTCGAGGTGTTCCAGCGCTTCAAGGAACTGTCCGACAACCGCACTGCGGTGTTGATCTCGCACCGCTTTTCCTCGGTGCGCATGGCCGACCGCATCCTGGTGCTGGCCGGCGGCCGGATCGAGGCCAGCGGCACCCATGCCGAGCTGATGACCCAGGGCGGCCGGTATGCCGAACTGTTCGAACTGCAGGCGGCCGGTTACCGCTGAAACCCAGACACGACAGGCCTGTCCGGCCAGTCAATGAGAATTTATCTCATTTAAGATAAACTAGACCCGACGAAACCGACCAGAACCCCACCCCCATGTCTTCCGCTTTTGGCGCCGAAACGGTGCTTGAGGTCCGTCACTGGACCGACGCCTACTTCAGCTTCACCACGACCCGCGACAGCGGCTTCCGCTTCGAGAACGGCCAGTTCGTGATGATCGGCCTGGAAACCGAAGCGCGCCCATTGCTGCGCGCGTACTCCATCGCCAGTGCCAACTGGGAAGAAAACCTGGAGTTCTTCAGCATCAAGGTGCAGGACGGCCCGCTGACCTCGCGCCTGCAGCACATCAAGCCGGGCGACAAGGTGCTGGTCGGCAAGAAGCCTACCGGCACCCTGCTGATCAGCGACCTGCACCCGGGCAAGCACCTGTACCTGCTCGGCACCGGCACCGGCCTGGCGCCGTGGCTGTCGGTGATCAAGGACCCGGAAACCTACGAGCGCTTCGACAAGGTGATCCTCACCCACGGCGTGCGTTACGAAAAGGACCTGGCCTACCGCGAGCTGTTCGAGAAGGAACTGCGCGAGCACGAATTCCTCGGCGAGATGATCGGCGACAAGCTGCTCTACTATCCGGCCGTCACGCGCGAAGCCTTCCCCAACCAAGGCCGCCTGACCTCGCTGATGGAAAGCGGCGAGATGCAGAAGACCCTCGGCCTGCCGCCGCTGGATCCGGAAAACGACCGCGCCATGATCTGCGGCAGCCCGCAGATGCTGGCCGACCTGCGCACCGTGCTGGACAGCCGCGGCTTCCAGACCTCGCCGCGCATCGGCACCCCGGGCCACTACGTCTTCGAACGCGCCTTCGTCGAAAAGTAGGCTCCGCGCGGCTGATCGACCAACCTGCGCGCCAGCCGGACAGAGCCCGGCTCTACGGAGCTGATTCGCCGACCGCGGCCCTGCCGGGCAGAGCCGACCCTTGGTCGGCTCTCGCGGCAACGAACGCATGCACGTTGGGCTATATTCCGCGTCAGCCCGGCAACGGCCGGGCCTGACCTGGAGCCGTACCGATGATCAGGAAGATCCGCCCCGCCCTCGCCTGCCTGCTGCTCGCCATGAGCCTGGCTGCCAGCGCCGCCGCGCCCGCGACGCCCTCACCGAGAGCCGGCGATATCCCGCCGCAGATCCTGGGCAAGGACCGCCAGGGCAATGTGGTGGACCTGGCCAGCCAGCGCGGCAAGGTCGTCATCGTCACGTTCTGGGCCTCGTGGTGCGGCCCGTGCCGCAAGGAACTGCCGATCCTGGGCCAGCTGCAGAAGGTCATCGGGCATGACGCGCTGCAGGTCTACGCGGTGAACCTGAAGGAACCGCGCGCCGATTTCGCCGCCATCGCCCGCAGCCGCAAGGCCCCGCCACTGGACTACATCCACGACGCCAAGGGCGAGGTCAGCGACCAGTACGGCATCCAGACCATCCCGCACATGTTCATCATCGGCCACGACGGCAGCATCGCCGGCGTGCATCGCGGCTACTCCGAGAAGAGCCTGCCAAAGATCGTCGACGACATTCTCGCCCTCCTGCCCGAAGACGTGCGCAACCGGAAAGCAGGCAGCTGATTCCATCGCTGCGGTGTAGAGCCACGCCATGCGTGGCTGGAACGTTGGGCAATCCGGTGATGCGAGCCGGTAGAGCCACGCCATGCGTGGCTGGAACGTTGGGCGAACCGGTGATGCAAGCCGGTAGAGCCACGCCATGCGTGGCTGGGACATGTGGCCATCCGGTGATGCGAGGAGCCGGCCAGCGGCCGGCACTACCGGGACGCATTCCGGCCGGTATCAGCCGGCCAGCGCGGCCTCGATATCGCCGCGCAGCGACTCGGGCTTGTCGGTCGGCGCATAGCGGCCCAGCACCTGCCCATCGCGGCCGACCAAAAACTTGCTGAAGTTCCACTTGATCCCCCGCGTGCCCAGCACCCCGGCCTTCTCGGCCTTGAGCCACTGCCACAGCGGATCAGCGCCGTCGCCGTTGACCTCGACCTTGTCCGACATCGGGAAACTGACCCCATAGGTCAGCGAACAGAACTCCCCGATCTGCGCCGCATCGCCCGGCTCCTGATGCCCGAACTGATCGCAGGGAAACCCGATCACCACCAGCCCGCGCGGCCCGAATTCCCGCCACAACGCCTCCAGCCCCTCGTACTGCGGCGTGAAGCCACACTTGCTGGCCACATTGACCAGCAACAACACCTTGCCCCGGTACTGCGCCAACGCCTGTGGCTGGCCCGACAGGTCCACGAACGGGAAATCGAAGGCAGTGGTCATGGCAGGGGCTCCGGTGGAAAGGCCTCTCATCTTAGCTCGCCCAGCGTATTCGGCCTGGTGGGCTGAGGAGCCGGCCGGTGGGCCGAGGAGCCGGCCAGCGGCCGGCACTACGCCTCGGGACGGCAACGACCGGGCTGGCTCTTGCAGTGGTGCACCCTTCGCAATGCCCTGGCCTGGCCAAAACATGCCTTTCGACACAAGCCGCTCCCCAACGGCCCGGGTTACCCTCAAAGACTTGTCTGACCGGAGAATTCCCCTTGACCACCCGTCTTGCCCTCGCCGTCGCCGTGACCCTCGGCCTGGCCCTGCCCGCCTATTCCGCCACCGCCGCCACCCCGGCCGCGACCACCGCCCAGCAGGCCAACCCGTTCTTCGCCGACAGCCCGCTGCCGCTGCACTTCCCGCAGTTCGACAAGATCAAGGACAGCGACTTCGCCCCCGCCTTCGACGCCGGCATGGCCCAGCAGCTGAAGGAAGTGGAGGCGATCGCCAACAACAAGGCCAAGCCGACCTTCGACAACACCCTCATCGCCCTGGAAAAGAGCGGTGAGACCCTGGACCGCGCCACCACCGTGTTCTTCAGCCTGGTCGGTGCCGATACCAACGACGCACGCAAGAAGCTGCAGGCCGACTACTCCGCCCGCTTCGCCGCGCACAGCGACGCCATCGCGCTCAACGGCAAGCTGTTTGCCCGCATCCAGACCCTGTATGACACCCGCACCCAGCTCGGCCTGGACGCCGAAGGCATGCGCCTGGTCGAGAAGTACTACGAGAGCTACGTCCGCGCCGGCGCCAAGCTGTCCGAAGCCGACAAGACCAAGCTCAAGGAAATGAACGCCGAGCTGGCCAACCTGGGCACCAAGTTCAGCCAGAACGTGCTGGCCGAAGTGAATGCCTCGGCGATCACCGTCGATGACGTCAAGGACCTGGACGGCCTCTCGCAGGAGCAGATCTCCGCCGCTGCCGAAGCCGCCAAGGCCCGTGGCCAGGACGGCAAGTACGTCATCACCCTGCTCAACACCACCGGCCAGCCGCCGCTGACCAACCTGGCCAACCGCGCCCTGCGCCAGAAGATCTACGAAGCCTCCATCACCCGCGGCAGCCGCGGCGGTGAGTACGACAACACCGCCCTGGTCTCGCGCATCATGCAGCTGCGTGCCGACAAGGCCAAGCTGATGGGCTTTGCGAACTTCGCCGCCTACAACCTGACCAACCAGACCGCCAAGACCCCCGAAGCGGTCAACGCCATGCTCGGCCAGCTCGCCCCGGCCGCCGTCGCCAACGCCAAGCGCGAAGCCGCCGACCTGCAGGCGATGATCGACAAGGAGCAGAAGGCCGCCGGAAAGCCCACCTTCAAGCTGGAAGCATGGGACTGGGCGTTCTACAGCGAGAAGGTCCGCCAGGCCAAGTACAACTTCGACGAATCCCAGCTCAAGCCGTACTTCGAAATGAAGAACGTGCTCGAAAACGGCGTCTTCCACGCCGCCCAGCTCGAGTTCGGCCTGACTTTCAAGCAGCGCACCGACCTGCCGGTCTACCACGACGACGTCACCGTCTATGACGTGTTCGATGCCGACGGCAGCCAGCTGGCGATCTTCATCTTCGACCCGTATGCACGCGCCTCCAAGCGCGGCGGTGCGTGGATGAACTCGTACGTCTCGCAGTCCGAGCTGACCGGCTTCAAGCCGGTGGTCGCCAACCACCTCAACATCCCCAAGCCGCCGGCCGGCAAGCCGACCCTGCTGACCTGGGATGAAGTGACCACCACCTTCCACGAATTCGGCCACGCCCTGCACGGCATGTTCTCGAACGTGAAGTACCCCTACTTCTCGGGCACCTCGGTGCCGCGCGACTTCGTCGAGTTCCCCTCGCAGGTCAACGAGATGTGGGCCGATGACCCGGTCATCCTGAAGAACTACGCCAAGCACTACCAGAACGGCACGGCCATGCCGCAGGCCCTGCTCGACAAGGTCGTCGCCGCCGCCAAGTTCAACCAGGGCTTCGCCACCACCGAATACCTCGGTGCGGCCATGCTCGACCAGCGCTGGCACCAGATCGGTCCGGACCAGGTCCCGGCCGCCAAGGACGTGATGAAGTTCGAAGCCGAGGCCCTGGCCAAGGACGGCATCTTCTACGCGCCGGTCCCGCCGCGCTACAAGACCCCGTACTTCAGCCACATCATGGGCGGCTACTCGGCCGGCTACTACGCCTACATCTGGTCTGAAGTGCTCGACGCCAATACCCAGAAGTGGTTCCGCGAAAACGGCGGCCTGAGCCGCAAGAACGGCGATCACTTCCGCCAGACCCTGCTTTCCAAGGGCGGCAGCGTGGATGCAATGGAACTGTTCCAGAACTTCGCCGGCCATGCCCCGCAGATCGAGCCGCTGCTCGAAAAGCGCGGCCTGACCTCGGGTGACGGCAAGAAGTAAGCGTCCGCCTCAACGACGTGCACAACGAAAAACGCCCGGCACCGCCGGGCGTTTTTTTTGTGCCGCCAGCTCATCTCACCGTGGCGCTACGTAGCCTCCAGGCACGCCATTGGGCGACAACACCAGCTGCCACAACTGTGCATGCCGGCAGCGGAAACTCGCCATCGAACCGGCCAGATAGAACCGCCACATCCGGCGGAACCGTTCGTCATACCGCTGCGCATCCAGGCGCGGCCACGCCGCCTCGATGTTGGCCCGCCACGCCTGCAGGGTCCGGTCGTAATCGGTGCCGAAGTTGTGCCAGTCCTCCAGCACGAACAACCCTTCGAACGCGTCGGTCACCTGCGCCGCCGAGGGCAGCATCGAGTTCGGGAAGATGTACTTTGCGATCCACGGATCGGTGCGATGCCGCGACAGATTGCTGCCGATCGAATGCAGCAGGAACAATCCTTCCGGCCGCAGGCAGCGCCGCGCCATCTCGAAGTACCCGCGATAGTTCTTGTCGCCCACGTGCTCGAACATCCCCACCGACAGGATCGCGTCGAAGGACTCCTCCACGTCGTGGTAGTCCTGCAACCGTATCTCGACCGGCAACCCCGCGCACAACTGCCGCGCATAGTCCGCCTGCTCCTGCGAGATCGTCACGCCGACGCCGGAGACGCCATAGCGCTCGGCCGCGAACTTCAGCGCCTCGCCCCACCCGCAGCCGATATCCAGAATGCGCTGGCCGGGGCGCAGGCCCAGCTTGCGGCAGATCAGATCGAGCTTGGCCTCCTGCGCCGTGTCCAGGTCCGCAGCTTCGCGCCAGTAACCGCAGCTGTAGACCAGCCGCTGGCCGAGCATCGCCTCGTACAGATCATTGCCCAGGTCGTAATGGCGACGGCCGACCTCGAAACTGCCGGCGCCGGCCTGCAGATTGAACACCCGCGCCTTGATCGCATCGGCCAGATCGCGCCAGCCGTGCACGCGTTCGTCCAGATGCGCCTGCATCAGATGAAAGAGGAAGTCGTCCAGCGCGCGGGCATCCCACTGCCCGTCCATGTAACTCTCGCCCAGGCCCAGCGAGCCCTGGGCCATGACCCGTGCATAGAAGCGCGGGTCGTGCACCGTGATGTCCTGCGGCTGGTCACCGCCAACGGTGACCCCCGCTTCGTGCAGCAACCCCGTGACCCGTCGTTGCAGCCCAGCGTCCACATCGCCTCCGTCGATCAGCCCCGGGCGAACAACCCCGCGACATCCTGACCCACGTGCGGCACCAGCACGGCGGCCGGGACGTCCACGGTCTGCGTGCCGTCCGAGTACGGCCCTACCTGGTAGGGCGGGAACACGAAGCGTATCGCAGAGATGCGTCCGTCGGAACCGGTCAGCGGCTGGAACTGGCTGAAGTTGTCCGCGCTGGGCCCGGTGCCATCGGCGATCATCCGGCTGGCGTTGCGCAGGGATTCCTGCATCTGCGCAGGCTCCATCTCATCGCCGCTCAGGCGCGTGGCCACGCGTTCGCGCAGCTGGTCGGCCACGTAGTCGCTGATCGCCTTCCAGCCCTTGGCATCGGCCACCAGCTTGTCGGCGGTCAGCATCTGCTGCTGCTCCGGCAGCCATACGAAACGTGCCACCAGCGGCTCACCGTGGGCGCCACCGGTGTAACGGCTGCCATCGGCGGTCACCACCACCAGCTGCGGCGTCTCCAGCACCTTCTCGAAGGTCAGCGAGAGCTCGTAGGGCATGGTCGGCTTGTCGTTGCCCAGCCCGTCCAGCGCCTGCTGCAGCTCGGCCCGGGCGCTGTCGGCATAGCTGCCCAGCGTCTTGGCCAGGCCCGGATACCGCGCGATGTCCGGCGGATAGGTAATCCCGACCACCGCCTGCGGCGAGGTCTCGATCACGTCGCGCAGCTCGACCGGCGCATCCGGCGTCGCCGTCGGTGCAGCCGGTTCGGCGGCGGTATCTGCCGCTGCCACCGGCGCCTGTGCGTCACCGTCGCGCTTGCAGCCTGCCACCACCACCAAGCCCATAGCCAAGGCCAACGCGCTGGTGCGCAGCGCGCAACGGTTTCCTGCGATGTTCATCCTGAAATCCCCTTGTTGTAACCCACCATCATGATCGGCCATCCCTGAAGCATGACCCGCTGCCCTCATCGGACCAGCAGGTCGTCGTACTCCTCGTGCCGCTGCAGGAACGCTTCGGCGTACGCGCAGGCAGGCACTACCTTGAATCTGTGTTCGCGCGCGTAGCGCAGCGCCACCTTCGTCAACTCACCGGCCACGCCACGGCCGGCGATCGGCTCGGGCACCTCGGTGTGGGTGATGATCATCCGCTTGCGCTTGATCTGGTAATCCAGCAGCGCCAGATGCCCTTTGACCCGGGCCTGGAACCGGTGATGGGCCAGATCGTGCTCCACCTCGTAAGCCAGTCCGGGCGGCGTGACCGAAGCCATGAGCGGTGTCTCCTGCGGCGACTGCAGCGATAGTGCGCAGCCGGCCGCCATGATCGCGTGAAGCCTGAACAGGGGCAAGCAGCGACGTGGCGCGTCACATCCGGCCCTAAAGGCTGGAGCCGCCACGCCGATATCGGATCCGGACAGGGCGTAAAAGCTGGCATGGCTTTTGCGAAGACCTGCCTGCACGCACCCGCTCTTCCGGAGGTCCGCATGGACAACACCGCACCTGCCCCCGCCGCCCACGGCGATGCCGACAGCTCCCTGCTCGAGGGCCTGTTCCAGCTGGCCGTGAACGGCCAGACCCAGGGCTGGGAATTCGACCAGATCAACCACGAGGTCTACGCCCGGCTGCTCAGCACCTATGGCGTGGACGGCAAGAAGGCCGCCTGACGGTTGCCGGGCTCACGACCAACGGTCGTGAGCTCCCCCCCGGCGCGACGACGCATCGACCCACCGTCGGCAGGTACCGACCGTGGGTCGGTACGCCCGCCCCCCAGCGCGACGACGTAGGTACCGACCGTTGGTCGGTACGCCCCACCCCGCGCCAGATACCACGTCGTAGGTACCGACCGTTGGTCGGTACGCGCCGAATCAACCGCCGAGGCGGAAGGTGGGGTTGCTCAGCTCACGCAGGAAGTGGCTGAAGATGCTCGGCTGCATGGCCAGCATGAACAGCACGCCGAAGGCCGCACCGGCCAGGTGCGCGCTGTGGTTGATGCGGTCGCCGCCACGGCGGTCCATCCAGATGCTGTAGCCGACGTAGAACACCGCATAGATGATCGCCGGGGCCGGAATGAACAGCACCAGGATGATCGACCACGGCTTGATCAGGATGAAGGCGAACAGCACTGCCGAGACCGCGCCCGATGCCCCCAGGCTGAGGTAGTTCGGATTCTTCTGGTTCTTCAGGTAGCTGGGCAGGATCGAGACCAGCAACGCACCCAGGTAGAACGCCGGATAGGTCAGGTAGCTGCCGCTCAACTGCAGCATCACCTGTTCGATGAAGCCGCCGAAGAAGAACAGCGTGATCATGTTGAACGCCAGGTGGGACAGATCGGCGTGGATGAACCCGTAGGTGATCAGGCGATCGTACTGACGGTTGCGGTCCACTGCCGGCGGCCACAGGATCAGGCGGTCGGCGAGCGCACGGTTCTTGAACGCCATCCACGACACGATGACGGTGATGGCGATCAGCAGCAGGTTGACTGGGGTCATGTCAGGCTCAGGCGGTGCGGTAGTTGTCGACCATACGATAGCGCTTGGCATACCAACCGAAGGCCAACGCCGCCAGGAACGCAAAGCCGGCGAAGAAGAACATCAGGAACGCCGCCTCGCTCAAGCCGGTACTGGCGATCTGGTGGGTCACCGTGTCGTTGCGCACCGCCGCGTTGGACAGCAGCACCCACAGGTTGCCGATGGTGGTGGTCAGGTTCCAGAAGCTCATCACCACGCCCTTCATGGCCTGCGGCGCCTGGCTGTAGGCGAACTCCAGGCCGGTGGCCGAGACCAGCACTTCACCGAAGGTCAGCAGCGCGTAGGGCAGCATCTGCCAGAAGATGGACATGACGTTGCCGCCATCCATCATCACCTGGATACCGCCGACCACGATCCAGGCCAGGCCGCTGAAGGCGATGCCGGCGGTCATCCGGCGCAGCGCGGTCGGCTCGAAGCCGAAGCGGCGCAGCATCGGGTACAGCACCAGGTTGTTGAACGGGATCAGGATCATCACCAGCAGCGGGTTCAGCGCCTGCATCTGCGAGGCGGTGAACCAGCTCGGCATCGCCATCTGCTGGCCCTGCAGGACCCAGGTCGAGGCCTTCTGGTCGAACAGCGAGAAGAACGGCGTGGTCAGGGCGAAGATCACCAGCACGCGCAGCACCGAGCGCACGCCCTCCACCGCCTCGGCCGGGTGCACGGCGCGGGCGCGGTCCAGCTGGATCCAGGTGCCGCCACCGATGCCGGCCAACAGCAGGACCAGCGCGATGCACAGGCAGATCACGATGCCCAGGCTGCCGACCAGCCCCATCGAGGCCACCGCCAGCACCGCACCGAGGATGGCAAGGGTACGACCCGGACGGCCCTTGCCCGGCACCTGCGCCGACAGCGCGGTACGCACCACGTTGCCGAACGAATGCGGGTCCTTGGGCGGCAGCGGGACCAGCACGTAGCGCTTGCGGCCCATCCAGAACACGAAGGTGGCCACGAACATCAGGATGCCCGGGATGCCGAAGGCCCACGACGGACCCAGGTTCTTCAGCGCCAGCGGAATCAGCAGCGAGGCGAACAGCGAGCCGAAGTTGATGATCCAGTAGAAGGCGTCGAACACGACCTTGGCCAGATGCTTGTTGCTCTGGTCGAACTGGTCGCCCATGAACGAGGCCACCAGCGGCTTGATGCCGCCGGCACCCAGCGCGATCAGGCCCAGGCCGACGAAGAAGCCCTGGCGGCTGTCCTCGAAGATGGCCAGGCAGGCGTGGCCGGCGCAATAGATCAGGCTGAACCACAGGATGGTGTGGTACTTGCCGAAGAATTTGTCGGCCAGCCAGCCACCGAGCAGCGGGAAGAAATACACGCCGATCATGAAGCTGTGCATGATGTCCTTGGCCTCGCCGGCCCGGCCATCGGCGGTGATCTCCTGCAGCAGCAGCGAGGTGATCAGGAACTGCACCAGGATGTTGCGCATCCCATAGAAGCTGAAGCGTTCGCAGGCCTCATTGCCGATGATGTAGGGAATCTGGCGCGGCATCTTTCCTTTGCCGGCGCTGGCGGCTGCGATATTGCTCATCCTGTGGGGCTGTCCTGCGAACACGAAAGGACCAAGATTACCGGAAGCCCCCACCCCAGCGCACGCTGCACAGCTGCATGACAGGGGCCGCCGGACATGGCAGGCGGGCCGGAATCCCATCCGCGCGATGGCACCCGTGTCACGGATCGTCGACGGCGAAAGCGTAAACTTATCGTTATGCGCACGCACATCACCGGTGGGACCCGAGGTTGGACAGGCTGGATCCTGCTGCTGTTGCTGGCCGCGCCCGCCGCCGGCGCGCACGCGCGCCAGGCCGAGGACGCCCTGCCCTCGCTGAAGATCGCCACGCTGGAACTGCCGACCCAGGACGATGCCCAATGGCAACAGCGGCGTGACCAGGTGCTGCAGCTGCTGGAGTCGATGCAGCCGGACGTGATTGCGGTGCAGCGGGTGCTGCAGACCCAGGGCCGCAACCCCGCCTGCTGGCTGGCCAGCCGGCTGCGCTACAGCTGCGATTTCGTCACCGCCGATCCGCCCAGCCAGCCGCTGCGCCACGGCAGCGCCATGCTGACCCGGCTGCCGGTGACGGATGACGCCGTCACCCTGCTGCACCCGCCGGGGCAGTTCAGCGCGGCCGGGATGCTGCGGGTCAAGCTGCGCGAGGAACTGATCAACATCTACGTGGCCCGGCTTCGCCCGGAACCGGACGACGCGCAGATCCGCCGGCACCAGACCACCGATCTGATGACCTGGATCGGCGCGACCGCCGACGGCCTGCCTTCGCTGATCGCCGGCGACTTCTCGGCCGAGATCACCGAGCTGGTGGGAAGTACCCCGGGCTTCCAGCCGGCCCGCAAGAACCCCGGCGAACGCGTGGATCCGCCGTCGCTGGCCGGCGCGGCACGGGGGCACGGCCTGGACGTGCTGTTCCAGGTGAAGCACTTCGGCGGCATCCGCCAGGACAGCATCAAGCTGCCGGCCAGCGAGGGCGACGCTGCGGCGATGCGGCTGGGCACCATGGCCACCCTGCGCCTGCAGACGCCGGAAAGCACCAGCGCGCCCTGACCGGCACCGTTTGCGGAGGCCCAACGAAAAACGGCCAGGCATTACTGCCTGGCCGTTGGTGTTTCAGGCAACCGTGCCGATCAGGCGATGGCTTGCTGGTAACGACGCTCGACTTCGTTCCAGTCGACGACGTTGAAGAACGCGCCGATGTATTCCGGGCGACGGTTCTGGTACTTCAGGTAGTACGCGTGTTCCCACACGTCCAGGGCCAGGATCGGCGTGTTGCCGTCCATCAGCGGGCTGTCCTGGTTGGCGCTGCTTTCCACCACGACCTTCTTGTCCGGGGTGACGCTCAGCCAGGCCCAGCCGCTGCCGAAGCGGGTCAGCGCGGCCTTGGTGAAGGCCTCTTTGAACTTCTCGACACCGCCCAGCTGCGAATCGATCGCCTTGGCGACGTCACCGACCGGAGCGCCGCCGCCATTGGGCGACATCACGGTCCAGAACAGGGTGTGGTTGGCATGGCCGCCGCCGTTGTTGCGCACGACGCCCTGCAGGTTTTCCGGCAGCGACTTGGTCTTCTTGACCAGCTCTTCCACCGGCAGGTCGGCATATTCGGTGCCTTCCAGCGCAGCGTTGACGTTGTTGATGTACGTCTGGTGATGCTTGGTGTGGTGGATTTCCATCGTCGCTGCGTCGATATGCGGCTCGAGCGCGTCGTAGGCGTAGGACAGCTTGGGGAGGGTATAGGCCATGTGGTTCTCCTGGTAGCTCACTCACCCGGCAAAGACCGGGCGTTGCGGAGTCGATGATGGGGATGGCCGACAAGCTTACCAAGGGCGATGTAAAGGAAACTTCGTCCTGCGTGGTCGATGGCGTGTCGGCCGCGTTACGCGACAGTGACGGTGTACACCGGTGCGGCGCAGGCCCCGCGGTGCAGCATGCCTGTTCGGCTGGGCCTCACCGTGCCGGGCGATGATCGCAGTAGAGTAGTGGCCTCGCCCCTCTTCGCTGGCCCCTCATGCGCAAGCCGCTGTTGTTGTTGATCGCCATCGTGCTGCTGGTGGGAGGCCTGGCCGCCATCAAGCTGGCCCAGCGCCCGCCCGCGCCGCAGTTTGCGCCATCGCTGACCCAGCCCGACAGCGCGCCGGCCGCCCCTGCACCGACGTCATCGAGCCGGACGACGCGCGATCCCCTGCCCCCGTTCCTGCCGGCCGAAGCGCGCGACACCATCGCGCTGATCCAGCGTGGCGGCCCGTTCCCGCACCGCCAGGACGGCAGCATCTTCAGCAACCGCGAACAGCGGCTGCCGCAGCGGCCGCGCGGCTATTACCACGAATACACGGTGGACACGCCCGGCGCAGGCAATCGCGGCGCACGGCGCATTGTCACCGGCGGCACCCCCCCTACTGGCTGGTTCTATACCGATGATCACTATGAAACGTTCCGCAGTTTCGACGTTCCACCTGCCGGGAGCTGGCAATGACGCATGACGGATTCGAGTTGGGCCTGCACGACATCAACAACGCCGGCATCTATGCGATCGGCAACGATGATGTCGCCCCGTTGTCGGCGGCGATGCGCGATGCCGGCCTGCGTGTGATCCAGATCGACCTGGCCGGCTGCCAGGACAAGCGCACTTTGCTGATGCGGCTGGCCGCCCGCCTGGACTTCCCGACCGGCTTCGGCGGCAACTGGGATGCACTGACCGACAACCTGCGTGACCTGGCGTGGCTGCCGGCCAATGGCTATTCCCTGTTCTTCAACGACGCCGATACGCTGCGCAGCGAGGCGGGCGCGGAGTTCGACACGCTGCTGGATGTGCTGGACGAAGCCAGCCGCTACTGGGGCGAGAGCAACGTGCCGTTCTGGGCGTTCGTCGCGCTGCAGGACGCGGACGTGGAACCGGACGCGGACCCCGCAGCGTAACGCCCAGCATCCGGTAGAGCCACGCCATGCGTGGCTGCGAGGCGCCGTGACACCCGGCCGAAACCCAGCCACGCATGGCGTGGCTCTACCCGCCGCCGAGGCCGCGCCTCATCGGCTGCCGTTGTCTTCCTGCAGTTCCTTCTTGAACGGGATGTCCGGCGGCGGACGCGCGATGGCTGGCTGGTCCTGCATGTTCGGATCGCTCAAGCCACAGCCGCCGCCGAACTGCAGCACGGAGATCACGCAGGAAATCGACGAGCTCGTGCCAGGGATCGGAATCTCCACCGCCTTGATGCCCTTGCGGACCCATTCGGCCAGCAACGATTCGTTGGGCGCCCAGTACTTGTCGAACGAGGTCGGGGTGTAGTCGTACGGCGGGCGCTTGAGCCAGGTGCCGGACTGCGCGATGCGTTCTTTGCTCCAGCCATCTTTCTCGCCGCCCGGTGCGCCGCGCTCGCTGTTGCCGTGACCCTCCTGGCCGGGCACGCGCACACTGCCATCGGCCTTGAACAGACTGCTGCCATTGCCCTGGGTCGCACTGACGGCACGGCCGTTGAGATCGGCGTCCTGCGGATGATTGGCCGCGCCCCAGTCATCGGACCGGTTGGGCGTGGTCCAGCTGCCGGGCGGTGCCTTGGATGGGCTCGCCGGGGCGCGGGTCGCGGTCGGCGACGTGGACGTGCTGGCGGCCGTGCTGGCATTGGCGGCCGCCGGCGCCGTCGTCGTACTGCTCGCCGCGGCCGGTGATGGCGGTGCCGGACGCGGTGCGGCGTTGGGCACCGCGCGTTCGCGCACGGCGACCTCAGGCGATCGGCCCGGTACGGCCACCTCGCGCGTGGGCAGCGTGGCCACGTTCACCGCCGGCGCGGTCACCGGCCGGATCTCGCGTTCGCGCACCTGCACCTCACGTTGCGGCATGGTCGCCTCCACCCGGGGCCCGGCAATGGCCACGGTGGGGGTCGGGGCTTCGACCACCGTGACCTGCCGCTCCTGCACGGTCAGCTCGGGCGTGCGCAATTGCGGTTCGGCCGTTCGCGGAGTCGGCACGGTGGTACGCGGCGTCGGCGCTTCCACCGTGACCACGGTGCGCTCACGCACCGCGATGTCCTGCGGCTCGCGCGTCATCACCCGCACTTCGGTGCGCGGCACGCTGGTCGGCGGCACCACGAAATCGGTCGTGGCCTGGGCCACCTCGGTCGCCTGGACGGGCTGCTCCACCGCCGGCGTGGCGGGCGCCGGTGGCGCCGGTTGTGGCTCGCTTGGCGGTGCCGGCGCCGCGGCCGGCTGCGGGGCCGATGCTGTGCGCGCATCCGCTTCGGCCTGCGCCATCGCCTGCGCATTGGCCATCGCCGCAGCGATCGCCGCGTCCGCCGTGGCCGGCTCGGCAGCGGCCGGTGACGCCCCTTGCTCCTGCTGCGGGGTGCCGCGGCCGACTAACTCGACCTGCACGCGCCCGCTCTCGCCGCCCTGTTCGGGCTCGCTTGGCGGGCGGATCAAGGCCACCCACAGCAACAACAGCGCGAACATCAGATGCAGCAGCGCGCTGATCAGCGCAGAGGTCCAGCGCATCCAGCGCTGATCGCGCGGGGCCGGGTCCCAGCCCTGCCAGAGCAGCCGGCGCATCGCCTGGATGAAACTCAGTTCGGGCAGGCGCCCACCAGTGGGCATCGGCTCACGCTGGGCCAGTTCGGCAAGTACTTCGCTGGCCCGGAACGGCCGCGGCAATGGCGACAACGCGCGCAGCCACAGGCCCCACCCATAGGGGAGGCCCGTGGTTTTTTCGAGAATGCGCTTGTCCGGCTGGCGAGCCAGCAGCCAATCGAGGATGTCGTCAGCCCGGCGCAGTGGCACGCAGCGCGATCAGGCAGCCGTGCCGCGGGGAATGTACGGCGCGTCGCCACTCTCGTGGTCGGTCGCGTCGCGCACCGCGGTGATGCCGGGCACACGTCCCATCAAGGTCTTTTCGATGCCCTGCTTGAGCGTGACGTCGGCCATGCCGCAGCCCTGGCAGCCGCCGCCGAAGCGCAGCAGCACCACGCCCTCGGCCGAGACTTCCTGCACTGCGACCTTGCCGCCATGCGAGGCCAGCTGCGGATTGACTTCGTTCTCCACCACCCAGCGCACGCGCTCGACCAGGGAAGAACCTTCCGTCGGCGCCTCGCCCTTGATCTTCGGCGCCTTGATGGTCAGCTGCTGGCTGCCGGTGGCGTTGGTGACGAAATCGATCTCGGCGCCATCAAGCCAGGCCACGCTGGTGGCGGCCACGTAGAGGGTGAAGCCATCGCAGTCCACCGCCCACTCATCACCGAGCAGCTCGCCGGGATCGGCGAACTCCAGGCGGGCATCGGCGCGCGGGGTACCCGCATCGACGGCGGTAAGGCGCACACCCATGCCGGGCACGGCCTCACGCTCGATCAGCTTGCGGAAATAGGATTGGGCAGTGTCGGATATCTGGATCATCGGGCTATTCTAGCCAATCCCTTGTTATGCGCTCATTTGGTTTATACACCGGACCGCGCATTGTTCAGTCATCCAGATGTGGAGGAACCCATGGCCGACCTGATTCCGCTGGCGCAGGCCCATTGCGTGCCGCGCAAAGGCAGCGACCACAAGCTCGGCACCGCCCGGGTCACCGAGCTGCTGGCCCAGATTCCCGGATGGGAGCTGGCCGAGGCCGGCCAGGCGCTGACCCGCACCTTCCGCTTCGACAACTACCACGGCACCATGGCCTTCGTGAACGCCCTGGCCTGGGTTGCCCATCGCGAAGACCACCACCCGGACCTGGGCGTGCATTACGACCGCGCCGTGGTGCGATTCTCCACCCATGATGTGGGTGGCCTGAGCGAAAACGACTTCATCTGCGCGGCGAAAGCCTCGGCCCTGACGGAGTAAGCCCATGAAACTGCAGTACATCGTGCTGTCCAGCCTTGCCGTGGCGGCCCTGGCCGGCTGCAACAAGACGCCCGAACAACCGGCCGCCCCGGTCGCGGCGCCCACGGAGGTCGCCGCGGTCAAGACGCCACCGCCGGAGTACCCCATCGAACTGGCGTGCCAGGGCATCGGCGGCACCAGTACGTTCAAGGTCACCATCGCCGCCGACGGCCAGCCCAGCCAGGTCCAGCTCGCCAGTGGCAGCGGCAACGCCCAGCTCGACGAGCAGGCGCAGAAGGCGGTCCAGGCCTGGCAGTTCAAGGCCGGCACCCGTGCCGGGCAGACGGTCTCGACCACGATCCAGGTACCGGTCAGCTTCAATCCGCCGCAGCCCAAGCCGGACGAGTGCTTCGCGATCGAAGAACGGCTGCGTCGCGGCGGCTGATCGCCGCAGGGTGTTGAGGTCAGCCGCCGCAAGCCGCGCATCATGGATCGTCAAGGCGCCCGTCGGATCGACGCGTCGCCACGCGCCCGGTGAACACCGCCCCCACGGAGCCCCGCATTTCAGCGGCCCGGTGGGGAGGTGGGGACCGCACGGCGCACTTTTCTCGTACAAGGACGCGTTGGCGGATGCCTGATATTTCCAGTGAAAACGTATGGATCGCCCTGGCGGTCACCCTGGCCGCCGGCCTGGCCACCGCGCTGGGCAGCCTGATGGTGCTGTTCTCGCGCCGCCCCAACCCGCGCCTGCTGGCGTTCGGGTTGGCGTTTGCCGGTGGCGCGATGGTCTTCGTCTCGCTGACGGAGATCCTCAACAAGGCCATCGATTCATTCACCCAGGCCTATGACGCCCGACTGGGCTTCGCCTACGGCACCGCGGCCTTCCTGGTCGGCGTGCTGCTGATCGTGGTGATCGACCACCTGATCCCGAACCCGCACGAGAGCCTGGACAAGCAGGACCCGCTGTTCCGCGACAACAACAAGGCCTACATCAAGCGGGTCGGCCTGCTGACCGCCGTGGCGATCACCGCACACAACTTCCCCGAGGGGCTGGCGACGTTCTTCGCCACCCTGGAGAGCCCCTCGGTCGGCATGCCGCTGGCCTTCGCCATCGCCATCCACAACATCCCCGAGGGCATCGCGATCGCGGTGCCGGTGTATTTCGCCACCCAGAACAAGTTCTATGCGTTCGGCGCCAGCCTGCTGTCCGGGCTGGCCGAGCCGATCGGTGCGGCGATCGGCTATGTCGCCCTGTCCGGGGTGCTCAACCATGCCACCTTCGGCTGGGTGTTCGGGATCATCTCCGGCGTGATGGTGTTCCTGGCCCTGGACGAACTGCTCCCGGCGGCCAAGCGCTACGCCAAGGGCCACGAAACCGTGTACGGCCTGGTGGCCGGCATGGGCAGCCTGGCGATCAGCCTGGTGCTGTTCAAGTGGTGATGCCGAGGGCTCCATCCCGGCAACTCCGGGCCCTTTCAACCGGGTAACGTCGGCGCAGGGTCCCACCGCCCGGTAGTGCCGGCCGCTGGCCGGCGCTTCCCGACGTCGGATGTCGATCGACACCGTGAAGAGCCGGCCAGCGGCCGGCACTACCTTTATCGGTCGGGATTGTGCAGAGCCGGCCAGCGGCCGGCACTACCCTTGTCGGTCGGCCTTATTTGAGCCGGTTCAAGACCTCGACCAGCTCCTCGGCCAGCGGCGCATTGATCAGATAAGGGGTTTTGCCCGCATCCAGCGCGAACTCCAGCGAGGCCGCGTGCAGGAACAGCCGTTTCAGGCCGATCTGCTCACGAAGCCGCTTGTTGACGTCCGGATCGCCGTATTTGTCGTCACCGGCCACCGGATGACCCAGATGCTGGGCATGCACGCGGATCTGGTGGGTCCGGCCGGTTTCGATCCGCACTTCGCAGTACGAATGGCCGCCCTTGCGCTCCAGCACCTTGAAGTGGCTGATCGACTCCTTGCCGATCGGATTGACCTGCACGTGGCGCTCGCCACCCTGGCGCAGGCCCACGTGCAGCGGGGCGTCCACGGTCATGGTGCCATCGGGCATGCGGCCGGCCAGCAGCGTCAGGTAGCGCTTGCGGATGCCGGCGCCGTGGTCTTCACGCAGCAGCGCCTGCAGCTCGCTCAGGGCCGAGCGCTTCTTGGCCACGATCAGCAGGCCGGAGGTATCCCGGTCCAGGCGATGGACCAGCTCCAGGGTCTTGCCCGGCCGCAGTGCGCGCAGGGTTTCGATGGCGCCGAAACTGATGCCGCTGCCGCCGTGACTGGCCACGCCCGACGGCTTGTTCAGCGCCAGCAGCCGATCGTCTTCGAACACGATGGCATCTTCCAGCCGCTTCATGAACGCGGCCGGCGGGCCAGCCTTGTCGCCCTCTTCGTTGAGACGGACGGGCGGCACCCGGACTTCGTCGCCGCCCTCCAGCTTGCGCTCGGCCTTGGCGCGGCCGCCATTGACGCGGACCTGGCCACTTCGCACGAGCTTGTAGATCAGGCTGCGCGGTGCACCCTTGAGCTGGCCGAGCAGGAAGTTGTCCAGGCGTTGCCCGGCACGGTCGGCCGGAACAGTGATGATACGTACGCTGGTCATGGCTTCAGCGGCTTTGGGGGTGGGCTCGGTAACGGTCATTGGCCTTTTATTCTGTTACACTCGGCGGGCGAGATAAGGGATTGATTTCGTTGGAAGTTGCTCTGGGCCAGAAGCCCGACTTCCCGCGATTCCGGCACAGTGCGCAGCCACCGCCCCCGGGGCGGCCATGTTAGCGGCTCACCGGCGGTCCCGGCCATCGCCGGATGTCTGACACACATTCGCGCTGAACATGTCCCTGTGGCGCTCCAGCCTGGCTGAAAGCTGCCTCCGGCCCAGTTACACCCAAACCAAAACAAATGAAGCGCTCCCGCGGCCTGCCGTGGTGTCGTAGCGCTGGAAACCCAAACCGCCCTCCCCGCGCATGCGCGATGGGCGGTGAAGCGTGACCAGAAGCGAAACCCCATGGCGTTCCGCGCGGTAGCAGCGCGCGAGGAACGCAAGAATGAAGCGAATGCTGATCAATGCCACGCAGGCTGAAGAGCTGCGGGTAGCCATCGTGGATGGCCAGACGCTGTACGACATCGACATCGAACAGCCGTCCAAGGAACAGAAGAAGTCGAACATCTACAAAGGCCGCATCACGCGCCTTGAGCCTTCACTGGAAGCGGCCTTCGTCGAGTACGGCGGTGAGCGCCATGGCTTCCTGCCGCTGAAGGAAATCTCCCGCGATTACTTCCAGGCTGGCGTCGACCACAACAAGGCCGGCATCCGCGAGCTGCTGCGTGAAGGCCAGGAAGTCGTGGTCCAAGTGGACAAGGAAGAGCGCGGCAACAAGGGCGCTGCCCTGACCACGTTCATCTCGCTGGCTGGCCGCTACATGGTCCTGATGCCGAACTCGCCGAGCGCCGGTGGCGTCTCGCGTCGCATCGAGGGCGAAGACCGTGCCGCGCTGAAAGACGCGCTGGACAAGCTGAACATCCCCGACGACATGGGCGTGATCATCCGCACCGCCGGCGTCGGCCGCGATGCCGAAGAGCTGCAGTGGGATCTGGATTACCTGCTGCAGGTGTGGAAGTCGATCGCCGAAGCGGCGCTGACCAAGCCGGCCTCGTTCCTGATCTACCAGGAATCGCGCCTGATCGTGCGCGCCCTGCGTGACTACCTGCGCGCCGATGTCGGCGAGATCCTGGTGGACACCGAGGAGCTGTACGAGACCGCCCAGGAGTTCATGCAGCAGGTGATGCCGCAGACCCTGCGCAAGCTCAAGCATTACAAGGACGACATCCCGCTGTTCAACCGCTTCCAGATCGAATCGCAGATCGAAGGCGCGTATGAACGCAACGTCCGCCTGCCGTCCGGCGGCTCGATCGTGGTCGACCAGACCGAAGCGCTGACCGCCATCGACGTGAACTCCTCGCGCGCCACCAAGGGCAGCGACATCGAGGACACCGCCTTCCAGACCAACCTGGAAGCGGCTGAAGAAGTGGCCCGCCAGCTGCGCCTGCGCGACCTGGGCGGCCTGGTGGTCATCGATTTCATCGACATGGCCTCCAACAAGCACCAGCGCGAAGTCGAGAACCGCCTGCAGAACGCGCTCAAGTACGACCGTGCGCGCGTGCAGCTGGGCCGCATTTCGCGCTTCGGCCTGATGGAAATGAGCCGCCAGCGCCTGCGCCCGAGCCTGGGCGAATCCAGCCAGATCGTCTGCCCGCGTTGCGATGGCCATGGCCGCATGCGCAGCGTCGAGTCGCTGTCGCTGTCCATCATCCGCGTGGCTGAAGAGCATGCGATGAAGGAGAACACCGGGCAGGTGCTGGTCCAGGCCCCGGTCGAGATCGCCAACTACCTGCTCAACGAAAAGCGCAGCGCGCTGCGTGAGATCGAACAGCGCCATGACGCGCCGATCGTGATCGTGGCCGATGAGCAGCTGCACACCCCGCATTACGAAGTGACCCGCCTGCGCGAGAACGAGCTGGGCGAAGAGAGCGGCAAGCCGAGCTACCAGCGCGGCACCCCGCGCAAGCTGCCCGTGCATGCACTGACCAAGGCCCAGCTGAACATCCCGGTCGCCCCGGTGGTGACCCAGGTCAAGCACAGCCAGCCGGCCCCGGTGCGTGAAGCCCCGGAACCGGTGGCCGCACCGGCCCCGGTCGCCGCCCCTGTTGCCGCCCCGGCCGCCACCGGCGTGGTGGGTTGGCTCAAGCGCATCTTCGGTGGCGAACCGGCCCCGGCCGCCGCACCGCAGCCGAGCAGCCGCCCGGGCCAGGACGGCAACCGCAACGGTCGCAACAAGGACCGCAACGGCAAGGACCGCAACGGCCGCCGCGATGAGCGTGGCGAGCGCGGCGGTAACGGCAATGCGCAGGCGCAGGGCCGTGGCAAGGACCGTGGTGAGCGTGGCGAGCGCGGCCCGAAGGGCGAGCGTCGTGACGAGCGCCGCCAGGACACCGCCGCACCGGCCAATGGCAACGCAGCACAGGTGCAGGCGCCCAGCCAGGGCAAGCCGCGCAACGAGCAGCAGCCGGCCAAGCCGCGCAATGAAGCGCGCAATGACCAGCAGCAGCCGAAGCTGAAGCAGAAGCAGGGCCAGAACGGCCAGGCCAAGCCCCAGCAGAATGACGGCGACAAGCCGGCCGTGAGCGAAAAGCCCGCGCGCCAGCCGCAGGCCGATGCACCCAAGCCGACCACCGCTGCCCCGGTCGCCGCCGATGCCGCGGTGATCGCCGCCGCTGCCGTGGTCGCCACCGATACTGCTGCATCGGCTGCCCACGCGCAGGACGCGACCAAGGCCGTTGTGGCCGAGGATGCGCAGGCTGCAGTGAGCGAGGCCACCGAACAGGGTGACGCCCCGGCCAACGCCGAAGACGGTACCGGCGAAGGCGCTTCGCGTCGTCGTCGTGGTCGTCGCGGTGGCCGTCGTCGTCGTCGTGGCAACGGTGAGCAGGCCGCCGGCAGCGATGGCCTCAATGGTGACGAGAACGGTCTGGATGACGAGGGCGACGATCAGGATGGCGATCAGGACGGCGACACCGCCGCCCCGGCCGAGCGCCAGGTCGCCAACCATGGTCAGCCGCAGCCGGAGTTCGAGTTCGACGACGAATCCGGCAACGCGCCGGCCGCCACCCCTGCCCCGGTCCAGGCCCCGCGCCCGGCTCCGGCAGCCGCTGTCGCCGCTGCCGCTCCGGTGGCGGTGGTCAGCAGCCCGGTCGTGACGGCGGGCCACACCGAGCCGACTCCGGCGCCGGTGGCAGCACCGGTCGCCGAAAAGGCACCGACCCCGGTCGTTGAAAAGGCCGCTGCCCCGGCAGCCGAACCGGTCGCCGAGAAGGCCCCGGCCTCCTACAACGACCCGGTGCCGTTCGTGGAAAGCCCGAAGCCGACCCCGGCCGCTGCGCAGCCGGCTGCACCGGTGGAAGCACCGCGTGTGGTTGAACCGGTGGCTGCTCCGGCGGCTCCGGCTCCGGTGGCTGCTCCGGTGGCTCCGGCTCCGGTGGCTGCTCCGGCAGCTCCGGCCCCGGTCGCTGCTCCGGTGGCTCCGGCCCCGGTGGTTGCTCCGGCGGCTCCGGCTCCGGTGGCTGCTCCGGCAGCTCCGGCTCCGGTCGCTGCTCCGTCGGCCCCGGTCGTCGAGACCGCCCCGGAAGAAGTGAAGGAGCCGACCGCCGCGCCGGTGCAGACCAGCATGCTGGATGCCGTCGATGCGACCCAGGCCCCGGCACAGCCGGCAGCCCCGCAGGCCCGCACCGAATCGGCCCCGGCCGGCCCGGTCGTGCATAACGGCCAGCTGTTCGGTGCGACCGCCAGCGAAGCCCCGGCCACCACCAATGCCGCCGAACAGGCCGCCCAGGCCGAGGCCCGCGAGGACATCCCCACCGATGCCCCGCAGGCCGATGAAGGCGACAAGGCTGACCAGGAAAAGAAAGACACGCTCTGATCCTGGGTGAGTGACGCAACAAACAGACAGCGGCCTTCGGGCCGCTGTCTGCGTTTGGGCGGTTGGATGGCGGAGCCAGCGGCGCCGGTCAGGCAGTCATGATGGCGGCGTTGAGCGTATCCACGCACGGCGTGGATCTACACAGGCCGTGGGATGCAGCAAGGGTAGATCCACGCCATGCGTGGATCCCGGATCGGTCGCATCAAGGGCAGATCCACGTCATCCGTGGAGGCAGCCGGTAGCGCGCTACACCATCACCGACGACGCGGCGCGCGCCTCAGGGCGTCGTCGCGCCGGCGTTGCCGGTACCCGGCGCGAACTGCAGCCGGGTCCACACGCCGTAGTGATCCGAGGCCCAGCGGCCATCAGCGTACGGCTGATCGAACAGGAGCTTCGCTTCGCGGGCAAGCAGGCGATCCTGCTGGAAGAAGATATGGTCGATGCGCGATGGCGCATCGTAGTAATGCCGGTTGAGCGTGCTGACCTGGGCCAGCTCGTTGTTGACGTGCACGCTGCCGTAGCTGTCGCCGTAGTGATTGCGCAGCTCGCTCAGGTCACCTGCATCCACCAGCGCGTTGAAGTCCCCGGCCACGACCACCGGCGCATCACCTGCGGTCTGCGCGATGAACGTCAGCAGATCGGCCACCTGCTCGCCGCGGATGCGGCTGCCCACCTCGTCCGAGCGCTCGTTCAAGTGCGTGGCATAGACGTTGACCGGCCGACCGTCCACATCGATGCGCAGATGCGCCACGGTGCGGTAGTCGTTGATCGGTGCCAAGAGGTGGTCGTTGCGCGTCAGCACCGGGCGCCGGGTCAGCAGTGCATTGCCATAGCGCTTGAACCGCCCCGGCGGATCGGTGGAAACGAACTGGTACTCATAGCCCAGCTTGCGCGCCAGCCACGCGGCCTGGTTGCGCACATGGGGCTTCTGGATCACCTCCTGCAACGCGATCGCATCGGGCTGCAGGGTCTGCAGCTCACGCAGGATCACCTGGCGGCGGGCCGGCCAGTTTTCGCGGTCGTGGTGCAGGTTGAAGGTGACCATGGTCATCTCCTGCGTGGCCCCTGTCCCGTTGGCCTGCGCCATCGCGACCACCGGCGCGAACGCCAGCACGGCGGCCAGCAGGCCGCGCCTCAACTTCGTCATCTGCCGCATTACGGTGCCTTGCGTTCCGCCCGGCGTACCGATGCCGGAATTTCGATCTCGACTTTGGCCGGCACCTGCATCACCCGCAGCTCGCCGCCCACCCATTGCGCTGGTTCACCGTTGATGGTGGTGGCGCCCGGCTCGCCGCTGTACGGCCATGGCAACACCACGCCACCGGCGGGCGGAATCAGGCCGGCCGACACGGTCAGGGTGAGCTGTTTGTCATTGCGGACCAGTGCGTAGTTGAGCTGACCGTTCGGCGTACGCAGGCCCTGCACGCCGACCCCCTTGCCTTCCAGCCAACGCGACGGCACCCCGGCGGCCAGCACCAGGCTGTCGTCGATGTCGCGGCTGTAGGCGAACATGTCCAGCGCGGAGCGCACGAAGTCCGAGGCCACCCAGGCGTGTGGCAGGTCGCCCAGGAAGAACGGCTTGCGCGGCGTGCGCGAGACCACTTCGGCCCACTGGTTCCAGGGCTGCGGCGCGCGGTCTTTGAAGAAAAACTCGGTCGCCTGCCAGGCGCGGTCGCGCCAGCCCAGGCGCACGAACGCAGCCACGTTGCGCCACTCGTACGGGGTGTAGTCCTTCCACTCGCGCTTGCCATCACGACGCGCTTCGAACTCGCTCCAGTAGCGCTCGAAGGTGTTGTTCAAGTACGGCTGCGGCAGGCGCCCCTGCTCACCGGCAGGGGCCAGTGCGATGGTGGTCGAGGTCGCGTCGAAATCGCCCAGCTCGGCCGAACCGGGCAGGTAGTCGATGCTGTGCTGCGCGGTCGCTGCCAGCAACGAGGCCTGCAGGTCGTCACGGAACTGATCGCGCGACTCGCTGATCTGCATTGCCTCGGCCTTGCCCAGGGTGCTGGCGATGATCGCGGCATCCTTGTAGCCACGCAGCGCCCAGAAGTTGTCCCAGTAGGAATGCATCGGCTTGGCCGAATAGCCCTCGTGGCTGATCGAGACCGGCATCATTCCGTAGAAGGCTGGGTTGCGGGCGCGGTTTTCCTCGGTGCGCTCGCTCAGGCGCAGCTGCTCCATGTACTGGTAGGCGCCCTGCACGTGCGGCCACATCACTTCCAGGAAGGTGGTGTCGCCGGTGTAGCGCCAGTATTCGGCGATGTTGAAGATCAGCTCGCCGTGGCTGTCGTTCTCCGGCACCGGATCGCTGCCGCGCGAGTCCACGCAGCACGGCACCTTGCCGTTGTCGAACTGGTACGGCGCGTACCAGTTCACGTACTGGCGCACCGCATCACTACGGCCCATGCGCAGCAGGCCCTCGGAAATCATCGCGCCGTCGCGTATCCAGCTGCGCGAGTACGAGCGCGTGCCCGGCTGGATGCTCGGCCCGATCCGCGAGATCAGCATGTGCGCCAGCGCGGTGCGCAGGGTATCGGCCAGCGGCTTGCCGGCGGCCGGCACCTGCAGCGTCACCTGGTCCAGCTTGGTCCGCCACATCGAGGCGACCTGCTGTTGCGCCTTGGCGGCATCAAAGGCCTTGGGCATCGTCCAGTTGCCGGTCTGCGGCAGCACGATGGCGACCTCCCGGCTCTGGCCGGGCTCCAGTTTCCAGCGGTACAGCAGCGCGCCGGAGGCCAGGCCGGTGCCGTCCTTCACTTCGGTGGTGCCCGGCAGCTTGCCGCTGGCCAGGTGGACCACGTCCAGCTTGCTGTCGAAGGCGGTGGCGAAGGCCGCATCCGGCGCCTGCGCCGGATACAGGCGCGGCTTGCCGTTGACGTCCACATGGGTCGGGTCGACCGACAGGTTGTCGATCCGGCTCACACCGCCAACGGTGTTGAGGAACTGGGTCGGCGGGTTGACCTGCCACGGGCGCACCGCCAGGGCCAGGGTGTACTCGTGGGCGACCTTGTCCGGGTTGCGCAGGGTGTAACGCCCGACCAGCTGCGCATTGTCCGGCGTGCCCTGCACGAAGCCGGTGACCTGCAGGCCGGCCTTGTCGTGGGTCCAGCCGACATTGGCGATCGGCAGGTAATCATCCTGCAGCGACTGGCTCGTCTTGACGTCGGCCCAGCTCAGCAGCTTGTTGTCCACCAGCACGAACGGCTCCACGCTGAAGCTGGACTTGGCCACTTCCAGCGCACCGTCTTCGCCGATCAGGGCCTGTTCGCGACCGCCATCCAGGCCCAGCAGCGTCCAGTACGGTTGTTCACCGGTGAAGCCACGCGGCACCGAACCGCGCGGCAGGTCGGCGCCCACCGAGCGGACGAAATCATTCGGGGTGTCGGCGAACTCGAGCGGCTTGAGCGTGATGTCACGGATGCCGTAGCGCCAGCTCGGGCCGCCCTTGAGGTCGAAGCGCAGATAGCGCGCCTCGGTATCCGGCAGCGCCAGCCAGTCGCGGCCACCGCCGCCGGCGGTCACCTCGCGGCGCGTGTCCCAGCTGCGCCCGTCGGCCGAGGAGCGCACTTCATATCGCGTGGCCTCCAGCCCGGGCAGCCACTCGATCACCGCCCCGCCGAACTCACGCACCTTGTGCAGGTCCAGGGTGATGGTCTGCTCGGCCACGCCGCCGCTGATCCAGACCGTGTCCGGTTTGCCATCGACGATGCGGTTCTGCAGCGCGGTGGCGGTATCGGCGATCACCGATGGGCTCAGCGAAGAGGTATCGGCCGCCGGCAGTCCCTGCAGCGTGAGCCGGTCGAAACAGACCGTGCCCTTGCCGCCGACCTTGCTGTAGATGGTGAACTCGATCGCGGCGCTGCGCTTGAGCGTCGGGTCCGTTTCCGGCCCCCAGGCCTTGTCGATCTGGCGCTTGCGGTACTGCACCGGTGCCCAGGCCTTGGGGAAGGCATAGCCGGGCCGGTTGACCCACCAGACGTTGTCGCCGCTGGCGTCGATCAGCTTGAACTGCAGATCGTTGGCCGGGGAGTCACCGCGCAGCTGGAAGCCGAACTGGTAGTTCTCCGGGTACTGGATGCCCAGCTCGCGGCGGATGCCGACGTAGCCGGACACGTTGTGGAAGTCGTAGTCCAGGCAGAGCGCGCGCCCGCCGCCGTTGCCGGCGACGCTGCGCAGCGAGCCGCTGACCTGGTCGGAGACGACCAGCTTCCAGGGCGTCATGTCGTCGAAGCTGTCCAGCACCTTGGGTGCGGGCAGCACCGGCGTCGCCGGCGGTGCGGCCGAGGCCGCCAGTGACCAGACCAGACCCAGACCCACCGCGACGACGGCATGCTTCACCCTTTGACACTCCCCAGCAACAGACCTTGGATGTAATAACGCTGCAATGCCAGGAACAGCAGCAGCACCGGAACCACCGTGACCACCGCGCCGGCCATCATCATCTCAACGTCCATGATGTGCTCGCGCGAGAGCGTGGCCAGGGCCACCGGGAGAGTGTAGTGCTCCTGGTCGGTCAACACGATCAAGGGCCACATGAAATCGTTCCACGCGGCCATGAAGGTGAAGATCGACAGCGTCACCAGCACCGGCTTGAGCATCGGCAGCACGATCTGGAAGAAGATCCGCAGCTCCCCTGCCCCGTCGATCCGGGCCGCTTCGAGCAGCTCGTCCGGGATCGAACGGGCGTACTGGCGGACCAGGAAGATGCCGAACACGGTCGCCAGCGCCGGCACGATCACGCCACCGAAGTTGTTGACCAGGCCCAGCTGCTTCATCAGCAGGAACAGCGGCAGCATCGCCACCTGCGCCGGGATCACCAGCGCGGCCAGCAGCAGCTGGAAGATGCGCTCGCGGCCGGCGAAGCGCAGCTTGGCGAAGGCATAGCCGGCCATGGTGTTGAGCAGCAGCGAGCCGAAGGTGATCGCCAGCGACACCATCAGGCTGTTGACGAAGTTGTTGGCCATGCCGGTACGGGCGAACAACTCATGGTAGTTCGCGGTCGTCAGCGACGAGGGCAGCAGCGGCGGCGGGAAATGCGCCGCCTCGCCGGTCGGCATGAACGACACCGACAGCATCCACAACAGCGGCGCCAGGCTCAGCGCGGCCAGCACCAGCAGGCCACCATTGACCCACCAGGCGTGCCAGCGCGATTGACCGATTTCACGACTCATACCAACTGCCTCTTGCGGCCGAAACGCAGCATGATGCTGGTCACGCCCAGGATGATCAGGAACAGCAGGAACGCCACCGCGGAGGCGCGGCCCAGGTTCCACCACTTGAAGCCTTCTTCAAACATGAAGTACAGCACGCTGACGGTGCTCTGCAGTGGGTCGCCACGGGTCATCACGTAGGGCTCGGCGAACAGCTGGAAATAGCCGGACACGGTGATCACGCCGACCACCAGCAGCACCGGGCCGAGCATCGGCAGGGTGATGTGCAGGAACTGCTTCCAGCGCGAGGCGCCGTCGATCCGGGCCGCCTCGTACAGGTCATGCGGGATCGCCTGCAGGCCGGCCAGGAAGATCACCATGTTGTAGCCGAAGTTCTTCCACACCGCGAACAGCATGATGGTCGGCATCGCCCAGTTCGGGTCGCCCAGCCAGTCGATCGGGCTGATGCCCAGGTGGCCCAGGCCGTAGTTCACCAGGCCGTAGCTGGTGTGGAACAGGTAGCGCCAGATCACCGCCACCGCCACCAGGGTGGTCACCACCGGGGCGAACAGTGCGGTGCGGAACAGCGCCTTGAAGCGCGCGGCCGGGGCGTTGAGCAGGATCGCCGCGCCCAGCGACACCGCGATCGACATCGGCACACCGACGATCACGAAGTAGGTGGTGTTCCACAGCGACTTCCAGAACATCGGGGTCTGCAGCAGGTCGATGTAGTTGCCCAGGCCGACGAAGCGCAGGTTCTCGCCGTCGGCCAGCGCGTACAGATCGAAATCGGTGATGCTCAGGGCCAGTGCCGAGAACACCGGCAGGCCGAAGAACACCGCGATGACCAGGATGGCCGGGCCGGCGAACATCCAGCCGGCAAGCGAACGCTGCTTCATGGCGCCGCCTCCGTGGCGACCGCGCTGGAGTGCTGCTTGTCGCTCACCCCGGAGGCGTCGCGCCGGTGCTGCTCATGCATCCAACGGCGTTTGGCGAGGACCTTGTCCACGCGTTTGTCCAGTTCTTTCACTGCCACGTCCTGATCCATGCCACCACGCACCACCTGTTCGGTGATGATCCGCATTTCCTGCACGATGCGCTCCCACTCCAGCACCTTCGGCGTGGGCTTGACCCGCTCGAGCTGGTCGCGGAAGGGCTGCGCCAACGGGTCGTTGGCCAGCGAGGGGTAATCCCAGGTGCTGCGCCGGGGCGGCAGGTCACCGATGATCGAATGGAAGCGTTCCTGGATCGCCGGGCGCGACAGGAACTCGATCAGCTTCCACGACGCTTCCTTCTGCTGCGAGGAGCGGAAGATCACCAGGCTGGTTCCACCGGCGATGCCGGCGCCGGGGCCGTCCGGGCCCGGCAGCGCAGCGGTGCCCCACTGCCCTTCCAGCGCCTTGGGCTGCAGCTTCTTGAACTCGCGGATGTTCCAGGGGCCGGACACGTAGAACACGTTGAAGCCACGGAAGAATTCATCCCAGACGTTGGAGATCTGCGTCTCGGACATGCGCGGGGCCCAGCCCTGCGCGAACATGTTCTCGTAGAAGCCCAGCGTCCTGCGGAAGCCGGGGCTGCTGAAGTTGCCGCGGGTATCATCATCGCGCAGCAGCGGGTCCGGCTGCTGCAGGGCGAAGGACAGCTGCTGCTCGAACTCGTTGATCGGCATCAACACGGCATAGCGGTTCGCGCCCTGCATCTTCTTGATCGCCGCCATCATCGCGTTCCACTCCTCCCAGGTGCGCGGCGGATGGTCATAACCGGCCTTGGCGAGCATGTCCTTGCGGTAATACAGCAGGCGGGTATCGACGTACCACGGCACGCCGACCAGTTCGTCATGGATGACGTTGGTATCCCAGATGCCCTGGAAGTAATCGGCCGGGTCCACGACCTTGGACTGCGCAACGTAGGGCTGCAGCGGGGTCAGGGTATTGAGCTCGGCGAATTCGGGAATCCAGGTATTGCCCAACTGGCACACATCCGGCAGGCCGTCGGCCGCGAACGCGGTCAACAGCTTTTCATGCGCGGCCGTCCACGGGATGTTCTGCACATCCACATGGATACCCGGGTTTTCCGCCTCGAACTCACGGATCAGGCCGGTGACGACTTCGGCCTCGCGGCCCATCGCCCAGAAACGCACGGTCACGCCTTCCGGTTCTTTCCGGCAGGCACTCAACAACAGGCTGCCGACCAGCAGCAGCAACAGACTCAACCCCAGCTTCGGGCGCGACGACGATGGCACTGCTTACTTCCCCTGCTGCTGGTTGCGGTTCGAATTGGAATTGTTCTTCTGTTCCTGGGCGGCTGCCGCACGCGATTCGGCGATGCCGACCGAGCGGGCCGAGGCAGCCTTTTCATCTTTCTGCAGTTCCATCGGCTGGTCCTCGCCTTCCGGCGTCAACCAGCCACCGCTGAAGCCGGCGCGCTCCAGACCCTTGCGGATATGCGCGTTCTTCTTCATCACGTTCCAGACGAAATCGTTCCGGTAGTTGGCGATCATGGTCAGGATCGGGCCTTGGTCGATGCCGATGTAATCGCTGGCCACCCAGCCGCGATCCGGGACCAGGCGACCGGTCTTGATCGGGATGTCGTAGTTGAAGCTCGGGTTGAACGAATCCAGGAACCCGTAGCTGGAGTAGATGTAATCGCCGTAGCGCTTGTGCATCTCCACCGCGGCCGGGATCACCTCTTCCGGAGCGAACACGATCGAGGAGATCGCGGCGGTCGGTGCGATGGTGCCGTCATCGAAATTCTCGCGCAGGCCCGCGCCGCGCGAGGAGTAATGCCGGAACTGGCGCTGCTCGCCGCGGTATTCCTGGGTGGTGTTCTGCGGGCCGTCGCTGGCGGTCAGGCCCCACACGTTCTGGCCGTAATCCTTCCAGTTCATCGGGTTGGCGATCGCGTATTCGCGCTGCGCCAGGGCGGCCGAGCGGCTGTTGAGGAAGTAGGTGCTGCCCCGCTCGCGCATGTAGGCATCCTGGATGTCGCGGAAGTCCACCCACACGTGCGTGTACTGGTGGCCGAACAGCGGGCCGAAGGACAGGTATTCCTGGCCCTGGTAGACGCCCCAGTCGTTGTCGTAGGTGCGCGTCCAGACCGTCCAGGCGTCCGGGCTGACCGGGTGGGTCGGCGAGCCGAGCGCGAGGATGTAGACCATCATCGCCTCGTTGTAGCCCATCCAGTCGTGATCGATGAAGCCGCTCTCCGGGAACCAGCCCATCGAGATCAGCGGTGCGCGCTGCTGCAGCCAGGGCCAGTCCACGCGCTTGTAGAGCGTGTCGGCGATCTCGCGGATCTCTTTCTCGCGCGCGTCGTCACCGTCGTAATAGGACTGTGCGAACAGCACGCCCATCATCAGCAGCGCGGTATCCACGCTGGAGAGCTCCACCCAGCTGTCGTAGCGGCGGCCTTCCTGCATGTCCAGGAAGTGGTAGTAGAAGCCCTTGTAACCGGCCTTGCCGGTGCGCTGCGGGCCCATCGGCAGGTCGCGGAAATACTTCAGCGTCAGCAGGGTGCGGTCGATCGCCTGGGTGCGGCTGACCCAGCCGTTCTCGATGCCGATCGGATACGCGGTCAGCGCATAGCCCACCGAGGCGATGCTCGCGAACGGGCGCGACGGGTAACGGTCCGGGCTGAGCCCGTTGACCTCATTGGTGGTATCCCAGAAGAACTGGAAGGTGCGGCGCTCGATATCGTCGAACAGCGGCGGCAGTTCCGGCTTCATCGGCCGCGGCGGCACATCCGCCTCGACCAGGATCACGGGCGGCTTGGGCTTGGCCGGCTCCTGCTGGGCCTGCGGCTGACAGGCAACGGCGGCGACGCTGATCGCCGCAGCGGTCAACAGGTGGCGTGCCTGCATGGGCCAACTCCTTCTACGGTGTTCGTGACTGGGAAGCATAACGTCCAATGACCTGAAATCGTTTACAGAACGCCGCTTAAAAAAACCACGCGTGCGTGGTCCGAACAAGCGGGTCATTGCCCAGGCCGCTGCCACCCTCCGTGGCAGCGGCCTGGACAATGGACTGGCCCGAAGGCCAGCCATTGCCATGAAACCGGCCCCGTCCGAAGACGGGGCCGTTGTTGCATCAGAAGCGGAAGCCGACTTCTGCCTTGACCTGACGCGGCGTACCGATGATGTCGCCGGTCTCGTTGTAGCTGGCCTGCAGCTTGCCGTTGGTCTTGACGTAGTTGTAGGTCGAGAAGTTGTCGAAGTTGAACACGTTGATGATGTCGATACGAGCGTACAGCTCGGTCTCGCCCGGCATCTTGAACGTCTTCGTCGCCTGCAGATCGACCGAACGGTAGCCGAAGATCTTGCCACCCAGCAGGAACTTGCCATTGGCATTGGGCACGGCTGCCTGCGGGGTCGGCAGGTTGTAGCCACTGGCCTGCGGCACCGGGTACCAGTCGTTGACGGCGGTCGGGGTAGCCAGGGTGACCTTGCCACCGAAGGTGATGCCCCAGAAGCCCGCGTACGAACCGGTGACCACCAGGCGGTGGCGCGGCGCGCCGTTGGAACGGATGGTCGGATAATCTTCGATCAGGCCGCGGTCGAACGCGTACTTCTCGTTGATGTCACGGTTGTGGCGCGCGGTGGTCCAGGTGTAGGCCACCGAGGTGCCCCAGCCGCTTTCCTGGGTGAACGGCTTCTGCGCCGACAGCAGGACCTGGGTCGCACGGGTCTTGATGCCCTGCTGGCCGATGATCAGGCTGCCGAAGCCCGGCACGTTGCAGCTCCAGGCCTGGCTCAGGCCCGGGTCGGTGCCGCCGCACAGGCGCGGGTCATCGAAGAACTGGCCGGTCGGGTAACGGTTGCCCAGGGTGAAGGCGAAGCCGTCGTAGCTCAGGGTGCGGGAAATGGTGGCATCGGTCAGCCACTCACCGACCTGGTTGCTCATGCCGAAGCTGAACTGGTCCGAGTACGGCACCTTGAGGTTGTTGTTCAGCAGATCGACTTCCAGGCCGGCGTTGCTGGTCGAACCGACCAGGGCCTGCAGGTTGCCGATGCCGTTGAGCAGGTTCGGGTTCCAGTCATAGCAGGCGGCCTGGCCGTCGATGCAGGTGCCGGTGGCCGGGTTGCGGAAGTAGATGGTCGGCTGCGGCAGGGCCAGCTTGGTGGTTTCCAGTTGCAGGTTGTCGAACAGATCGCGGTCATACGAACGACCGGCACCACCGTGGAACACGTGCTGCTCGTCGGCGTTGACGTCATACGAGAAGCCCAGGCGCGGCTGCCAGGCATCCTTGAACGCCTTGCGGTTGTGGCCGTTGCTGATGTAGTCGCCGATGTTCAGGCCGCCCAGCGCCAGCGAATCGGCGTAGGTCTGGCCCGCGGCCGCGCGCGGATCCTGCGAATAGATCGCGTCGACCACCTGCTGCGGGGTCACGAAGTCCAGGTAGGACGGGGTCTTCTCGTAGTCCCAACGCAGGCCGAGGTTCAGCTGCAGATGGTCGTTGACCTGCCAGTCGTCCTGGATGAACAGGCCGATCTGCTTGGACTTCGAGCGCACTTCGCCCGACACGCCCGACACGCCGGTCACCGGCTTGACGAACTGCGCCTTGTACGGAATGGAAGACGGGAAGTCCGGATCACCCAGGCTGTAGGTGAAGGTCGGATTGATCTGCGCGGCATCGGATGCGTACAGATCGATCTGCTTGTACTTGGCGCCCATCTTGATGGTGTGGTCACCCTGCCACTCGATGCCGTCCAGGGTGAGGTTGTCTTCGATCGACCAGCCCTTCTGGCCCTTCACCTGCGAATCCAGCGCCGATGCGCCACCGATCTTCACCACGGTGCGGTCTTCGGTGCCGTCCGGTGCGGTGTAGGTGATGCCGTTGGCCAGGGTCAGCGGGGTCGGGTTGTTGAACGAATCTTCGTGGGTGACCATCAGTTCGTTGTAGTAACGCTCGCCGCTGTGGTTCCAGCGCAGGGCGTAACGACGGTCGGTGTTGACCACTTCACGGCCGGCTTCCGGCGAGGTCTGGCCGCTGAACTGCGACTGGGTTTCATCGCGGTCCTGGAAGGTCAGCTCGATGCGATCGTTGTCGGTCGGCTCGAAGTCGATCTTGCCGAAGATCAGATCCTGCTGGAACGGCTGGCTGGCCGGGCCGAGGCCGGCGGCGCCTTCCGGCGGAAGCAGGGCGGCAGCGCGGCCAACCGCGCCGTCCGGCGCGATGGTGACCGGCAGGTCGAAGCGCTTGGCTTCGTAGGTCACGAAGAAGTGCGCCTTGTCCTGGATGATCGGGCCACCCAATGCAAAACCGTATTCCTTCTCGGCCGATGCCTCTTTGCTCTGGCCAGCCTGGCGCTCGGCCGGGGTCTTGGCGCGCATGTCTTCGTTGGTGTAACGGTAGAAGGTTTCACCCTTGAACTCGTTGGTACCGGACTTGGTGGCCGCGGTCACGGCCGCGCTCGACACCTGGCCGTATTCGGCCTTGTAGTTGCCGCTGATGACCTTGTATTCGCCGATCGCCAGCTGCGGGAACGGGTTGCCGGCGCTGCCGGACTGGCCGGCCACGCCGCCGCCCTTGACGTAGCTCTTCTGGCCCACGCCGTCGATGTAGACGTTGGTGCCGTCGGAGTTGGTGGCACCGCCGCGCAGCGAGGTGTTGCCCTTGGCATCACGGGTGAAGATCAGGCCCGGGACCGCGTCGGCGAATTCCAGGAAGTTGCGCGACACCTGCGGGGTGGTCTGGATCTGCTGCAGGCTGACGGTCTTGCCCACTTCGGAGGTACGCACTTCCTGCAGCAGGGTCGGTGCAATGACGTTGACCGTGTCCAGGTTGGTGGCGTTGGCGGTGCCGCCGTTGGCCGGCGCGCCGCTGAAGTTCAGGGTCGCGGTGGAGGCCACGGTGACCGTCACCTTCTGCGTCTGGCCATTGGCCACGACGTTGTAGGTGCCCGGGTCCAGGCCCATCAGCGAGTAGCTGCCATCGGCACGGGTGGTGGCGCGGCGCACGGTGCCGCTGGCCACGTTGGTGGCGGTGACTTCGGTGCCGGCGGCAGCCTCGGCGACCTGGCCGCGCAGCGACGAGGTGGCCGACTGCGCCATCACGCTCGGGGCGGCGCCCAGCATCAGGCAGGTGACCAGCGCGCTGGACAACAGACTGCGTGCGGGCGCGCGGTTGCGGTGATTGGAATACGTCATGTAACTCTCCGGGTGGTGGTGGCCGTCTTTGCGGCCCCTGTCGTTTTATGTGGTGCGTTTTTTTAGGGCGTCACGACCAACGGTCGTGACCTACTGCTCGGTTCTGGCTCTGCTCGAATCACGCACGATCAGGGTCGGTACAAGCGTCTGCTTGTCGCCGGCCCCTTCTGTGTTGTTGCCATCCATCAACTGCAGCAGGCGCGTCGCGGCCTTATCGCCGAGGTCGGCGATACTCACCTGCATCGTTGTCAACGATGGGTGAACGAAACGTGCCAGCGGAATGTCATCGAACCCCGCCAACGCGACATCGAACGGGACACGGACGCCTGCCTGCGCGAACGCATACAGACACCCCAGCGCCATCATGTCGTTGGCGGCGAACACCGCGTCGGGCAGCGTGCCGGCTGCCAGCAACTCCTGTCCGGCGCGATGGCCGGAAGCTTCGTCAAAGTCACCGGGCAACTCGATCCCTTCGGCAGCATCGCCGAAGGCCGCCAGCGCATCGCGGAAACCGCGCAGGCGCTCACGGGCGTCGTAGTTGAGGTCCGGACCGGAAATGAAGGCGATGCGCCGATGCCCGACGTCCAACAGGTGGCGGGTCATGGCCATCGCGCCGGCATGGTCATCGATGCTCAGCACCGGATGATCCTGCTCGGGCAGATACGTGTTGATCAGCACCGTGGGCAACGACTGCGGCAGGTTGTCGGTCAGGAAGCCCGGGCTCTCGGCATACGGCGAGAGCACCAGCAACCCGTCGACACGGCCGCGCATGGCCCGCAGGGCCGCGCCCTGCTGCTCCTGGTCACCGTGGTAACTGGACACGAGCAGATGCTGGCGACGCTCGCGGGCCACCCCATCGATGCCGCGCATCAGTTCGGAGAAGAATTCGCCATAGAGATCGGGCAACACCACGCCAATGGTGTTGGTCCGTCGGCTGCTCAGGCTCCGGGCCGCTGCGTGCGGGGTGTAGCGCAGTCGCGCCGCCACCTCCAGCACCAGCTTGCGCACGGGCTCGGCAACATTTTCATGGCCATTGAGTGCGCGCGAGACCGTGGCAACAGAGACACGGGCTTCACGGGCGACATCTTTGATAGTGATCGCTGCCTTGTTCACTTCGCCGCCCTCCACGGCTTAGAGATCTGGGCTTGGCGCGGAATGTAAGCGTTTTCAAACCCGGATGTAAACACTACGTTAGCCTCATGTCGTACGGCGGTAACCAAAAGCTGTCCATGGCGGCCCTCTCCGGGACCTACCAGGACAAGGCGGGACAAGGGTTTCAGCGGTTTTTGACCGGTGTCTCGGCGCGAATGGACAACGCGTGGATATCGGTCTCCATCATCGTCCCCAGGGCCGCATAGACGGCCCGATGGCGCGCCAGCGGGAGCTTTCCTTCGAAGGCTGCGCTGACCACGTGCACCTTGAAGTGCCCCCGACCATCACGCGCGCCCTCGTGGCCGGCATGGCGATGACTGTCGTCCTTGACCTCCAGCAGCTCCGGATCCAGCGCCTGCTGCAGCGCCTCGCGGATACGCTCGACCCGGTTCATGGCAGGACCTTGCGGAACGGACGCACCTGGACGCGCACGTAGACGCCCGCCTCCACATAGGGATCGGCGGCGGCCCAGTCCTGGGCGTGGGTCAGCGAATCGAACGCGGCGATCACCACGCTGCCGCTGAAGCCGGCCGGGCCGGGATCTTCGCTGTCGATGGCCGGGCACGGGCCGGCCAGCAGCAGCCGGCCTTCATCCTGCAGGGCCTGCAGCCGGGCCAGATGGGCCGGGCGCGACGCCAGACGGGCGGCCAGCACATCGGTGCCGTCATAGCCTTCAATCACATACCACACGGGCAACTCCGAGGTCTTGTTGAATCGATCCCGCGCATTCTAGCGGGGCTGGCTGGACACTGGCGCCCCAACCCCGTAGTCTTAGCTCCATTGCACGTGGCTGGACGCAGCGCCCCGTCGGCCCCCGGCTCCACCGCCAGCCGACGACCGATCCACTGCCCCACACCGGCACACGTAGACGACCTCCCCGTAGTTCTGTCGCTGCCCATCGCGGCGCGCCTTGCTGTTTGAAGTGTGGAACCGCGCCGACCCAGGCGTGTCATGGCTTGCCATCCTGCCGCCCGGGACCGTTCCGGACGCTGGCATGGTGCGGCGACCGGTCCGTTGCAATACTGACGTCTATTTGATGACTGCCGAACTCGCGCCCGACGCGAACCCGCCAACCCGAGTGCCCGCCCCACAGCAGCAGGAAATGCCGCTGGCCGTGGTGCATGGACAGCCGGTCCTGCAGATCCCGCAGGACCTGTACATCCCACCGGACGCGCTGGAAGTCATCCTGGATGCCTTCGAAGGTCCACTGGACCTGCTGCTGTACCTGATCCGCCGGCAGAACCTGGACATCCTGGACATCCCGGTGGCCGAGATCACCCGCCAGTACGTCGAGTACATCAACGTCATGCAGGAGCTGCGCTTCGAACTGGCGGCCGAATACCTGGTGATGGCGGCGATCCTGGCCGAAGTGAAGTCGCGGATGCTGCTGCCGCGGCCGCCCAGCATCGAGGGCGAGGAAGCCGATCCACGCGCCGAGCTGGTGCGCCGGCTGCAGGAGTACGAACGTTTCAAGCAGGCCGCCGAAGGCATCGACAGCCTGCCCCGCCAGGACCGCGACACCACCGTGGCCCACGCCTTCGTCCCCGACCGCGCGGCCGTCAAGCTGCCGCCGCCGGTGGATCTGAAGGAAATGCTGATGGCGCTGCACGACGTGCTCAAGCGCGCCGAGCTGTTCACCGGCCACGCGATCAAACGCGAGGCACTGAGCGTGCGCCAGCGGATGGGCGACGTGCTGGGTCGTCTGGAAGACGGCAGGTTCTACCGGTTTGAAACGCTGTTCACCGCCGAAGAAGGCAAGCTGGGGGTGCTGGTCACCTTCCTGGCCCTGCTCGAACTGGCCAAGGAACAGCTGCTGGACATCGTCCAGGAAGCTCCGCTGGCGCCGATCTACGTCAAGTCCCTGGCCGCCGGCAACACCAACGAACCGCTGCAGTTCAACAGTGAGTTCGACGACAACGACGCCGCCAACGAATCCGACTGAGCACCCGACCCACGTATGGATCAACCGCTGATCAACCGTATTGTCGAAGGCGCCCTGCTGGCCGCCAGCGAGCCGTTGACGCTGGCGCAGCTGCAGGGTCTGTTCCCGGAAGAGGAACCGGCACCGCCGGGCAGCATCGAACGCGCGCTGGAACTGCTGCGCGAGGGCTGCCAGGATCGCGGCGTGGAACTGGTCGAGGTGGCCTCCGGCTTCCGCTTCCAGGTCACCAGCGAGGTGCACGGTTACATCACCCGGCTGTGGACCGAACGCAAGACCCGCTACACCCGCGCCACCCTGGAAACGCTGGCCCTGATCGCCTACCGCCAGCCGATCACCCGCGGCGAGATCGAACAGGTCCGCGGCGTGGCGGTCAGCAGCAACATCATCCAGGCCCTGGAAGAGCGTGAATGGATCCGCGTGATCGGCCACCGCGACGTGCCCGGCAAGCCGGCGCTGTTCGGCACCACCAAGGGCTTCCTGGATTATTTCGGCCTCAAGCGCCTGGACGAACTGCCGCCGCTGTCCGAGCTGCGCGACCTGGGTGAGCTGGAACCGCAGCTGCCGCTGGACAGCGAAGGCCAGCCGGCCGGCCGCCTGCCCGCAGGCGCGGCGACACCGGATGCGGCGCTGGACAGCGACGCGGCCAACGACGACGACGCCCCGGCGCCGACGGACCCTGCGGAGCCGCTGGATCCTGCAGCGCCGGTGGATCCTGCAGACCCGGTGGACCCGGCCGCCGCCCGCCTGGCCGCCCGCGTGGCGCTGGCCTCGGCGCGGCTGGCGGAGCAGCCGGCAGATCCGGACAATAGCGAAGCTTCCGCCGATGCGGACGCTTCGGACACCCCATCCCATGCGCCGTTGTCGCCTGCCGACGACGACGCGGATACGACCGCCAGCGATGGCGAACCCGATACCGCGCCGGGAGAGCGCGCGGCGCCCCAGAACGAAACCGAAAACAACGCCGTCGCGAAGACGACCGTGGCTGTTGACGAAGCCGATCCCGAACCAGAGGCCGACGCATCCGTTGCCGGCCGGAGCCAAGTAAATGAGTGACACCCCCCGCAAGCCGTCGTTGAACAAGCTTTCGCTCAAGCGCGAAACCGCCTCCGAACAGCCCAAGCTCGAAGAGCGCCTGCACAAAGTGCTGGCGCAGGCAGGCCTGGGTTCGCGCCGCGCGCTGGAACAGCGCATCGCCGATGGCCTGGTCAAGGTCAACGGCGAGGTCGCGCAGACCGGCCAGTCGATCAAGAGCGGCGACAAAGTCGAACTGGACGGCCGTGGCTTCGTGGCCACCGCGCTGACCGAAACGTCGCGCGTGCTGGCCTACAACAAGCCGGAAGGCGAAGTGACCACGCGCGAAGATCCCGAAGGTCGCCCGACCGTGTTCGAAGCGCTGCCTGCCCTGAAGGGCGCGCGCTGGATCGCGATCGGCCGCCTGGACATCAACACCACCGGCCTGCTGCTGGCGACCACCGATGGTGAGCTGGCCAACGCGATGATGCATCCCTCCTACGAGGTCGAGCGCGAATACGTGGTGCGCGTGCGTGCCCCGGAAGGCGAAGAGAAGGTGCCGGACAGCATCGTCGACCGCCTCGCCCGTGGCGTCGCGCTGGAAGACGGCCCGGCCAAGTTCGACGAGATCGAACGCATCGGCGGCACCGACTCGCACGACTGGTTCCGCGTGGTCGTCAAGGAAGGCCGCAACCGCGAAGTGCGCCGCCTGTGGGAATCGCAGGGCTGCCAGGTCAGCCGCCTGAAGCGCACCCGCTACGGCAAGGTGAGCCTGCCGCGCGAACTGCTGCGTGGCCAGTCGGTCGAACTGCCGGCCAAGCAGGTCGAAGCGCTGCGCGCCGAACTGAAGCTGGAAGAAGGCGCGCCGTCGGCGCTGACCCTGCAGCCGGTGATCGGCCAGCGCCGCGCCGCCAAGACCACTGTGCGCGTCTCGCGCGAGGGTGGCCGTGGCAACGCCTACGTCAACGGCCACAACTCGGCCGATGAAGGCCGCGAACTGCGTCGTTTCGACAACGTGCGCGAAGAGCGCGGCCGTGGCCGCGGCGGCAAGGGCGGCGGCTTCAAGGGTGGCCTGACGGTCAGCGGCGAAGCAGCAGCCAAGCAGTCGCAGCGCCCGTTCAAGGCGCGCCCGGACAAGGGCAACCGTGCGCTGCCGGAAGGCAACCCGGCCGCGTTCCGCAGCTGGTATGTGCCCGACGGTGTCAGCACCGGCCCGAGCGGCCACCGCAATGCCGGCCCGGGCGCTGCCCGTGGCCCGGGTGCGCGCGGTCCGGGTGCCGGCGCAGGCGCCGGCGGCCAGGGCCGTCCGTACGGCAAGCCGAAGGGTCCGGGTGGCGCAGGCGGCCCGGGTCGCGGCAGCTACGGTGGCGGCGCTGAAGGCCGCGGCGGTTATGCCGGCGGTGGCGAAAGCCGTGGCGGTTATGGCGGCCAGGGCCGTCCGGCCGGTCCGGGCGGCGGTGGCAACCGCGGCGCCCAGGGTGGCCAGGGTCCGTCCCGCCATCCGTATGGCCATCCGGGCAATGCGCCGAGCTTCCCGTCCGACCACGCCAATCCGGGCGCCAGCCCGTACGGCAGCGCGCGCCCGGCGGGCAACCGCGGTCCGGGTGGTCCGGGTGGCAACCGTGGCCCGGGCGGCGCCAATGCGCGCGGTCCTGGCGGCAATCGCGGCCCCGGTGGTCCGGGCGGCAACCGGGGCCCGGGTGGTCGCGGTCCGGGCGGCCCGGGCGGTCGTCCCGGCGGCAACCGTGGCCCGGGCGGCGGCGGTCACCGTGGTGGCGGCCCGCGCGGCGGCTGATCAGTGACACAAAAAAACCCCGGCTTCGGCCGGGGTTTTTTGTTGGGTCCGCGCGGGCGGCGATCAACCCGGTCGTGTAGAGCCACCCATGGGTGGCTGCGCGTCATGCCCGAGACGGTGGTGCAGCCACGCGTGGCGTGGCTCTACCCCTCAACGTCGCTCGATGGTGAAGCGGCCTACCCCCACGCCCAAGTCCCAGCCCTTGCCGGTGCCCGCCAGGGCCAGTGAGATATCGCCCTTGGTCATGACCTGGGCATTGCTGGATTTGTCAGCACCTGCGTGCGCTTCAACGGCGGCATAGGAGCCGATCAGGTCGTTGACCGAGTAGGCGCCGGAGAACTTGCCCTTGCCATCGACGATCTTGGACTTGCCCACGGTGAGGCCGCCGCCCTTGGCGGTGATCTTGACCGGAATGCGCGCGCCGTTGTCGCACTGGATGGTGCCCGTGCCGGAAGCGGTCTTGTACAGCACCGACCACCCGGCCAGGTTGTAGTGCAGTTCGCAATCGATGTTGCCGGCGGCCTGCGCAGCCGGGACGGCCGAGATACCGGCCAATGCGATCAATGCCAGGGAGAACTTCTTCATGCGGGTCCGCTCGTACTGAAGGGGTAACGCGCCGAATCTAGCAGCGTGCGCGTGTGGCGCGGATGATGCACACCGCGCGCATCGGGCATCTGTTCAGCCGTGCGGCCCGGGTAATGCCGGCCGCTGGCCGGCTCCAGGCAATCCTGCAACGTGCAGAGCCGGCCAGCGGCCGGCACTACCGTTTCAGCTGCGTTCCTGCAGGCTGAAGCTGTCCGCATCAAGCATCGCCGGGAAGCGCGCGCGGTGCGCGGCCAGGGCCGCTGCCGAGATGGCGGTGGTGACCACCTGCTCGCGTTCGCGCACTTCCACCTGTGGCTGGCCCAGGAAATCGATCACGGCACTGTCGCCGGCGTAATGCAGCTCGTTGCCGTCCACGCCGATCCGGTTGACCGCCGCCACGTAGCAGAGGTTCTCGATCGCGCGCGCGCGCAGCAGCGTCTTCCAGGCGTAGGCGCGTGCCGAGGGCCAGTTGGCCACGAAAATCTGCAGATCGAAATCCAGCTGGTCGGCGCGCTCTACGTTGTAACGGTTGCGGCAGAACACCGGGAAACGCAGGTCGTAGCAGACCTGAGGATTGATCCGCCAGCCCTTCCACTCCACGCTCAGGCGCTCCCTGCCGGCGGCATAGCGCTCATGCTCGCCGCCGTAACGGAACAGATGGCGCTTGTCGTAGTACTGCAGCTCGCCATCCGGCGTGGCCCACAGCAGACGGTTGTAGACGCCCTCGCCTACCCGCAGCTGCACGCTGCCGGTCACCGCCGCGCCCAGCCGCACGGCCTGCTCGCGGATCCACGCCACCGTGGGGCCGTCCATGCCTTCGGCCTTGTCGATGGCGTCGTTGGAGAAGCCACTGGTGAAGGTTTCCGGCAGGATCACCAGATCGGTCTGCCCGGCCAGCGGCGCCAACAGCGCGCCGTAATGGGCGCGGTTGCCGGCCGGGTCGTGCCAGCGAGTGTCGCCCTGGACCAGGGAAATGCGCAGGTCCTGCAGCTCGGTCACTGTGCTCATCACAGGGCCCGCAGGCGTTCGATCGCCGCGTCCATCGTGGCGTCGTTCTTGGCAAAGCACAGGCGAACCAGGCGCTGGCCGGCGGGCGCGGTCTCATAGAACGGCGACAGCGGGATCGCCGCCACGCCCTTCTCGATCGTCAGCCACTTCACGAATTCGTGGTCGGGCAGATCGCTGATCGCCGAGTAATCCACCAGCTGGAAATAACCGCCCGGCACCGGCAGCGCCTTGAGCCGGGTACCGGCCAGCTGCTCGCGGAAGCGGTCGCGCTTGGCCTGGTAGAACGCGCCCAGTTCCAGATGATGCTGCGGCTCGTCGCGGATCATCGCGGCGAAGCCGTACTGGGCCGGCCCGAAACTGGTGAAGGTGTTGTACTGGTGCACCTTGCGGAATTCGGCGGTCATCGCCGGCGGCGCGATCGCATACCCGATCTTCCAGCCGGTGCAGTGGTAGGTCTTGCCGAAGCTGGAAATCACGAACGCGCGCTCGCGCAGTTCCGGATGACGCAGCGAGGATTCGTGGCGGCGACCGTCGTATATGATGTGCTCGTACACCTCATCGGAGATCAGGTAGATGTCGGTGCCGCGCAGCACATCGGCCAGGGTCTGCATGTCATCGGCCGTGAGCATCGCGCCGGACGGGTTGTGCGGGGTGTTGACCATCAGCAGGCGGGTGCGCGGGCTGATCGCCGAACGCACGCGGTCCCAGTCCACCGCGAAGGTCTGCGGGTCCAGCGGTACGTGCACGGCGCGCGCACCGGCCAGGTCGATCGCCGGTTCGTAGCAGTCGTAGGCCGGGTCGAGCACGATCACTTCCTCGCCCGGGCGGACCACGGCGTGGATGGCATTGAAGATCGCCTCGGTGGCGCCGCTGGTGACGGTGATCTCGGTGTCCGGATCAACCTGCGCGCCGTACAGGTCCAGCGACTTCTGCGCGATGGCCTGGCGCAGCGGCGCCACGCCGGTCATCGGCGGGTACTGGTTGAGCCCGCCCTGCATCGCGGCGATGGTTTCATCGATCAGCCGCTGCGGTGCGGAGAAATCCGGAAAGCCCTGACCAAGGTTGACCGCGCCGTGTTCGGCAGCGAGCTGGGACATCACGGTGAAGATGGTGGTGCCCACCTTGGGCAGCTTGGTTTGCGGTTGCATCGGCAGCACGGAAAGAACCGGGGGAACTCCCAGTGTACGCAAATCATCCGGCCCGTTCCCCCGATACAATGGCGGCCCATTCCGGTGCAAAGATCCCGCCCCTTGAACGCCCCTCCGTTGCTGGCCGCGCATGGCCTTGGCTTCAGTCGCAACGACGAACCCGTCTTCGGCCCGCTGGACCTGCACGTGGATGCCGGTGAAGCCCTGCTGGTGCAGGGCGACAACGGTGCCGGCAAGACCACCCTGCTGCGGGTGCTGGCCGGGCTGCTGCGCGCCGGCAGCGGCCAGGTGGAGATCGATGGCAAGCGCGCCGGGCACAAGGAGCGCGCCCACTATGTGGCCTATCTCAGCCACCTGCCCGCACTCAAGCCGGACCTGGACACGCTGGAGAACCTGCATTTCCTGTGCGGACTGCACGGCCGCCGCGCCCGCCAGATGCCCGGCAACGCGCTGGCGATCGTCGGCCTGGCCGGCCATGAAGACACCCTGGTGCGACAGCTCTCGGCCGGCCAGAAGCGCCGCCTGGCGCTGGCCCGCATCTGGCTCTCGCCCGCGCCGCTGTGGCTGCTCGATGAGCCCTACGCCAATCTCGACCTGGACGGCATCAACCTGGTGAACCGCATGATTTCCGCGCACCTGCGCAGCGGCGGCGCCGCCCTGGTCACCACCCACGGCGCCTACGCGGCCCCCCCGGTGCGCACGCGCCTGCTGACCCTGGGAGCGGCGGCATGATCGCGCCAGGAACCGAACCGGGTCTGTGGCAGACCGCGCGGGCCCTGATTGCCCGCGACATGCGCCTGCTCTGGCGGCGCCGCGGCGATGCGCTGCAGCCCTTGCTGTTCGCACTGCTGGTGGTGGTGCTGTTCGCACTGGCGCTGGGCCGCGACCCGGAGGCGATGGCGCGCGTGGCCGCGGCGGTGATGTGGCTGGCGGTGCTGCTGGCCGGCCAGCTGGCGCTGGACTCGCTGTTCCGCAGCGATGCCGAAGATGGCTCGCTGGAGCAATGGCTGCTGGCCCCGGTTCCGCTGGCCTGGCTGGTCCTGGTGCGGGTGCTGGTGCACTGGGTCACCACCGCCCTGCCGTTGATCGTGATGTCGCCGCTGCTGGCGGAAATGCTGCATCTGCCGCATGACCAGCTGCCGATGTTGCTGGCATCGTTGCTGCTGGGAACGCCGTTGTTGAGCCTCATCGGCGGGGTGGTCGCCGCGCTGACGGTCGGCATCCGGCGCTCTGGTATTCTCGTGGCGCTGCTGGCCCTGCCGCTGTATGTGCCGGTGCTGGTGTTCGGCGCGGGCAGCGTGGCCGCGGTCGCCCGCGGCCAGGACCCGATCGGCGCCCTGCTGATGCTGGGCGCCGGGCTGGTGGTGGCGCTGGTGCTGGCCCCGCTGGCGACAGCCGCGGCGATCCGCATCTCGCTGAGTTGAGCGGTATGGCGTACTGTCGGTGGCGTGTGCTGTGTTGTGAGCGTCACCTGCCTCCGCGTCATCCGTTGCCGAGCCACTCCACGTCCGTTTCATCGCCGCCTTTCGTTGGATAGCCACTGCCGCATGCACCCGATCGTCCGCTGGTTCCACCAACTCGGTTCCCCGCCCACCTTCGACCGCTTCGCCGCGCGCTGGTCGCGGGTGTTCTACCTGGCGGCGGTACCGGTGCTGCTGGTCGGTATCTGGCAGGCGCTGGCCGTCGTGCCGGCCGATTCCAAGCAGCTGGACAGTTTCCGCATTCTTTACATCCACGTGCCCAGCGCGTGGATGAGCCTGTTCGTGTTCGCGCTGATGGCGCTGTACGCGGCGATCGCGCTGATCTGGCGGATCAAGACCTGCGAGGTACTGGCGATGGCCTGCGCCCCGCTCGGCGCCGGCTTCACCCTGATCACCCTGCTGACCGGCAGCATCTGGGGCAAGCCGACCTGGGGCACCTGGTGGGACTGGGACCCGCGCATGACCACCGAGCTGATCCTGCTGTTCCTGTACCTGGGCGTGATCGGCCTTTACCACGCCATCGAGGACCGTCGCAGCGCCGCGCGCGCGGCGGGCCTGCTGTCCATCGTCGGGGTGAGCCTGCTGCCGGTGATCCGCTATTCCGTGGAATGGTGGGGCAGCCTGCACCAGGGCCAGACCATCCGCCTGTTCGGCGAGTCCACGCTGGATGCCAGCATGGCGCTGCCACTGTGGCTGATGGTGATCGGCACCAAGCTGTGGTTCGCCGGCTCCCTGCTGGCCAAGGCCCGCGCCGACAACCTGCTGCGCGAGGCCGGCAAGGCCTGGGTCACCGCCGGCACCCGTGCACCGCTGGAGGACACCCGCCCATGACCCACCTGCCCTACGTGATCGCCGCCTATGCGGTGTTCGTGCTGGTGCTGGGCAGCGATGCCATCGGTTCCTGGCTGCGCCTGCGCTGGGCGCGCCGCCTGGCCGCGCGCCGCCAGCAGCGCCAGCAGGCCCGCACGGCCGCCGGCAGCGCACCGCCGCTCGCGCCGGAGCTGACCCGATGAATCCGGTCCGGCGTCGCCGCCTGCTCTGGGTGATGCTGCTGGTGCTGGCCTCCGGTCTGGCGACCGCGCTGGTGGCGATGGCCCTGCAACGCAATATCGCCTACCTCTACACGCCCTCCGAAGTGCTGCGCGGTGATGCCGGCGACCATGCCCGGTTCCGCCTGGGCGGCATGGTGGTCAAAGGCTCGCTGCAGCGTGCGCCCGGCTCGCTGGATGCGCACTTCGTGGTGACCGATGGCGATGCCACCCTGCCGGTGGTCACCTCGCGGATCCTGCCGGACCTGTTCGCCGAAGGCACCGCCGTAGTCGCGACCGGGCGCCTGCAGGACGGCCGCTTCGTCGCCGAAGAAGTGCTGGCCAAGCACGACGAAACCTACATGCCCAAGGAAGTGGCCGACAAAATGGGCCAGGCGCACACCAAGCACGATGTGCCCGTGCCGGCACCGGAGACGTACTGAGTGCTGCCGGAACTGGGGCAGATCCTGCTGGTCACCGCGCTGTTGATGGCCGTGCTGCAGACCGTGCTGCCGTTGTGGGGCGCCCATCGTGGCCGCGCCACGTGGATGGCGGTGGCGCGACCGGCGGCGTACGCCCAGCTGGCGCTGCTGCTGGGCGCGTTCGGCGTGCTGACAGCAGTCTTCGTCACCCAGGATTTCTCGGTGCGCTATGTGGCCGAGAATTCCAACTCGCTGCTGCCGCTGGCCTACCGTTACTCGGCGGTCTGGGGCGCGCATGAAGGCTCGCTGCTGCTGTGGGCGCTGGTGCTGGCGCTGTGGTGCGGCGCGGTTGCGCTGTGGTCCAAGCGGCTGCCGGCCGAGGTCTGCGCGCGCGTGCTCGGGGTACTCGGCATCATCAGCATCGGCTTCCTCGCGTTCCTGATCTTCACCTCCAATCCCTTCGCGCGGCTCATTCCGGCGCCGCTGGAAGGACGTGACCTCAACCCGCTGCTGCAGGATCCCGGGCTGATCATCCACCCGCCGATGCTGTACATCGGCTACGTGGGTTTCTCGGTGCCGTTCGCATTCGCGATCGCCGTACTGCTGGAAGGCCGCGTGGACGCGCGCTGGCTGCGCTGGACGCGGCCGTGGACCAACGTGGCCTGGGGCTTCCTGACCATCGGCATCGCACTGGGCAGCTGGTGGGCGTATTACGAACTGGGCTGGGGCGGCTGGTGGTTCTGGGATCCGGTCGAGAACGCCAGCTTCATGCCCTGGCTGGCCGGTGCGGCGCTGATCCACTCGCAGGCCGTCACTGAAAAGCGCGGCAGTTTCGCCAGCTGGACGCTGCTGCTGGCGATCGCTGCCTTCGCACTGTCGCTGCTCGGCACCTTCCTGGTGCGCTCGGGCGTGCTGACCAGCGTGCACTCGTTCGCCGCCGATCCCTCGCGCGGCACCTTCATCCTGATCTTCCTGGCGCTGGTGATCGGCGGCGCGCTGCTGCTGTACGCGCTGCGCTCCGGTGCGCTGACCAGTGACGACCCGCGCCGTGGCTTCCTGCCGACCTCGCGCGAGACCCTGCTGCTGGCCAACAACCTGCTGCTCGCCGCGGCCTGCGGCATGGTCCTGCTCGGCACGCTGTACCCGTTGCTGGCCGATGCCCTGGGTCTGGGCAAGGTGTCGGTGGGGCCGCCCTACTTCGGCACGCTGTTCGTGGTGTTGATGGCGCCGCTGGTGGCGCTGCTGCCGTTCGGGCCGCTGGTGAACTGGCAGCGCGACCAGGCCTCGCGCCGGTTGGCGATGCTGGCCCCGTGGGCCGGGCTGGCCGTGCTGCTCGGCGTGGTCGCCTACTTCATGGCGCCGCAGGGCGCATTGAAGACCGCCGCCGGCCTGACCGGCGCGGCCTGGGTGGCGCTGGGTACCGCGCGCTTCGTCTGGACCCGCCTGCGCGGCAACGGGAAGTTCACCGCCGAAATGGTCGGCATGCTGCTTGCCCACGGTGGCGTGGCCGTGTTCCTGGCCGGCGCGCTGCTGGTGGAGGCCTTGAACGTGCAGCGCGAAGTCGCGCTGGCCCCGGGCCAGTCGCTCGTGGTGGGCACGTACGAGGTGCGTTTTGAAGGCGTGGACCACCAGCAGGGACCAAACTACGTAGCCGATCGCGGCCACCTGCGCGTGTTCCAGCATGACCGCCAGCTGGCCCTGCTGCATCCGGAAAAACGCCTGTACGCCAGTGGCGGGCAGGTGATGACCGAGGCCGGCATCCACGCCCGTCTCAACGGCGATGTTTACGTGGCACTCGGCGAGTCGCTGGGCAACAATGCATGGGCCGTGCGCGTGCACATCAAACCGTTCGTCCGCTGGATCTGGCTGGGCGCGCTGCTGATGGCGCTGGGTGGTTTCGTCACCGCTGCCGATCGTCGTTTCCGTCGTCCCTAGGAGTTTCCCGTGTCCGATCCCCGCCCCGCCTCCCGTCCGCTGCCGCCCGTGGCCATCGTCATCGGGGTGCTGTTCTTCTTCGGGCTGCTGGGGCTGATGATCTACGGGGTGATGAAATCCGGCGCACCGGACCGCGACGTGCTGCCCTCGGCGCTGATCGGCAAGCCGGCCCCGGCCTTCGAACTGCCGGTGTTGCACGATCCACACATCAAGGTCAGCAGCACCGAGCTGCGCGGCGCCCCGTATGTGCTCAATGTCTGGGGCAGCTGGTGCGCGGCCTGCCGTGACGAACATCCGATCCTGACCCGATTCGCCGAAACCAAGCGCGTGCGCGTGATCGGCTACAACTGGAAGGACGAGCCGGCCGATGCGCTGCGCTGGCTGGAACAGCTGGGCAATCCGTTCGTGCTGGTGCTGAGCGACATCGAAGGCCGCACTGCGATCGACTGGGGCGTCACCGCCGCGCCCGAGACCTTCCTGGTCGACGCCAGCGGCGTGGTGCGCTGGAAGTACAGCGGCGCGCTCAGCCAGCGCGTGATCGATACCCAGCTGATCCCGGAACTGGAAAAGGTGGAGCGTGCCCATGCCGATGCCCAGCCGCAGCTGCCCGCTTCGCCGTAACCGCCTTGTCCGGCTGGCCAGCGTCGTGCTGATCGCGCTGACGCTGGCCGTGGCGTTGCCGGTGATGGCGCAGGCCGTCTCCGACCCGACCCCGTTGCAGTACCGCGACGCCGCCGAGGAAGCCCGTTTCCATGCGCTGGCTGCCGAGCTGCGCTGCGTGCAGTGCCAGAACCAGTCGCTGGCCGATTCCAATGCGCAGATCGCGCACGACCTGCGCCGGGAAGTGCTGGTGCTGATGCAGCAGGGCAACAGCGATGCACAGATCAAGCAGTTCCTGGTCGACCGCTATGGCGAGTTCGTGCTGTACCGGCCGCCGATGGAGGCCCGCAATGCGCTGCTCTGGTTCGGCCCGCCGGTGGCATTGCTGATCGGTGCCGGCGTATTGATCTGGGTGGTGCGCCGTCGCAGCCGTGGGATCGAACCGATGGACAAGAGCGAGGAGCGCTGGTGAGTCTCTGGATGGCCCTGAGCGCTGCGGTCGTCGCCGCTGCCGTCGCTGCACTCGTGTTGCGGCCGCTGCGTGCAGGCGGCCAACGCGGCCCCTTCGTGATCGCGATGCTGGCCCTTGGGTTGGCCGGTGGCGCGCTGTACCTGCTGGTCGGCACGCCGGATGCCGCCGAGCGGACCGCGGCCAACGACGAGCCCGCCACGCTGGAAGATGGCGTCCAGGCGTTGGAGCAGGCGCTGGCGAAAGATCCGCAACGCGCCGATGGCTGGGCACTGCTCGGCCGCTCGCAGCTGGCGCTGGGCAAGCTGGACGAGGCCACGGCGGCGTTCGACCGGGCCGTGCGGCTCGCGCCGGACGACCCTGGCGTGCTGGTCGAAGCGGCCCAGGCACGGGCCCAGGCAGCGCCGGGCAAACAATTCGATGACCAGGCCCTGCAGTGGCTGCGCCACGCCAACGCGCTCGCGCCGGAGAGCGAACGCGCTGGCTGGCTGATCGGCATCGCGCTGCGTCAGCGCGGGCAGGACGCCGAGGCTGCGGCCGCCTGGGAAGCCCTGCTGCCACGGCTGAAGCCGGGCGCGGCGCGCGCGCTGCGCGAGCAGATCGCCATCGCGCGCAGCAATGCCGGCCTCCCGCCCCTGCCGGAGACGCCGGCCCCTGCGGCGGCCCCTGCGGCGGCCGGGAACCACGCGCTCGCGGTACAGGTGCGGTTCGCGTCGGAAACCGCTCCGGATCCGGCGCTGGCCAACGCCACGGTGTTCGTGATCGCGCGCGCACCCGACGGCCCGCCGATGCCGATCGCCGTACAGAAACATCCGGCCAGCCGGTTGCCGTTGGTGGTCACGCTCGGCGATGGCGACAGCCCGATGCCGACCAGCACGCTGTCGCAGGTGCAGGAGGTGGAGGTCTTCGCGCGGCTGTCGCGTTCGGGCCAGGCCAACCGCCAGCCGGACGATGTGGAAACCGCCCCGGTACGGGTGCGCCTGCCGCATGCCGGGCCGGTGCCACTGGTGTTTGATCGCCCTTGATCGGTGCGCGGCCGCGACGCAGCGTGCCGCCCACCACCACGGCGCCATCGCGGCGCCCGGCTAAAATGCGCGCATGACTGAATTCATTCCCCCCGGCACCCGCTACCACGCCCTGCCCTCGCCGTTCGCGTTCAAGCGCGGCGGTGAGCTGCGCGATGCCCACGTGGCTTACGAAACCTGGGGCACGCTCGACGCGGACGCCGGCAATGCGGTGTTGATCGTCACCGGGCTCTCCCCCGATGCGCATGCCGCGGCCAACGCCGACAACCCGGCCGCCGGCTGGTGGGAGGCGATGGTCGGCCCGGGCAAGCCGATCGATACGGATCGCTGGTTCGTGATCTGCGTGAACTCGCTGGGCAGCTGCAAGGGATCGACCGGCCCGGCCAGCATCGATCCGGCCACCGGCGAGCTGTATGGCCTGCGCTTTCCCGAGCTGTCGATCGAAGATGGCGCGCGTGCGGCGGTGGAGGTGGTGCGCGCATTGGGCGTCACCGAACTGGCCTGCGTGATCGGCAATTCGATGGGCGGGATGACCGCGCTGGCGCTGCTGTTGCTGCATCCGGGCATCGCACGCAGCCATATCAACATTTCCGGCAGTGCCCAGGCGCTGCCGTTCTCGATCGCGATCCGCTCGCTGCAGCGCGAGGCGATCCGGCTTGATCCGCAGTGGAATGGCGGTCGCTACACCGACCAGGCCTACCCGGAATCGGGCATGCGCATGGCGCGCAAGCTCGGCGTGATCACCTATCGATCCGCCCTGGAATGGGATGGCCGCTTCGGCCGCGTGCGGTTGGATTCGGACCAGGCTGATGACGATCCGTTCGGCTTGGAGTTCCAGGTCGAAAGCTACCTGGAAGGCCACGCCCGCCGCTTCGTGCGCTTCTTCGATCCCAACTGCTATCTGTACCTGAGCCGCTCGATGGACTGGTTCGACCTGGCCGAATACGCCGACGGCGACGTCATGGCCGGGCTGGCGAAGATCCAGGTGGACAAGGCGCTGGCGATCGGCGCCAACACCGACATCCTGTTCCCGGTGCAGCAGCAACAGCAGATCGCCGACGGCCTGCGCGCCGGCGGTGCAGATGCGCAGTTCATCGGGCTGGATTCGCCGCAGGGCCATGATGCGTTCCTGGTCGACTTCGCCCGGTTCGGCCCGGCGGTCAGCGGGTTCCTGCACGGGCTGTGACGCGTGCGCGCCGCTATCTGGCGCTGGCGGTGATCGGCGCGGTGATCGCGATGGCGGTGACTGGGCTGTTACCGCAGTGGCTGGCCGCATGGTACGCACTCACCAGTGCTGTCGCCTTTGCGCTCTACGGGCATGACAAACGTGCCGCACGCCTGGGCAACTGGCGCACACCCGAACGCACCCTGCAACTGCTGGCCTTCGCGGGCGGTTGGCCTGGCGCGTTGCTGGGCCAGTCGGTGTTCCGCCACAAGCATCGCAAGAGCGCCTTCCAATGGGTGTTCGCCCTGTGCGTGCTGGCCAACGTCTTGGCGCTTGCGGTGCTGCTGCGGGCATGACCCTGGAACATTGCGTGCACGCAGCGCTGCTTCATGGCGACGAGCGAAGCCACGCAGCCGCCATGTCGATGGCGTCCTGATCACTTGAAACGCGCTCCTCGGGTTTTATCCCGTCCAGATAGGCTTCACCCGAGCGATCAAGCATCACGGCCCTCGTCAACCGCAGCGCGCCACCATCAGGCAGCGGATAGGAACGGTTGGCCGTTGCGAGACCGGCCGTCGGCTGCCCGAAGAATCGGGTGCCAGGGCGGGCCCGGAAGGCGACGGCCACCGCTTCTCCAGAGCTTGCCGTCTTCGGGCCGACGAGAACGGCCACGCGGCTGCTGGAAAGGTCGACTGCGCAGGCACGGCCGGCGCGTGGGCGCCACGCGGTGGCAACGCCCTCCCGGTCCCGGAATGCGCCGATGCTTCCGTTGCCCAGCAACGCGTGCAGCCCGCTCAGCATCGGCCACATGTTGCCGCCCGTGTTCTGGCGAAGATCGACGATCCAGCCCTTGGCTGACGTCGGCGCCAATCGTTCGATGTGCTCACAGAGCCCGGTGGTAAACGCTTCAGCGGCAGTGGCTTCGGTCCCGCGCAGGCCCGGCACCAGGACGTAGCCGATGTCCTGCATCTGTCTGGCCTCGATGTCTCTCGATGCAACAGCGGACTGGCGGTAGGCGGCGGCTTCCCTGGGGTGTTGCAGGAAGCTATGGCGATCTGCCAGCAGATCCAGAACCGCTCTGATGCTGCCATAGGCCTCTTGTGCGGGGAGGCGTTTCAGTGCCGGCGTCAGACGCGTCTGCTGCTCGGCTTCCCAATCGACGTTCGCGGCGTTCAACGCATTGTCGCGAATGGCAGCGAGGGCGTACTCCACCATGTCATAGGCGGACACTCCGCCCGACGTGGCCGCCTCCGCCGTCAGCGTCATCTTCTCGACAACGACATGCCCGGCACTGTCCAATGTTGCACCGAGCTTGAGGCTGGTCGTTCCGGACGGAATGTACAGCCGGAGTTCTCTCGCCTGTGGCCCCTCACCGGCGCGCACGGGCGTGCCAGCCGAGCTTGCAAACGCCAATCGGCCGTTTGCCCCGTCCGCACGCATCCACAGCGCGGCACGGCCTGCGCCATCCTTGACCGACATGGTGCCGGCCAGAACCACCTCCCGGCCCCGGTAAGGAGCTGCATCCATCGCGGTGATGGCGCCGACGAAGTTTTCCGTGCCGGTCGATTCGGCGGACACGCTGAGCGCCCCACCCTGGGTTTCCAGAATGTCGCCCGTGCCCCATGTGATCGAATTCACGCTGGTGCCTTTCCAGACGGTGTCCGCCGAAGCGCCACCGCTGAAGAGACCCAGCAAAAGGACGAATGCGACCCTGCGATTCATGCTCAACATCCTTGTTCACGTTGAACCACGATCCTAGGTTAAGCGCATTGCATTGGCCAGACAGTTCGCAGGCACTGTGCTTCCTGCGGTCCTTCAGGAAGAAGGCTTATGTCAGCTTTCCATCCCGCAAACGATAACTGCGATGCACGATGCCGTCCGGCAGTTCGTCGTGGGTGATCATCAACAGACTGCGGTTGCCCAGCGCCGCGACCATGTCGTGCAACAACGCATGCGCGGTATCCACGTCCAGGCCTTCGGTCGGTTCGTCCAGCAGCAGGATCGGCGCATCACGCAGCAGCGCACGTGCCAGCGCCAGGCGCCGCGCCTGCCCGGCCGACATGGTCGCGCCGTTCTCGCCCACCCATGCCGAGAGCCCGCCGATCTGTTCGGCCCACGCCTGCAGTCGTACCTCTGCCAACACCTGCCACAGGCGCGCGTCGCTGGCCGCTACATCGCCCAGCCGCAGGTTGTCCGCCACCGTGCCGGCGAACACCGGCGCATTCTGCGGCAGCCAGGCGATCTGGCGGTGCCAGTCGGCCTGCGCGAATCCGCGGATATCGGCATCGCCGTAACGCACGCTGCCCGCCTCGGGATCCCATAGCCGCAGCAACAACGAGGACAGCGTGGTCTTGCCACTGCCGCTGTCACCGCGGATCGCGATCCGTTCGCCCGGCGCGAGCTGCAGCTGCACCTGGTCCAGCAGCACCCTCGCCTGGCCGGGCCAACGGAACACTACCTGATCAAACTGCAGCGTGGCCGGCACCGCGGGCACGGCCACCGGCGCCTGCGCCTCGACCACGCCCGGCGCCTGATCCACGATGGCCTCCAGCCGCACCGCGGCGACGCGGCCAGACAACCACGACTGCCAGGCCAGACCGATGCCGGCCCACAGCTCCAGCAGTGCGACAGTGAGGAACACCAGCGCGGCGGCCAACGCGGCATCCACACTGCCGCGCTCGAAGGCCTGCAGGGCCAGCCACAGCATCGCCACCAGCCCCCCCGCGGCGCACAGGCCATGCAGCGCGTTGCCGCTGATCAGGCGCCAGCGACGGCGCTTGTCACGTGACTTCAGCTGCTTGGACGCCACCAGCACGCGCTGGTTCCAATGCTCGCGCGCCTGCAGCGCGGCGAGGTCGGCCGCGCCTTCCAGGCCTTCGAACGATTGCGTGCGCAGCTGCGCGCGGTGCAGCGCGCGGTCACGCTCCTGATCCGCGGCGCCGCGCACGGTCAACCACGGCACGCCGACGCCGATCAGCACTGCGAGCAGCGCCAGCAGACCGGCCGCCGGCGGATAGATGATGCCGGCCGCTACCACCGCGACCAGCGAGATGCCACCGAGCGCCAGCAGCGGGCCGATCGCGCGCACCAGCAGACCGTCGACCTCGCCGATATCGGACATCAGCCGCGCCAGCAGTTCACCGGTGCGCACCCCTGCCAACCGTGCCGGCGCCAGCGGCAGCGCGCGACGGAAGAACCACACGCGCAGGTCGCGGGCGATGCGCAGGGTGACATCGTGGCCCACCAGCTTTTCGAAGTAGCGCGACACGATCCGCGCCATGGTCAGCCCGCGGATGCCCGCTGAGGGCGAGAAGAAGTTGAAGCCATTGCCGAGCCCGGCGGCCCCGGCCAAGGCGGCGGCGGTCAGGAACCCGCCGGACAGCCCGAGCAACGCAGTGCCGGCCAGCATCGTGGTCCACAGCAGCAGCACGGTCAGCAGCAGCCGGCCGCGGTGCCGGGCGAACACCCCCTTCAGCGAATCGATCCGGGCAGCCTTCATGGCGACACCTCCGAGGCCAGGCGTGCACCGCCGGCGGTCAATGTCAGGCGGGTGTCGGCCCACCGCATGGCGGTTTCGCTGTGGGTGGCGATCACCACGCTGCGCCCACGCGCGAAGGCAGCCAGGGTGCGCAGCAGATCGGCTTCGGTCTCCGGATCGAGGAAGGCGGTCGGCTCGTCAAGCAGCAGCAGGTGTGGATCGCGCAGCAACAGCCGCGCCAATCCGATCCGGCGCGCCTCGCCGCCGGACAAGCCGAAGCCGCGCTCGCCGATCACCGTGTCCAGCCCCAGCGGCAACGCGGCGGCGAAGCGCATCACCTGCGCCGCCTCGGCCACCGCGTGCAGATGCGCGTCGGTCGCGCCCGGCGCGGCCAGGCGCAGGTTGTCGGCGATGGTGCCGTGGAACAGATACGGGCGCTGACCGGCATAGCCCACTTCCAGCCCGGGGCGCAGCACGATGCTGCCCTCGCGCGGTGGCAGCCACCCGGCCAGCGCTTCCAGCAGCGTGCTCTTGCCGCTGCCACTGGGCCCGACCAGCGCCACGCGTTGCCCCGGCTCGATCTGGAACGAAAGGTGCTGCACCACATCGTGGTGCGCACCGAGCGGGCGCAGGCTCACGTCGCGTACCACCACCGGGGGCGCGTGCTGTTCCAACAGCTCCGGCGCGCGCGCGGTGGCGGGCGGTGCGTCATCGACAACGGCTGCGGCAGGCAGCTCGCCAAGCAGGCGCTCCACTTCCGCCGCGGCGGCGAGCGCATTGGCGCGGTCGTGATAGTGCGCGGCCAATCGCCGCAGCGGCGCGTAGAACTCCGGTGCCAGCAGCAGGCAGAACATGCCCACGCCCAGGGTCGGCACCTGCGCATGCAGCGACATCAGGCCCAGGTAGCTCAGGCCCAGGTACAACGCGACCATCGCGACGCTCACCGACGCGAAGAACTCCAGCACCGTCGAAGAGAGGAAAGCGATCCGCAGCACTTTCAGGGTGCGCTCACGCACCCCTTCGGCCGCGCTGGCCACACCGTCCAGCTCGGCCTCGCCGCGCCCGTACAGGCGCAGCAGGCCCAGCCCTTTGATGCGATCAGCGAAGTGGCCACTCATCCGCGCCAGTTCGCCCAGCTGTGCGCGCCCGGCCGCTTCAGCGCCCCAGCCGACCAGCATCATGAAGAACGGCACCAGCGGCGCGGTGAACAGCAGGATCAGCGCGATCACCCAATCGGTCCAGGCCACCGCGATCGCGATCAGCAGCGGCACCACCACCACTTCGATACGAACCGGCTGGTACCCGGCGTAATAATTCTCGATCGCATCGGCATGGGCCAACATCAGCTCGCCGAGCTCACCGGTGCGCTGCTGGCGCAGCCACAGCGGACCGCGGCCGAGCAGCCGCTGGTACACCCGTTCACGCAGGGCCAGCCGCGCGGCATCGGCGACGTCCCCGGCGGCGGCCTGGGTCACGCTGCCCAGCAGGGTGCGGATCCCGAGCACCGCAAGCAGCCCCAGCAGGACGGGGGTGGCCTCGGCCAGCGGGCGGTGATCGACCAGCACGGCCTGGATCAGCCACGCAATGGCGGCCGCCTGGCCGATCAGCAGCGCGCCGGACAGGCAGATGCAGATCGCCGCCAGGCGTTGCTTGCCGCGCGCGGCGGCGGCCAGCCCGCCCAGCCAGTGCAGGCGCTGCCGGCGCAGGGCGGTTGTCTCAACAATCGACGCGTCGGGGGGTATGCTCAAAACAAGTCACTGGCGGCCACAGGGAGGTTCCGTCGATTGTAGTAGGTGCTGGCCCCGCCCCCGTGCGGCCAGCGGTCGCAGGGGCGGGATGGCATACGATCCCCGTGCGAGTGCGTTTGTACATTGATCTGAATCAAGGCTGTTTGAAGTTGCTGGTCACAGAATTCACCCCGTAGACCCCCCTTCCCGCCACCTGAAACGGCAAAACCCAACGAGGTAGCCAGGCCATGATTGATCAGACAGTCGTAGAACTGTCGCGGCTGCAATTCGCTCTGACCGCGATGTACCACTTCCTTTTCGTTCCCCTCACGCTTGGCCTGTCGTTCATGGTGGCCATCATGGAGAGCGTCTACGTCATGACCCGCAAACAGGTCTGGCGCCAGATGACGCTGTTCTGGGGCACGTTGTTCGGCATCAACTTCGCCATCGGCGTCGCCACCGGCATCGTGATGGAGTTCCAGTTCGGCATGAACTGGTCGTACTACAGCCATTACGTCGGCGACATCTTCGGCGCACCGCTGGCGATCGAAGGCCTGATGGCGTTCTTCCTGGAAGCGACCTTCATCGGTCTGTTCTTCTTCGGCTGGAAGCGCCTGAGCCCGGTCAAGCACCTCACCGTGACCTGGCTGATGGCCCTGGGCACCAACCTCTCGGCGGTGTGGATCCTGATCGCCAACGGCTGGATGCAGAACCCGACCGGCGCGATCTTCAATCCGGAAACGATGCGCATGGAGGTGGTGGATTTCGCCGCCGTGCTGTTCAACCCGGTGGCGCAGGCCAAGTTCGTGCATACGGTCAGCGCCGGCTACGTGACCGGCGCGGTGTTCGTGATGTCGATCAGCGCCCTGTTCCTGCTGCGCAACAAGCACAAGGACATGGCCCGTCGCTCCTTCGCGGTGGCGGCCGCCTTCGGCCTGCTCTCCTCGCTGTCGGTGGTGGTGCTGGGTGATGAAAGCGGCTATGCCGCCAGCGAACACCAGAAGATGAAGCTGGCCGCGATCGAAGCGATGTGGGAAACCGAGCGTGCCCCGGCCGACTTCACCGCCTTCGGCATTCCGAACCAGACCACCCAGCAGAACGATTACGCGATCAAGATCCCCTACCTGATGGGCCTGATCGCCACCCGTTCGCTGAACCAGCCGATCCCGGGCATCCTGGAGCTGGTGGAACGTGCCGAGCACCGCGTGCGGGGTGGCCAGCTGGCCTACGGCGCGCTGGAACGCGTGCGCAAGGACAAGAACGACGCCGAAGCGCGTGAGATGTTCGACCGTCATTGGCAGGATCTGGGCCACGGCCTGCTGCTCAAGCGCTACCGCGAGGACATCCTCAACGCCACCCCGGAAGAAATCTCCAAGGCCGCGATGGACACCGTGCCGCGGGTCGCCCCGCTATTCTGGACCTTCCGCATCATGGCCGGGCTGGGCTTCTATCTGATCGCCTTCTTCGCGCTGGCCTTCTACTACTCGTGCCGCCACAACTTCCAGGACAAGCGCTGGTTCCTCAAGCTCGCCCTGTGGTCGCTGCCGGCACCGTGGATCGCGATCGAATGCGGTTGGTTCGTGGCCGAGTACGGCCGCCAGCCGTGGGCGGTGGACGGCGTGCTGCCGACCTTCTACGCCGCCTCGGGCCTGGCCCTGCATGAAATCCTGACCACGCTGGCGGTGTTCACCGGGCTGTACACGGTGCTGCTGGTCATCGAAGTCAAGCTGATGCTCAAGGCGATCCGCAAGGGCCCGGACGACATCCTGCCGTCGCTGCAGGCTGCAGCCACGTCCCTTTCCCCCAATGCCGCTGCGCCGACCCACGGTCGGGCGTAAGGCAGGAGAACCCAGATGGAATTCATTGGACTCGATTACACCACGCTCCGCGTGATCTGGTGGCTGCTGCTCGGCATCCTGCTGATCGCCTGGGCGGTGATGGACGGTTTCGACCTCGGCGTGGGCACATTGCTGCCGTTCGTGGCCCGGACCGATGACGAACGCCGGCTGGTTATCAACACCGTCGGCCCGGTGTGGGAAGGCAACCAGGTGTGGCTGGTGCTGGGTGGCGGTGCGATCTTCGCCGCCTGGCCGCCGCTGTACGCGGTCAGTTTCTCCGGCTTCTACCTGGCGGTGTTCCTGATGCTGTTCGGGCTGATCCTGCGCCCGGTCGCCTTCAAGTACCGCAGCAAGATGCCCAGCAAGCGCTGGCGTGAGAACTGGGACCGTGCGCTGTTCGTCGGCGGGCTGCTGCCGGCACTGATCGCCGGCGTGGCGGTGGGCAACGTGCTGGTCGGCGTGCCGTTCCACTTCGATGACAGCATGCGCATCTTCTACACCGGCACCCTGATCGGCCTGCTCAACCCGTTCGCCCTGGTGGCCGGCCTGGTGAGCGTGGCCATGGTGGTCTCGCATGGTGCGGCGATGCTGGTGCTCAAGACCGACGGCCCGGTGGCCGAGCGCTCGGCCCGCTATGGCAGCGTCGCGGCGGTGCTGACCTTCGTGCTGTTCGCCCTGGCCGGCGTCTGGGTGGCCTTCGGCCTGCCGGGCTACCAGATCACCTCGCAGGTGGTCACCGATGGCCCGACCAACCCGCTGCTCAAGACCGCTGCCGTCGGTGCGGTGGCCGGTGGCTGGCTGCGCAACTACCAGAGCATGCCGCTGACCCTGCTGGCCCCGATCCTCGGGCTGGTGGGTGCGCTGGCCAGCGCGGTACTGCTGCGGGCCCGCCGTGGCGGCCTGGCCTTCGTGGCCTCGGGGGCCTCGATCACCGGCATCATCCTGACCGTCGGCTTTGCAATCTTCCCGTTCCTGCTGCCCTCCTCCAGCCAGCCGGGCTCCAGCCTGACCGTCTGGGACAGCTCGTCCAGCCACCTGACCCTGGGGATCATGCTCATCGCCACGGCCATCTTCCTGCCGATCATCATCGCCTACACCTCCTGGGTCTACCGCGTGATGAAGGGCAAGACCACGGCCGAAGACATGAGCGACAACCCCAACGCTTACTGATGCGCCCCACGGCGCCATAGGAGACTTACCATGTGGTACTTCGCTTGGATTCTGGGTGCAGGGCTGGCCTCGGTCGTGGCCATTCTCAACGGCATGTGGTTCGAAGCCCGCGAGCAGAGCCGTACGGATCACGAAGAAGGCTAAAAAAAGGTTGCCGATCGGGTCTTCACACCGTATCCTTGTCGGCTCCTTCGGGGTGTAGCTCAGTCTGGTAGAGCGCTACGTTCGGGACGTAGAGGTCGCAGGTTCGAATCCTGTCTCCCCGACCACTCCGGTGGTCGTATTGAAGCCTGGGAACACGTTTCCAGGCTTCTTTATCAAGGGCCGTGGCAACACGGCACCGAAGGTGAAAAACGCGATCCCCCCTTGCCGCCGACCGGCGGGATCGATACAATAGGCGGCTCCTTACGGGGTGTAGCTCAGTCTGGTAGAGCGCTACGTTCGGGACGTAGAGGTCGCAGGTTCGAATCCTGTCTCCCCGACCATCTGATGGTCACAATCAAGCCTGGAAGACATCACTGTCCTCCGGGTTTTTTTGTGTCTGGGGCCCAGGGCCTGCTGGATCGCCGCCGCGCTGGAACCCTCCGGCGTGGAGACGTGGTAAACGCCATTGGCGGCCCCGCCACAATCGCGCCAATCGGCATCGCGGGCCGCGCCACCGTTGCCTGGCTTCTCCCAGGTATCCCGCGGTGGCACGAGGATACGGCCGACCGATGGATCACCATTCATCCACATGCCGCCGATGCCGCAGACGCTGAGGCTGAGGGCCAGGCACAGGGCGGTGACGGCGTGGGTGCAGCTCAATCACACACGCCCCGAAGATACGCATCCGCCCGTGCCTCGGGTGATGCGGCCGAGCGTTCAGGGGTCGCCGCGCGGAAAGTGATGCCAAGCTGCTCGGCGCTGCGTTGCAGCCCTTGCATCTTCGGCGACTGGCCTGCGACCGTGAGGGTCAGATAGGAAAGGCGCTGCTGCTTGAAGCTGCCGAGCGCCGACTGGACTGCTTTTCGTGTGACATCTTCGCTCTCACCGGCGACGACCAGGCGGGTCATCGGTGGCTCGGCACCCCGGGCCATGAGCGCTTTCAACTGATCCATCCATGCAGCCTTGCTCACCACCGAGCCCAGCATGAGGTTGGCCACGGGATTGCCTGCCGAGGGAACATCAATGTAGAAGGCCGCGCATCGCACTGCTTGTGCAGACTGCGGCGCTTCGGGCAGCTCAGGATCAGCGCACGCTGCGCCGGCGATGCCCAGGAGAGTCAAACCAAGCGCGAGGCGGGCAGACGATCCAGATAGTGGACGAAAGAATGACTGCATGTTCTGGCTCCCAAGGATAGTGATACGCACTGGATGGAGGACCGCATACGCCTCGGCGCATCAGCGCTGCGGCACGGCCCCCTCCGCGCGCTGGCATGCAGGGAAACGACTGGGAATCTCACCCTGGCAGGTACCGGTGTACTGATACTGTCTACCCATCATGCAACGTTGAATCTGATCGAATTTCGCACCGGAGCGCGCGGCCGTCTCAGCACCTGTAGTGCCTGGCACCACCGCATAGCTCCCCTTCTCCGTCCCCCCGCAGGACACCCAGTCGAGCTGACGCGCTTCAGGTGTATTGGACGGGTGCTGCCAGCTTTCCATCAATGAAGGTGGGTTGGCCAGCCGCTCATACGCCGCTTTATCGCAGTAGATCATCGGTGTCTGCGGCCCACAGATGCGGCCATTGCCAATCACGCAACCGGACAGCAACGCGACTGCCAATGCAGCTCCAGCCGCTCTGAGCTGTCGTTGCGCAGACGGCTCAATCATGCAGCAATCTCCCCGAACCGGACTGGCAAGCGGGATAGCGGCCTGGAATATCGCCTTCGCAGGAACCGATGTAGTGATACTCCTTTCCCAACATGCAACGTTGCGCAGCGTAGAGTTTCTCGCGCGAAAGCTCGGCATCCTCTTGAGGAGTAGCCCCTCGCCGGTCTGCCGAAATGTTCCCACTTCGTTGGCCACCGCACGCCTGCCAATCCATGTCGCGTACCAGGACGCTCGCATCCGGCCGGGTCCACTCGTGGCCCGGCGGGCTGAGGTGCCGGGTCGCAGCGGGATTGCCATTCATCCACAACCCGCCTGCGCCGCAAGCGGTCACGCCCGTCAGCACGGCCAGCACGGTCATTGTGCGACAGATGCGCAAAGCGAAATGATCGCGGGAGATGAACGGCATGGGGAAAGCAGCATCCTGGTCACCGCACTCAGTCCACCGGGAACCCACCAGGCACGAACTCGAATCCTTTCCCGGTCATGCACGCGTCACTCAGCTGACTCAGCCGCGTGCCAATTTCCTTGTGCCGCTTTTTCTGCGCAGCGGTGCGATCAGCGTGCCAGATCTTGGTAATCACCGAGCTCTCCTTCAGCAGCCCGGCGTACTCTTCATTGTTCCGCATCTCCTGGCTGCATTGCTGCCGAGCCTGGTCTGCGTCGGCTTTGCTGGCACCTGCCTTACGCCAGTGCTGTTTGGTGGGCATGACGCGAACGGAACCCGCCGGAACGGGTCCAATGTCCGTTTTGGCCACCCGGCCCGGCGCCGCAGGTGCCGCGGCACATCCGGCAACGGTGATAAGCGCGGCCGCCGCCAGCATCGAGGTGTACTTCCTGATCATCGTTTTTCAGCCTCATGTTTGGGGACCTGCCTGACAGGTTGATTGATTTTACCGATGCCCCACACCTTGTCCGTGATGGACCGCAGCTCCGTACCGTCCGCGGGCAGGTAACCCACGTAGGCACTGTGCGACCCCGGGAAGCTGCCCTGATTCTTCTCGGAAGTCGCCGGGTTTCCGCCAAGAATGACGCGCCAGCTGCCGACGATGTCCGTCGGATGGGTGTTCTGCCATACCTCTCCCCTGGCGTCACCAATCAACTCGACCAACCCCTGTGCTTGCTGTGCATTAGCTGCAGCCCCGTTGTAGAGGATGTAGCCGATGGGGAACATCTTCTGGTCGTCGCCTCGAAGCTGCAACATCGCATTGGTGAAGGTCATGCTGCCGCGGCTGTGATTGACGGCATTGAACTCCCATCCCTCCTCCCTGGCACGCTTCAGCAGCGCAATGTTGGTCTGCGATGCGGCCGTCACAGGCAGCATGACGCCCGTAAGGCTGCCCAGGATGCCATTGGCTTTGTCGTACATCGCATACAGCCCTTCGGCCACCTTGTTGCCAGTGTAAGGGTTCAGGATGTAATACACCCCGGACGCGTTAGCTTCATTGGTGTTCTGCTTCGCACCTGTGGCAAGCGCGTAGGGCTCAGCGTTGAAAATGCCGTTGTTGAAGATGTACAGCTTGCCGTCAATGGCCTGGACATCCTCCAACGCCAGTTCGGTCTGACGGCAGTTGGTCCCGACCGCTTCACAGGTCTGCAGGACAATGCGACTTTGCTCCGTCGCTGCTTTATGCACCAGATCCGTCGTCCACGCAGTGCCTTGGCGGAAGGCTTCGCCGGTGATCGCGTGCTCCGCAGCGGCACGCTCCTCGAGACGTTCAAGATCGATCAGCGCGGCAGATTGATGGGCGTTCAGCGTGTCGCGATTCAGCCCGGCCACCTGTTGTTCTGCCCCCTTGCCAGTCAGCGCGCGCTGGAGCTCATCATCCGTGATCAATACAGCGCCATCGCTGATCGCCGCACGGGTTGTCCCCTGCGAGCCGTCACTGGCGTCGCCATGGATCAGCTTGTTGCCGATGATCGTCTTGGTGGCGCCGTACAAGCCGGAGAAGGTTTCATCGGTGACGCCGATTCCGCCGCTACTGGCCTTCGCGCTCGAAGCGTTCTCTATGTCGCTGACAACCAGTGCAGCTGTCTGAAGTCGATTCCTGCCGGCATCAATTGCTGCATCGCTGGAGCTGATTGCACCACCGACAAGCTGTGTCGTCCCATCCACATTGATCTGGAAGCCGCCGTCACCCGCACGAATGGCCGACTGCTCGGTGACACTGGCAAATTCACTGTCGCTCTTCTGGTTGAGCATGTAGGCACTGCCACTGAAACCCGCACCAAAAGTGACGCTGCCCCCGACGGTTCTGTCCTTGCTGTGGAAGCTGTGGGTATCCTGCAGACTCTCCACCGCCAGGTTGCCACCGACGTTCATTGCCACCTGCTCACCTGAAACTACCGCGCCACGCAGCGTGGTGTCGCCGCCCGATTCGATGACCAACGACTCTCCTGCAGTCAGGTGCGTAGTGTTCCAGTAGACGTCCTCGCCCTTGCCGCTGCCCCGCGAAGCACTGGCATTGGCCGTGATGCCGGCGCTGGCACCGCCCGAGCCCACAGCGATGGCCACGCCTACGCCGCCACTGGCGCTGCTGCTCTTGCGCTCCATTTCGATCACGTCACGGGACGCAAGAAGCGCGACGTCTCCGTCCGCCTTGAGGCGGATGTTGCCGTCTGCCGTTACGTCACTGCCCTGAATCGTGATATCCGACGCGTTGCCAGCGCCCGTGGCACTGATACGGACGTCGCCGCCGGCCCGGATCGATGACGCTGCCGCCGTGTCGCTCTGCGTTGTCGTCCGGCTGTCGCTCTTGCTGGCCCCCACGGTGATGGAAATGTTCAACCCGCCAGCCGCGCCAGGATCCGCGCCGACCGCATCGACGCCTTCCTTCACCGCACCCGCTGCTGTCGCAGCACCCATCGCCTGCTTACGCCAGTCAGAGGTCTTGCTGGTCGCACTTGCCATGTTGCCGGCGGTCTGCAGTGCAGTGATCACCGGCGCAGTGACCGCAACAGTGAGACCGGCCTGCCTGAACTTGCTCTCCTGCGCCGTCGTCTGCGTTTCGCGGCCCTCCAGAATCGCGACCTCACGCGCGTGGATGTCCACATCGCCCTCCGGCGCGAGGACGTCACTGCCAATCTGGCGATACGCCCCGCCCGCCAGCAGCACGACATCGCCTGCGAGCGAGCCGACGGTCGACCCCGCCGCGGTGTTGCGCGTGGCCTTGTTGTCGTCGCTCTGCATCTGCGTGCCGGCCGTGATCGCAGCGCCACCGTTGTAGATCAGGCCACTCTGCTCCTTCTTCTTGAAGTGGCTTTCCGTCGCCGATTCGCGAGCGGCCTGGATCACCAGATCCTGGTCGGCGGCAATCGTGGTGCCGACATCGGAGATCACATCGCTGCCGGTGACGGTGACGTTGCGTCCTTGGATGGCCACTGTGTTCCCGCCAACCGTGCTGCCCTGAGCAACGGTTTCATCGAGGCTGTCGCGGGTGGTGCGGGTCGTGGTGTTGAGCAGGCCGCTATGCCGGTGCTTTCGACCCTCGCTCCAGTTGTAACTGTCTTCGGACACCCCGATGTTGAGGTTGCCGCTCGCCACCGCGACCAGGGCACCCTCGGCGCTGTTGACCGTCGCTGCCTGCAACTCCATGTCCCGACCTGCCTGCAGCTGGACATCGCCGACAGTCCGGACATTGGTACCAACGCCACGGTTGTACCCGCTGCGCAGATAATTGTCGGCATTGCGCACGTTGTTCTCCTGCCGCGCCTCCCGTACGGTGCCCAGTGACAGGTCGCGGCCGGCGGCGATCACCGTTTGCCCACCGGAGCCCGCGTTGACGATCTCGGCTCCGTCAAGACGAACATCACGCACCGCGCTCGCCAGCAGCGTGCCACCAGCCTCACTCACGAACAACCCGGCCACGCGGTCGATGTTGGTCCGGCTGAAGTCGCTCAACCCCGCGGTGTTCTGACCGCTGCGGGTGGTGGTGACCATGTTGAGATCGCGGCCGGCACTGGCGACCAGCACGCTGCGCGCATCGATCAGGCCGCCGAGGTTGTCCAGATCGGTACGCGCGTTGGCGCTGACCGCATCACCGCTGATGCGGCCATCCAGGTTGCGCAGGTTCTGCGCGTCGATCTTCACCGCGGTGCGGCCAGCGATGGTGCCACTGTTGACCAGATCGCCGCGCAGGTTCAGCTCCACCGAGCGGCCGGCCAGCAGCGTGCCGGTGCCGTCGATATCGCCGGGGCGCACGCGCACATACACCTGCGGAACCAGTGCGGTGGTGGTGCTGCCATCGGCCAGGGTGACGCGCTGCTCGACCAGCCAGACGATGTCGCTGGTGAGCTGGGCCATCTGTGCCGGGGTCAGCGCCACGCCGGGGCGCAGGCCCCATGCGTCGGCGATGGTGGCCGCATTGTCGAGCAGCGCGCGGTATTGCGCTTCATCGTCGGCATAGCCATCCAGGAAGCGGCGGCCGGTGAGCTGGGCGACCTGATCGCGGACCAGCTTCTGTTCGTAGAACCCATCGCCCAACCGCTTCTGCACGTTGGCCGGGTCCACGCCCATCTTCTGCAGCAGGTACTCCGAACCGAGCCAGTTGCGGTAATCGGCAAAACGCGGATCGGTTTCGACCAGGTATTGGCCGGCATTCGGCCCGCTCTGGAACAGGCTGCTCTGCGGCAGTTCGGCCTCCACGCCGATGGTGCGGATCACGGTCGGCTGGTTGCCCGCCGCGCCCTGCGCACCGGTGCCCGCCGTGCTGTCGGGACCGGCCAGCGAGGCCACGCTGGCGCTGACTTCCGTCACCTGGCGCTGCCCACCCACGGCACCGGCATCGGCCGCGCCCCCGACCTGCCCACCGACGGAACCGGTGCTGACCCCGCCCACCTGGTAGCCGGTGCCACCATCGCGGGTGTGCTCGGCCGTCCGGGTCATGCCCAGATTGATGGTGCGCACTTCATCGGCCGGGCGATAGGCGATCTTCCGGTCCCACTTGCGCTCGTGATAGCGCTTGAAACCACCGCGCCAGCGACTGTAGGTGTATTGGCTGGTGCCTTCCTCGTGCACCCGGTACTCGCCGAATGCGTCGATGTTGCGGAGGTTGCCGAGATCGCCCAGCAACGCGCCGCCGGCCAGGATCTGGCTCTTGTCGTTGATCAGCTCATCGCCACGCAGCGTCATGTTGCCGCCGGAAATGATGCGACCCGGCGCGCTGGAGGTGACCTGGGTTTCGTACTCGGTGTGGGTGACGTCGTACTGGGTCCAGTCCTTGACGTCGCCGTTGCCGTTCTTCCACCAGTACTTGCCGGCACGGCTCCAGCTGGACCAGGTGAACTCGCTGGCATCATGCATGCCGGGCGTGCCCTTGGGCTGGATGTACAGCTTCTTGGTCGGGCCCACCACCATCACTTCAGAGGTGGCGAAATGCTCGTTGCTGTTGAGCAGGCGCGTGGCATCGATACTCAAGCCACCCAGCGACTCGATGGTCGCGCTGGCGTTGTGCACCGAGCCGGCGCGACCGACTGCATGGCCCTGCGCATCCAGCGCACCGCCGATGTTGAGTGCGCTCTCGCCACCGCCGGCACTGAAGATCAGCGCCTGCTCGCGGTTGACCACGTTGCCGGCGCCGATGTCCAGGCGCTCACGCGCAGCAATGGTGGCTGCGCGGGTGACGCCCTCCAGCGTTTCATCACTGTTGACCAGGGTGGTGGCACCGATCGACAGGCGGTCGCCGTAGATGCGGCCGGTGCCTACGTTGAGGATCACATCGGCATCGACGCGGGTATCCACGCCGTCGATCAGCCCGCGGTTGCCGAGCACGCCATCGGCGCGCACCTGGGTGCGGATGCCGCTGATCTCGCCAGTGGCCAGGTTGTCGATCTGGCCGGCGTGCAGGTCCAGATCGCCGGCCTGCACCTTGCCCGCGTTGGTCCACAGCCCCTGCGTGGAGACCGTGGCCTTGCCATTGGCGGTGATCTGGCCATCGTTGCGGTAATCCTGCTGCAGGGCCAGCACCAGGTCGCCCTGCGACAGCACCCGGCCGGTGCCATTGAGTGCGCTGGCATGCAGCGTCTGGTTGCCCGCCGACAGCAGCGTGCCATCGGCGTTGCCGACCTGGCCGGCGCGCACGTCCAGGCTGCCCGCCGAAGACACCAGCCCCTGCTGGTTGAACAGTGCATCGCCGGCCTGCAGCGCGATGAGCTTGTCGGCGGCGATCATGCCGGCGCTGTTGTCGATCTGCGCGGCGGCGAGATCCACGTTGCGACCCTGCAGGCCAAGTGCAGTGCTGCCGCCAGCGGTGGCGCGGTTGTCGATGCGCGCGGCATGGGCGACCAGATCGCCACTGGCCACGGCCAGGCCGGCCTGGTTGACCAGCTCACCGCTCAGATCCAGCGTCAGATTCTCGCTCGCCTGCAGGCGGCCGCCGCTGTTGTCCACGCGCTGCGCCTGCAGCAGCAACGAGGCCCCGCTGCCCACCTGCCCGCCGCTGCGGTTGTCCAGCGTGGCCAGCCGCGCGTCCAGCGCCGTCTGCGCCTGGACAAGGCCGGCACGATTGTCCAGCTCACCGGCACGCAGGGTCAGCCCGGCACCGCTGACGATGCCACCGCGCGCGCCCGCGTCGGTATTGCCCAGCCGCTGGCCGTGGGTATCGATGCGCATCGCCGCACTGGACTGCAGCAGGCCAGCGCGGTTCTCCAGCGCACCACTGCGGACATCCAGCGTGCCGGCGGTGGCGGCGAGGATGCCCTCGCTGTTGTCCACGCTGCCCAGGCCGGTGTCCAGTGCGAGGGATGCACCGGCCAGGGTGCCGCGCACGTTGGCCAGTCCCTGGCTGGCGACCGAGAGCGCACGTTCGGCCTGGATCACACCGGCGGTGTTGTCGATATCGGTTGCACTGTCGAGCGTGACATCCCCCTCGACCGAGGCCAGCGTGCCGGCGTCACGGTTGACGATGCGGCCGGCCTGCACCTGCAGCGTTTGCTCGGCGGCGAGGATGCCGGCGCTGTTGTCGAGGGTGTGGGCGACCGCCACGTCCAGCGTATCGCCCGCGTTGACGGTGCCGCCGCGGTTGTCGAGGCTGCCGGCGCGCAGCTGCTGCGCACCGCCGGAGGCAACCAGGCCGCCCTGGCGATTGTCGAGCAAGCCGTCCACGCCCAGCTGCAATGCACGGTCGCCGGCCGCCTGGACCGTGCCGGCCTGGTTGTCCAGCTGGCCGGCCCGAAGGCTCAGATCACCGGCGCTGGCCAGCGTCCCGCGCTGGTTGTCGATCGCGCCGCTCACCTGCAGCGTGGAGGCCGCCTCACCTGCCGCCAGCAATTTGCCGTCGCGGTTGGCCAGGCTCCCGGCCTGTACGGCGAGCGCACCGTTGCCGATGATCTGGCCGTTGTCGTTGAGCAGCGCGTTGGTCACCCGCAGGGCCAGCGCGTCGGTGCCGGTGGCGATCAGTTCGCCACGACGGTTGTCCAGCTGCCCGGCATCGATCGCCATGCGCGCCGCCGAGGTGATGCCACCGGAGACATCAATCGCCTGCCCCTGCAGCTGCAGCGCGCCATTGCTCAGCAGTTTGCCGCCCGCCCCGGCCAGCGTTGTGGCGTTGATATCCAAACGGCCGCTGCCGGCCTGCTGCACCTGGCCGCCCGCGTTGCGCAGCAAGGTGGTATCGATGGCCAGATCGCCGTTGCTGGCGAGCGTGCCGCCGTCGTTGTCCAGTGCACTCGTCGCCCCGATACGGTTGCCCTCGCTGCCCGTGGCCAGCAGCTGGCCGCCACGGTTGTCGAGCGTATCGACCTGGACATCGAGCCTGCCGGCCTGCAGTTCCGCCTGGCGGTGATCGACCGTCCCTGCGCGCAGGGTAAGTGTGCCGGCCGTGGCGATCTCGCCGCGCTGGCCGTCCAGCATGCCGGTGGTGAGCTGCAGGCCGTCGCTGCCGGCGTGCATCAGCTTGCCATCGGTGTTCACCAGCACCGCGCTGGTCAGTGCCAGCGCGGCAGCGTTGCTGGCGAGACTGCCGCCGGTGTTGTCGAACGTGCCCGCCACCTGCAGCTGCGCAGGTGCGCTGCCGCTGTGGGCGATCGTGCCGCTGCGGTTGGACAGCTGCGCGGTGCGCGCATCAAGCGCGCCGCCGACGTTCATGACGCCGGCGTCGTTGTTCAGCGCCTGGCCCTGCACAAGCAGGTCGCGCCCCGTGGTCAGCTCGCCCTGCCGGTTGGACAGGCCGCCCCCCTCCACGGCCAGGTCGCGCACCCCGAGGCGACCGCCGTCGTTGTCCACATCGCCCGCGCGCAGATCGATATCACCCCCGGCAAGGACCGCGCCGGCATCGTTGTCGAGCACGCCGGCAATCACCACGCGGCCCTGTGCGAGCGGCGCGGTGGCCGGCGGTGTCGAGCCCGGGGTGCTGCCATCGGTGCCACCGTTGCCGTTGCCGGTTCCCGTGCCCGGGCTGCCCGTGCCGTCGCCATCGCCCGGTGAGGTCGGCGCCGTACCGTCCTGCCGGGCCAGTGCGCCGATGCTGCCCTTGTCACGGTTCTGCAGGCGCCCGCTCTGCACCGCCAGGGCCTGCACGCCAGCCTGTTCGATGCTGCCGCCGCGGTTGACCAGCGACGCCGCCTCCAGATCCAGACGGGTACCATTGAGCTGGCCACCCGTGTTGTCCAGATCCTGACCGGTGCGCAGGTTCAGTTCACGCCCGGCACTGACCAGCCCTTCGTTGCGCACACCGCCGCTGGCAGCGATACGCGTATCGTCGCGCGCCTGCAGTTTGCCGGTGTTTTCCAGCCGGCCATCGACAGTCACGACCAGTTCGCCGGTCTGCGCCCCGAGGTTGCCCGCGTTGCGCACGCCCACGCCGTGCTCGGTGCCCATCAGCAGGATCTTGTTGGCGTACATGCCGCCCAGCTGGGCCACATCGAGCGCGTACTGCGGCGCATTGCCTTCGGCGGCCTGCGCCTGCACGCGGCCCAGATCGGCGCTCACCGTGTTCGCGCCGGTGGTGACCTGCAGCTGCTGTGCCCACAGGCCCGCATTGAGCTGCACCGAGCGTGCGATCAGATCGGTGTAGTCGACCCGGCTGGCATCCATGCCGGCACCGAAGATGTGGATCGCTCCGCCCTGCACGCGGTATCCCTCCAGCGCACCGCCATTGAACATCGGGGTGCCGGTGGTCAAGGTGATGCGGTTGGCGTTGATGAAGCCGCAGCCATCGCAATCGATGCCGGCCGGGTTGGCGATCACCACCTGCGCGCGGTCGCCGGCCACTTCCACATAGCCGCGCAGCTGGCTCGGGTTGGCGCCATTGACCTCGTTGAGGATCACCCGTGCGGTGCCGCCGGCCAACCAGGGATTGCCCTGCACCCAGCCACCGAGCTGCGACTGCGTATTGCCGCGTGAGTTGTTGAGGATGGCGCCCTGCTGGTCAACGTCGAAGCGCTGGTAGGTATTGCGCGAAACACCGGCGGCACTCGGCGTCTGGATATTGATCTGCGGCGTGCCGTTGGCGGTTTCCAGCACGGTCGGGCGCTGGTTCCCGGGGGCATTCGGGTCCGCGACCACCTGCGCCGCCGCCAGGCCGGTTACGCCTACCCAGCCCATCATCACCCACAGCGCGAACGCCATCGGGCGCAGTGCCGCCGTGCGATCGCCATCCTGCCCGGTACCGGCGCCGCCGGGGCGCGGGGTGATCTCCGCGGCGACCTGCCAGAGCATGAGGGCGTGGTTGAACACGAGGCGGTACAGATGCTTGTTCATGACAATTCCTTTGTATGCGTGCGGTCGGTGCGGCGCGAACGCGCCCGCACTGAAATCAGAACGACCAGCTCAGGGTGAATCCGGTGACGGTGTAGGCGTTCTGGAAACCAGAGGGCTTCTTCAGCGGGGCGCCGACGAAGCCGTCCCAGTACAGGCCGCGATACGACCCACGCAGGCCGATCACGCTGCCCGCCAGGTCGTTGCCTACCTGCCATTGCGTGGCGCTGCCGCCGACATGGCCGTAATCGGCGCCGACGTAGAATTCCTGCCCGCCGCCCAGGGCCAGGCCGATATCGTTGCGGATCAACCAGCCGCGCTCGCCCATCAGCGACATCTCGCCATCGAAGCCGCGCACGGTGTAGCGGCCGCCGATCGCGAAGCGGTCCTGCGGCACCAGCCCGCCACGGTTCCATTGCGCTCGCCAGCTGCCGGTGTAGCGCAGGCGCTGCTGGCCGAGCTGGAACGGGAGGCTGAGCTGTGCGTCGGCGAAGTAGATCTTCGGGTGCGAGGTGGCTTCACCGAACAGCTCCTCGGGCGCTGCGATCGAGCCGAAGGCCCCGGTGCCACGGCGGAAGCCGACAGTGCCATCGAGCGTGGCCTGGCCGATGAAGTGACGGTGGTTCAGGCCGAGCTCCCAGCCGCCCATGCGCCGGCGCTGGACCAGGATTTCGGTGTCGTCGATGAAGTTGCGCGAGTCGCGCTCCCAGGCACGCAGATACATGCTGGTCTTGCTGCTCGCGTTGCGGAACAGCAGGCGCGTGGCCCGTACTTCGGCGTTGTAGCTCTCGCCGCTGTAGAGATACGACTGCTGGTTGCCGGCCACGGTCTGCTCGTACTCGTAGCCGCTGCGCGTGGCGCCGAACAGCCAGTAGCCGACGGGCACGGAGTAGTGGAAGGTGAAGCCCTTGGTGCCGCGCTTGCCGCCGCTGAACACGTCATGGTTGAGGTTGACGTAGAACAGGTCGTTCTGGCGCAGCGCGTGGTCCAGCGACATCGTCGCACCGGCCTGGGTCTTGCCGGTGGCCTTGCTGCCGGAATCGTCCAGGCTGAGGTTGAAGCGGACCAGCCGTTGCTGCGACCACTGCACCACCAGGTCGCTCTGGCCAGGTGCGGCGTCGGCGCCTTCGGCCGGGCTGATCTGGATGTCGGCCTCGGCGGTCGGCACGCGCTTGAAATTCTCCAGCCCCTGTTCGATATCCCGCAGGTTGAGCAGGTCGCCACTGCGTGCCGGGATCGCGTTCCACAGGGTGGCGTCGCGATGGGTGCCCTCTGCGAAACGGATCTGGCGGAGCGTGCCGGGCACCACGGTCAGTGCCAGCGTGCCGGTGGTGAGGTCCTGCGGCTGGGCCAACACGCGCGTGGTGACGTAGCCGCGCTCGACGATCGCGTTCTGTACCCGCGACATCACCACGTTGATGCCGGTGGTGCCCAGGCAGCGGCCGAGCGCCGGATCGCCTTTGACGTTGGCTGCGGGCAACGCCCACTGGAAACGGTCGGCCTGCTCGCCTTCCAGGGTGATCCGGTTGATCACGAAGCAGGGTGCTTCGTCCTGGGGCAGCCGCTCCGGTGCGGCCACCGGTGCGTCCTGCAGACGTGCATCGGGCCGGGTTTCAAGCTGCTCGCGCAGGGCGCGTTCACGCTCCTGCTGGCGAAGCAGCTCCTGATCGGGGGCGGGCAGCTGCTGGGCATGCACCGGCGTGCAGATCAATGCGACGGCGGCGGCCAGCGGGGCCAGGAGCAGGGTGCGCCGGGAAGCGCGGTGCATACCGGCGCGAGCCGGGGTGGGTAGTGCGTTGTTTGGCATGCAGGATCTCGAACGTGGGCTGGCACGAACCATCGTTCGCTATAGACCGCCCCTATGGAGGCCCGCCAATTTAAGAGCTATTCGCGACATGAGAACCGTCAAAAACCCCACCCACCCCGTAAGAAAACTGCCCGCTCGCATGTAGGGATTTTCCTAAATAGTCATTTTTTTGACGCAGCGCACATGGAAGGGGACCGCGTGGCCCTTGTTGTGAAGGCGTTTTCACACGTAGCGCCTCGCACTGCGCGCGGCGCGGCATCGTGCCCGCGGCCGGGCCTGTCGCGTCGGCGCCGCATCACCTCGCCCACCCTGCGCGACCTGTCGGGATCGAACCCGTACAATGCCCGGTCCTGGCCCTGCTTACGGCAGCGGCCCAGTCCCCTACCCCGCAGCTGCCGGCCACTGGCCGGTCTCTGCCGTTGCACCCGCGCGCCGGCATGGCCGCAGTGCGCCACCTGTCAGGAAACATGCTGATGAATCACCCCACCCCACCGTCCCAGTCCCTGCTGCACGGGCGCCTTCTTGCATTCGCCGCGATCCTGCTGGCCGCGTTGAACCTGCGCACCGCGGTCACCTCGCTGACCCCGCTGCTGGATGTGCTCGGCCAGACCTTCGGCTTCGGCACCACCATGACCGGCGTGCTTGGCATGCTGCCGACCGCAGCGTTCGCCCTGTTCGGCGTGACCACCCCGGCAGTGGCGCGTCGCCTGGGCCTGGAACGGACCGCCCTGCTGGCCATGAGCCTGGCCACCGTAGGGCTGCTGCTGCGGTCGATGGCCGGCGGCGTGGGCAGCCTGCTGTTCGGCTCGGTGGTGGCGCTGGCCGGCATGGGCATCGGCAACGTGGTGGTACCGCCGCTGGTGAAGCGCTACTTCGCCAACCGCGTGGGCACCATGAGCACGCTCTACATCACCGTGTTGCAGATTGGCACGATGATGCCGGCCCTGTTGGCGGTCCCGGTCGCGCAGCAGGCGGGCTGGCGTGTGTCGCTCGGCATCTGGGCGCTGATGTCGCTGGCCGCGGCGCTGCCGTGGCTGATGCTCTCGCGTGCACGGCCGCACCCGGACACGATCAGCGCGGCCAACGATCCGTCCAGCGCGCCGCACGGCAAGGTCTGGAAAACCCCGCTGGCCTGGGGCATGACGCTGATGTTCGGCATGACCTCGCTGATGACGTACTCGATGTTCACCTGGCTGCCCCGGATCGTGGTCGAAGCCGGTGCGACGCCGGCCCTCGGCGGCGTCATGGTGGCCATCTTCGCGGCCTGCGGCCTGCTGCCGTCGCTGACCATGCCGGCCCTGGCCGTGCGCCTGCGCAACCCGTTCGGGCTGGTGCTGATCGGCTTCAGCGCGTTCCTGATCGCCTTCGCCGGCCTGTTGTTCGCGCCGATGAAGGCCCCGTGGCTGTGGGCGGTGCTGCTCGGCATCGGGCCGTCCACCTTCCCGCTGGCGCTGACCCTGATCAACCTCCGTACCCGCACGCCCGCCGGCTCTGCCGCGTTGTCCGGCTTCATGCAGGGCGTGGGCTATGCCTTCAGCTGCCTGGGCCCGTTCCTGTTCGGCTGGCTGCATGCCGTCAGCAACGGCTGGCACCTGCCGTTTGCTTTCCTGGTGCTGTGCGCGGTGGTGCTGTTGTGCGCCTCGTGGGTCGCCTGCAAACCGCAGAAGCTCGAAGACCAGTGGTAAGCGCCGCTGGCGCGTCCATCTACACGCGTTGTGCGCAACTGCTGACGTAGCGTGTCGCTAACTGACCCGGTGTGCTGCACCGGGCAGTGTTCGGAGCCGCTGGCGCCGCCAGCCGGCTGAACAGCTTCATCGCGATGGAGTGCGCTTTCCATGCCGGCGACATGGGTTGAACGTGTAGCAATTCAATGACTTGCCTCTCCCCTCCGGGTTCCACCCGGGGGCTGATCGGTCGTACCCGCGTCTTCACGATTTGGCAACAACTGCGCAGTCAGGCACGATTGGCATGTGATGTGCGTCACACTTTTGACGCTACGCACTTTTGAAAGGACGCTCCAAGGGGGGTTCCATGTACGACCATCGGCCGCTGGCGCTCAGCGTCGGCCTGGCATGCGCCGCACTCGCTTTCTCCGCTCCGGCTCCGGCAGCCGCCGACCCGCGGGCGGATGCGTTGGCCGAGATCGGCCACTACCGTGACCAGGCCCGTTGGCTGGATGCGCTGGCCGCGATCGAGCGGGCCCGGGTGCAATCGCCCGACGACGAACTGCTGTATCGGCTGCAGGTGCTGACCCTGTCCGACATCGGCAACGCGCACCGCGCCTGGCAGCTGTACCTGGCACGACCGGACCTGTTCGATGCCGCCCAGAAAGAACGGCTGGAAGGCAATTACCTGGCCAAACTCGTGGGCTGGAGCCTGGCCTACGGCCCCAGCGAGGACACCCGCCTGGATGAAGCCGATGCGGCCCTGGTGCAGATGCAGCAGTACCTCGAGCGCGACGGCACCACCGTGCAGCAGGCCCCGCTGAGAATCCGCTACGACCGCCTGATCCTGCTCAACCGGCTGGGCCGCCATGCACAGGTACGCGATGAGTACCGCAGCCTGCTCGCCGAGGGGCACCCCGTTCCCAATTACCTGCTGGCCGCCGTTGGCGATTCGCTGATGGCCACCCAGCATCCCGCCGAGGCGATCCCGGTACTGGAAGCGGCGCTCAAGGCCGATCCGTCGCTGCCGCAGGCGCGGTCGGAACTGGCCTACGCCTATCTGGAAGACGAGCAGGCTGATACTGCCATCGCCCTGCTGAAGAAGTGGCAGGCCGATGAGCCGGCCTGGCGCTGGGCAAACGGTGCCAAAGCGCCGTATGCAAACTGGCCGCGCTACGAGGCCGATCTCAACCTGGCCATGGTGCGCGCTTACAGCGGCGATCTGCCCACCGCCCAGCATGACCTGGAGAAGATGGTCGAGATCGGGCCGGGCAACACCGGCACGCAGTCTTCGCTGGGCAACATCTACCTGATGCGCGGCTGGCCACGCCGGGCGCTGGAGCGCTACAGCATGGCCAACACGCTGGACCCGCGTGACGTCCCGGCGCGGCTGGGCCAGTACGACGCCTACGTGCAGATCCAGCGCGATGACCTGGCGCGCCCCCTCCACGACACCCTGCTTGCCGCCTACCCCAACCAGCCTTCCGTGCAGCGCATGGACCGCAGCTGGCGTGCGCATCGCGGCTGGCAATGGCATGCCTACGCCGAAGGCGGCCGCAGCTCCGGCGGTGGCGGAGCCTCACCGCTGGGCAACGACGACGGCCGTTACGGCGTGGAAGTGCAGTCGCCGGTCCTGGACGACCGCTGGCGGCTGGTCGCCTTCGCCGACCGGCGCAGCGTGGATTTCCAGGACCAGACCATCGACCCGCTGCGGGTCGGCGTGGGCACGCGCTATCGCTACGGGCACGCCGATGCCGAAGCCTTCGTCAACCGCGCCAATGACCACATCGGCGATACCGGCCTCAGCGCCGGGTTCGGCTGGCAGTTCAGCGATCAATGGCATGCCGGCATCACGGCCGCACGCAACGATCCGGATGCCTCGATGCAGGCACGTGTCTCGGGCATCACCGCCGACAGCATCGCCCTGGCGGCGGACTATCGTCGCGATGAACGTACCCACTGGAGCCTGGGCGCCAGCCAGTTCCGTTACGACGACGGCAACCGCCGCGATACCGTCAGCACCGCCATCGAGCAGCGCCTGATGACGCGGCCCACCGTGTTCCTGGACGGCCTTGGCAGCCTGTACGCCAGCCGCGGCAGCCGCGACGACGTGCCCTACTTCAATCCGTCCGAGGATCACTCGGTGGAAATCGGCCTGCGCGTGGACCAGCAGCTGTGGCGCCACTACGAACGCCACTTCCGGCATCGCCTGACGGTCTCGGTGGGCCAGTACTGGCAGCAGGGCTATGGCAGCGCGATCGTGCCCTCGGCGGAGTACCGCCACGAATGGCAGCTCGGCGAAGGGCGCATTTTCGAGTACGGCATCAGCTGGTCGCGACCGGTCTATGACGGGCAGCGTGAACGACACATCGGCCTGGATGCCGGCCTGCGGTGGGGAGAATGACATGCGGCACATGGACTTGAAACGCTGGACCCACTGGCTGTTGCTGGCCCTGCTCACCGTCGTGCTGCCGGCCCAGGCCCAGCAACGACCGGCCGTGCTTGATGCGGCCGATAACGGGCTGCTGGTGCTCAGCTACCACGACATCCGCGATGAGGTGGCCGAACGTGGCGACCCGGATGCGTATGCCGTCAGCACGCAGAACTTCGCCGCGCACCTGGACTGGTTGTCCGCGCACGGGTATCACCCGGTCTCGCTGTCGCAGCTGATCACCGCCTCGCAGGGCGGCACGCCGCTGCCGCCCAAGCCGGTGCTGCTGACCTTCGATGACGGCCTGCGCAGTGTGTACAGCAAGGTCTTCCCGTTGCTGCGCGCCTACAACTATCCGGCGCTGGTCGCCGTGATCACCGATTACGTGGACATGCCGGCCGGGCGCCAGATCGATTACGGCTACCGCCCGTTCACCCGCGATGATTTCCTGACCTGGGCGCAGCTGCGTGAGATGCAGAAGAGCGGGCTGATCGAACTGGCCAGCCACACTGACAACCTGCACCATGGCGTGCAGTCCAACCCGCAGGGCAACTCCACGCCGGCGGTGATCACGCGCATCTACGACCCGACCCGCAAGACCTATGAAACCGCGGCCGAGTACGAAGCCCGCCTGCGCGCCGACCTGGGCCGCAGCGTGGAGCGTATCGAGCGCAATGTCGGGGTCAGCCCGAAGGCGATCGTTTGGCCGTACGCCGCCTACAACGCGTTGAGCAACGATATCGCCGAGCAGTTGGGCATGCCGGTGTCGTTCGACCTGGAAGGGCGCAGCACGCCGGTCAAACCCGATCTGCATGGCCTGGCGCGCCTGCTGGTGACCAACAACCCGACCGTGGTGCAGTTGGCCTACGAACTGCGCCGGGATGTGGAACGCGATGGCATGCGTGCGCTGCAGATCGACCTGGATGCCGTCTACGATGCCGACCCGTTGCAACAGGGCAAGAACCTGGATGCGCTGATCGACCGGGTCAAGAAGATCGGCCCGACCCACGTGTTCCTGCAGGCCTTCGCCGATCCGGACGGCAATGGCTCGGCCGATGCGCTGTACTTCCCCAACCGGCATCTGCCGATGCGTGCGGACCTGTTCAACCGCGTGGCGTGGCAGCTCAAGACCCGCGCCGGGGTGAAGGTGTTCGCGTGGCTGCCGGTGCTGGGTTACGAGCTCAAGGACCCGGCCATCCGCAAAGCCCTGGCCATCGAGAGCCCGGAAAGCGACGGCATCTTCCGGCTGGACTTCACCCGGCCGCAGGTCCGCAGGATCATCGATGACATCTACGAAGACCTGGCGATCAACTCCTACTTCGAGGGGCTGCTCTTCCACGATGACGCCTACCTGCGCGACACCGAGCTGACCCAGTTGCCGCCCGAAGGCGAGGATGGCGCACGTACACAGGCGCTGATCGACTTCACCCTGGAGCTGCGCAACGCCGCGCAACGCTGGCGGCCGAAGCTGGGGACCGTGCGCAACCTGTATGCCCAGCCGGTGCTGGAACCGCAGAGCGCCAGCTGGTTCGCCCAGCGCCTGGACCTGTTCAACAAGGCCTACGACCACACCGCCCTGATGGCGATGCCGTGGATGGAAGGCAGCCGCAGCCCGGAACGCTGGCTGGACCGGCTGGTGGTGGCGGTGAAGCAGCACGATCCGCAGTTGTCGCAGACGATGTTCGAGCTGCAGACGCTGGACTGGCGCACCGGCAAGCCGATCCCCGGCGACCGCCTGCGCGCGCAGATCCGTCGTCTACAGGCGCAGGGCGTGCGTCATTTCGCCTGGTATCCGGATGATTTCATCGCCGGACGTCCCTCCACGTATGACGCCCGCGCGGCCATGTCGGCCCGCAGCTTCCCGTACGAGGAAAAGTGAGGTCGCCATGCATCCTCTTCTCTACGCGCTGTTCCAGTTCGCCTTCTTCTACCCGATGGTGATGGCGTTCTTCTGGATGTCCGGCGGCCTGTATTACTTCTTCCGGCGCGAGCGAAAGGCCCGTGACCGTGATGACCCGCCGCCGATGGATGTCTATCCGTTCGCCTCGATCCTGATCCCCTGCCACAACGAAGCGGAGAATCTGGACGACACGATTGGCTCGGCGCTCAAGCAGAATTACCCGGATTTCGAAGTCATCGCCATCAACGATGGCAGCAGCGACGATACCGGCGCGCGGCTGGATGCCCTGGCCGCCCTGCACCCGCGGCTGCGGGTGGTGCACCTGGACCGCAACCTGGGCAAGGCCAATGCGCTGCGCATGGGCGCGCTGGCGGCACGTTCGGAGTTCCTGGTATGCATCGATGGCGATGCGATGCTGGAGGAGTACGCCACGCACTGGATGGTGTGGCACCTGACCTCGGGCCCGCGCGTGGGCGCGGTCACCGGCAACCCGCGCATCCGCAACCGCTCCACCCTGCTGGGCCGGCTGCAGGTGGCCGAGTTCTCCTCGATCATCGGCATGATCAAGCGGGCGCAGCGGGTGTACGGGCGCATCTTCACCATCTCCGGGGTGATCGCCGCGTTCCGTCGCACGGCCCTTCACCGGATCGGTTACTGGTCCGATGACATGGTGACCGAGGACATCGACATCAGCTGGCGCCTGCAGCTGGACCATTGGGACATCCGTTACGAGCCCAATGCGCTGTGCTTCATCCTGATGCCGGAAACCTTGAAAGGGCTGTGGCGGCAGCGCCTGCGCTGGGCCCAGGGCGGTGTGGAGGTGCTGCTGCGGCATGGCGGCTCGCTGTTCCACTGGCGCAAGCGCCGCATGTGGGGCGTGCTGCTGGAGTACATCCTCAGCGTGCTGTGGGCCTACACGATGCTGGCGATCATCGTGCTGTGGGCGGTGGGCAAGTTCATGGTGCTGCCGCCGGAGCTGTACATCGCCACGCTGCTGCCGCAGTGGCATGGCGTGATCCTGGCCCTGGTCTGCCTGATGCAGTTCGCCAGCAGCCTGATCATCGACCGCCGTTACGAAACGCATATTGGACGTAACTACTTCTGGGTGATCTGGTACCCGATGGCGTACTGGCTCATCAGTCTGTTCACGACCCTGGTGGCGTTCCCCAAGACGTTGTTCAAACGTCGTGGCAAGCGCGCGGTCTGGGTCAGTCCTGACCGGGGTATCCGATGAACACCGTCAAATCCACCCGCCGCTTCGATTCGCGGCTGATCCAGAAACCGCGCCAGCAACCGCGCCTGCAGCGCACCGCCTGGGGCTTTGTGACCATCGCCTTCTGGGCGTTCTACTTCTACCTGTGGGCACCGCTGGTAACGCTGATCTCGTGGCTGCTCGGCGGGCGGATGGCATGGGCGCAGCTGTACGAACAGAAGCAGACGGTCGATCCGTTCGTGGTGATCGCGCTGCCGGTGATGCTGGTGTGCTGCGCGGCGCTGCTGATCGCCTGGGCCGAGTACAACCGCATGCGGTTCACCGGCAAGGAGCGCCGGCTGCCGCATGACGATGTCACCCGCGAGGAGATGGCGCATGACCTCGGCGCGAGTGTGGCCGTGGCCGCGTCGCTGGCCGATGGCAAGTCGGTGACGCTGCACATGGACGAGCACGCGCGGCCGGTACGGGTCACCGCGGGGGCATTGGCGGTCGCATACCGGTAATCGCGCGGGTGTTGGCCGACCGGTAGTGCCGGCCGCTGGCCGGCGCCACGGATTGCCAGGATGCGAAGGAGCCGGCCAGCGGCCGGCTCTACCGGGTCACGCGCGCGTCTGGCCTTCGCCGCGGACGACGAAGCGTTCGACGGTGAGCGCCTCCAGCCCCATCGGGCCATAGGCGTGCAGGCGGGTGGTGGAGATGCCGATCTCCGCACCCAGGCCCAGCTCGCCCCCGTCGGAGAAGCGCGAAGAGGCGTTGACCATCACCACCGCCGAGCGCAGCGCATGCACGAAGTGCTCGGCTGCCGCGGCGTCTTCCGTGGCAATCACTTCGGTATGGTCCGAGCTGTACTGCTGGATATGCATCAGTGCCTGCTCGAGGTCATCGACCACGCGCACGGCGATGATCAGATCCAGATACTCGGCGGCGTAATCCTCCTCGCTGGCCGGCTCGGCATCGGGCAGCCACTGCCGCGCCACCGTGTCGGCGCGCACCCGCACGCCGCGCTCGGCCAGTGCCTGCGCGGCCAGCGGCAGGAAGCGCGGCGCAAGGTCGGCATGGACCAGAAGCGTCTCCAGCGAGTTGCAGGCCGAGGGTCGACTGCATTTGCCGTCCACCAGCAGGCGCAGCGCAAGCGCGGGGTCGGCGGCGCGGTCCACGTACAGATGGCAGACACCCTTGTAGTGCTTGATCACCGGCACACGGGCATGCTCGGCCACGAAGCGGATCAGGCCTTCCCCACCGCGCGGAATCGCCAGATCGATCACATCGTTGAGCTGCAGCAGGGCAAGCATGGTCTCGCGGCGCAGATCCTCCACCAGGGTCAATGCGGCATCGGCGACGCCCGCCTCGCGCAGCGCGCGCTTGAGCGAGGCGGCAATGGCAGTGTTGGAGTGGATCGCCTCCGAGCCACCGCGCAGGATCACGCCGTTGCCGGCCTTGATGCACAGCGCGGCGGCGTCGGCGGTCACGTTCGGGCGCGCTTCGTAGATCATCGCGATGACGCCCAGCGGCACGCGCACTTTCTGCACCCGGATGCCATTGGGACGCACGTCATCGCGGGTCACCTGCCCGACGGGATCGGGCAACGCAGCGACCTCGCGCAGCGCGGCGGCGATACCGGCCAGACGCTGCGGGTTCAGTGCCAGGCGGTCCAGCATCGCGGTGCCGATGCCCTTTTCCGTCGCCGCCGCAAGATCGCGTGCGTTGGCCGCGAGAATCGCATCGGTATCGGCTTCCAGCGCGGCGGCCATCGCGTCGAGCAGATCGGCCTTGGCCGACGCAGACAACTGCGCCAGCTGCCGGGCAGCGTCCCGGCAGGCCAGCGCCTGGCTGCGGATGTCGGTGGTGGAGCTGGCGACCATCTCAATATCCTCGGAAAAAACGGTAGGGCCACGCCATGCGTGGCTGGGGGATGTCGAACGGACCCAGGTTGCGCAGCCACGCATGGCGTGGCTCTACCGTGGATGTTCTTACGCTTTACAGCAACACCAGATCGTCGCGGTGGATGACATTGCCACCGTAGTTGTAGCCCAGCACGCTTTCGATGTCGCGCGAGTGGCGCCCGGCGAGGCGGCGGATGTCGCTGGCCGAATACTGGCTGACGCCGCGCGCCAGGCAGATCTCCCCACTATCAAGGCGCTGCCGGATCTCGACCATGTCGCCGCGGCGGAAGTCGCCCTCGGCGCCCAGCACCCCGCCAGGCAGCAGCGAAGCGCCCTTGCCGCGCAGCGCATCGGCTGCGCCGGCATCGATCAGGATCGCGCCCGGCTCCAGCGGCGCGTGCCGCAGCCAGTACTTGCGCGCGGCCACCCGGGTCTGCGCGGCATGGATGCGGGTGCCGAACAACCGCCCCTGGCTGAGCGCACGCACCACCTCGGCACTACGCCCGTTGAACAGGCAGGTCTCGATGCCCACCCGCCCGGCCTTGGCCGCGGCTTCCAGCTTGGTATGCATGCCACCGGTACCGGCGCCACTGCCGGCGCCGCCGGCCATCGCCAGGACCTCCACGGTCAACTCGGGCACGTCATGGATCGGCCGCGCCTGTGGATCACGCCGCGGATCGGCGCTGTACAGGCCGTCGATGTCGGTGGCGATGAACAGCACGTCGGCGTCGATCAGCGCAGCGACGGTCGCGGCCAGATTGTCGTTGTCGCCGAGCTTGAGCTCATCCACCGAGACGGTGTCGTTCTCGTTGACAACCGGCAGCGCGCCCAACCGCAACAGCTCGTTGAGCGTGGCGCGGGCGTTGAGGTAACGGCGGCGATTGCGCAGGTCATCATGGGTCAGCAGCACCTGCGCCACCGGGCGTTCGAAAAAGCGCTGCCAGAGCCCGATCAGCTGTGCCTGGCCCAGCGCGGCGAGCGCCTGCCGCGCTGCCATCGCCGCGCCGGCTTCCAGCGCGCGCGGCACGATTGCCCGGCCGGCCGCAACCGCGCCGGAGGATACGATCACCACCTCGCGCCCAGCCAATACGTTGGCCGAGACGAACTGGGCCAGGCCCAGCGCGTGGCGTGGCGAGAGGCCGCCGCCGTCAGCGGCCAGCAGGCTGCTGCCCACTTTGAGTACGGCGCGTTTCCACTGCGGGACGGCTTGTTCGGTAAACGGCGAAGGCACGGGCTGGTTCATGTGGTCGGCGCGCTCAGCGCGTGCTCCATTCGTGGATACGGGCGGTGGCGCTGCCGTGCACCAGCAGCGGATCGCTGTCCACCAGCGCCTGCGCAGCGGTCAGGTCAGCGATGTCCTGCAGCACGTAAGCGCCGCCGCTCTTGTCGGTGAAGCCACCGGTCAGCAGCAGCTGCCCGCGGGCACGCACCTCATCGAGAAAACGCGCGTGTTCGGCACCGACCTCATCGCGGAAGTCCGGCGTACGGGTGACCATCACCAGGTAACAGGTTTTCATAGAGATCCTTTCCCGGGCAGCACCCGGCAAGACGTTACAAAAACGGCGACCTTGCGGCCGCCGTCGTGATCACACCAGTGCCGCCCAGCGGGCGCGCAGTTCATCCAGCCGCAGGTCGGCCGCCGCGCCGGGCGATACGCGCGCGGCCAGGCTGCCTTCGGGGGTTCGCCCCTGCCCTGCCGTGTCCGCCGCCGCGGCGGCAGCCTTGTAGGCCTCGCGGAACGGCACACCGGCCACGGCTGCCTCCACCGCGACATCGGTGGCGTACATGCCCGAGTCGATCGCCGCGCGCAGCTTGTCGTCGCGCCATTCCAGGTTGGCCAGCAGCGCCGGCAGCAGTTCCAGCGCGGCCAGGCCGCGGCCGAAGCCGTGGAAGATCGCGCCCTTGCTGCTCTGCAGATCGCGGTGGTAGCCCGAGGGCAGCGACAGCAGCTGCTCGATCTCGGTGCGGGCCGCGGCCACGCTGGCATGGGTGGCGCGCATCAGTTCGATCACGTCCGGGTTGCGCTTGTTCGGCATGATCGAGCTGCCGGTGGTGTACTGCGCCGGCAACGCCACGAAGCCGAACTCGCCGCTGGTGAACAGCGACAGGTCCCATGCGATGCGGCGCAGGTCCAGGGTGGCGCCGCCGAGTGCTTCCAGCGCCGCCAGTTCGAACTTGCCGCGAGAAAGCTGCGCGTAGATCGGCGAGATCTGCATGCGCGCAAAGCCAAGCGCTTCAGTGGTATGCGCGCGGTCCAGCGGCAGGTTCACGCCGTAGCCGGCGGCCGTGCCGAGCGGATTGGCATCGACCAGGTTGAACGTGTCGTGCGCGCGGATCGCGTTGTCGATGAAGGCCTCGGCCCAGCCGGCCCACCACATGCCCGCCGAGGACACCACGGCGCGCTGGATGTGGGTGTAGCCCGGCACGGGGAGGTCCTTCTCGGCCTCGGCACGATCCAGCGCCACCTTGGCGATCTCGCGGCTCAGCTCGGCCACGCGCAGCAGCTTGTCCTTCAACCACAGCCGGGTCGCCACCAGGATCTGGTCGTTGCGGCTGCGGCCGGTGTGGATCTTGCGGCCGGCATCGCCGAGGCGCTCGGTCAGGCGCGCTTCGATCGCCGAGTGGCAATCCTCGAAGCGCTCATCCAGCACGAACGCGCCACTGCGGAAATCCTCGGCCAGCACGTCCAGCTCGCGCTGCAGGCCGATGCGCTCGTCATTGCCGAGGATGCCGATGTTCTCCAGGCCCTGCGCGTGCGCCTTGCTGGCCGCCACGTCGTAGAGGAAGAACTCGCGGTCCAGGATCACATCATCGCCGGCCAGGAAGGTCTGGATCTTGGCGTCTACCGCCACGCCGGGCTTCTGCCACAGAAGGTCTGCCATGTCTTGCTCCATAGGCGGAGTCGCTCCGCCGGGTTGTCAGGGCGCGCGCAGGGGGCCGCGCAGCGCCGTGGGAATCAGTGCGGGATCGAGGCCAGTTCGTCCAGACCCAGCGCCAGGTTGAGGTTCTGCATCGCCTGGGTGGCCGCGCCCTTGAGCAGGTTGTCCAGGGTCGCCACCACCACCACGCGCTTGCCGCCCGGGGCCACGTCGAAGCCGCCGATCTGCACGCCATGCCGGCCGGCGATCTGGCTGACCCACGGCGCTTCGTCGAGCACCTCGATCAGCGCCTCGTCGGCGTAGTACTTCTGGTAGAGCGCGATCACATCCTCGCGCTTGACCACCGTGTTGAGCCACAGGTTCACCGTCATGGTGATGCCGCGGAAATGCGGCGCCACGTGCGGCATGAACTCGACCGGCACGCGCAGGTGCGCGGTCACTTCGCGCTCATGCACATGGTTGGTCAGCGCATACGGCATCAGGTTGTCGCGCAGCAGCTCGGGGTTGTTCTTGTCCGAGGGCGTGGTGCCGGCACCGGAGTAACCGGAGACCCCGAAACACTGCGGCGGGCCGGCCAGCTGCTGCAGCAGCGGGCTGATCGCCAGCTGCATCGCGGTGGCGTAGCAGCCCGGATTGCTGATGTGCTTCTGGCCCAGGTAATCGCCGCGGGTCAGCTCCGGCAGGCCGTAATACCAGCTCGGCTCGAAGCGGTGATCGGCCGACAGATCGACGATCACCGTGTCCGGCCTGGCCGCATCCAGCGCGGTAACGAACGGTGCGGCCAGGCCATTGGGCAGCGCCAGGATCACCGCGTCCATGCCCTTTGCAGCGACGGCATCGGCATCCAGGTTTTCGAACTGCAGCTCACCCTGCCAGTCGCCGTGGTGATCGCTCACGCGCTGGCCGGCCAGCTCGCGCGAGGAGACGAAGCCCAGCTGCAGGCTCGGGTGGGCGGCGATCAGCTTGATCAGCTCGGCGCCGGTGTGGCCACGTGCGCCGACGATGCCGACGGTGAAGATCTTGGTACTCATGCGTGTGCGTCCAGGCGGTGCTGCAGGTGGCGTTTCACCCCCTGCCATTCCGCATCGATGATGGAGAAGATGACGGTGTCGCGCGGGGTGCCGTCCGGGTGGCGCTTGTGGTTGCGCAGCACGCCGTCCTGCTTGGCGCCCAGCCGCGCGATCGCGGTGCGCGAGGTGACGTTGAACCAGCTGGTCTCGAACACCACGCTCAGGCATTCCAGCCGCTCGAAGGCATGGGTGAGCAGCATCAGTTTGGTCTCGGTGTTGATGCCGGTGCGCTGGGCGGCTTCGCCATACCAGGTGTAGCCGATGCTCAGGCGCGGCACCTCGGCGTCCAGATCGTAGTAGCGGGTGGTGCCGACCACTTCATCGGCCTCGTTGAGGACCACGAACGGCAACACCTTGCCCTCGGCCTGCGCCTGCAGCGCGGCCTGGACATAGGCGGTCATGGTCTTCGCACTCGGCACCTGGGTGTACCAGAGCTTGGACAAGGTGCCATCCCCCAGTGCGCCGCGCAGGCCATCGATATGCGCCATCTGCAGCGGCTCCAGCCGGGCATGGGTGCCGGCCAGCGTGGGGACCTTGGTCCAATCGGCAAGATTCATCGGGTTCAGCCCTCCAGGCTGGGGGTGCGTGCGGCGCAATGCTCGACGTACGCTTTGATGCGGTCGAAGCCATCGGCGCCGAACCAGAACACCTTCCAGTGGCCCTGCTTGTAGCAGCCATCGGATTCGGCGTAATAGAAGTGATTGATCGGGTTGCCGTTGCGCGAGCGCCAGAACAGCTGCGGGGTTTCGTCCAGCATGACATTCCAGACCGCGCGGCCAAGGCCTTCGCCCTGCGCGTCATCCAGCACCGCGAACTTGTCCAGGTAGACCCCTTCCGCTTCATCGGTGAGGATCACCGCGGTGCGGTAGTTCTCGCTGACGTAGGCACGCAACAGCTTGGTCTTCTGGAAATAATCCGCCACCAGGGTGCGGCCGAAGCTGGATTCGATCAGCTGCTTGAGGCGCGGCAGATCGAGTTCGTCCCAGCGGGTGGCGCGCAGCACTTTCTCGCCCTTGCGCACCAGCGTGCCCGAGCCCTTGTGGGTGAACAGTTCCTTGGCCAGGTCCGCCGGGCGGGTGATGGAGACCGAGGATTCCAGCGGCAGCCGATCCAGCAGGTCCTTGATCTGTTCGATCTTGACCCGCATGCCGCCATGGATCCACGGCTGCTGCATCAGCTGGTCGTACTCGGTGGAGAGGTTGATCGAATCGATCACCTTGCCCTCTTCATCCAGCAGGCCGCCGGTGCCGGTCAGGAAGATGATCTTGTACGGCTGCAGTTCCTGCACCAGCTCGTTGGCGGCGAAATCAGCGTTGACGTTGAGGATCTGCCCGCAGCGCGTCTCGCCCAGGCTGGTGATCACCGGGATCGACCCGGCGCGCAGGCTGGCCTCGATCGGGGCCAGATTGACCTTCTTGACCTCACCGACCAGGCCGTAGGTGGCCTGGTCCAGGTACTCGGCTTCGAACACGCCCCCGGTGATCGAGGTCGCGCGCGCGCCATTCTGCTGCAGCGCTTCAACCAGTTGCAGGTTGGAGGCCTGGAACACCCGGCGCACGATCGCCAGGCCTTCGGCCGAGGTCACGCGCAGGCCGTTCACGGTCTGCTTCTCGATGCCGGCCGCCGAGAGCTCGGCGTCCAGCTGCGGGCCGGCACCATGCAGCACGATCGGGGTCAGGCCGACTTCCTGCAGGAACGACAGCGAGGAGGTCAGCGCGTCCAGGTCATCGCGCAGCACCGCGCCGCCGACCTTGACCACGGCGAAGCGTTTGGCGTCCAGCTGCGAGAAACGCTTGAGGTACTGGCTGATCTCCTTCGCGCTGGCCATGCTCGAGAGCAGGCGCACGATGGTCTGACGGGTCTGGCGGTGAGGCTGGGAAGAAGGCATTTCGATATCGTCGCAGGCGGCCGCAGCCGCGATGGGAGTTCCGTCAGTGGGGGACCACGACGGCGTCATTCGATCAGGCGCCGTGCGCGATGATGCGGTGCACGGACTCGGTGTAACGCTGCAGCTGCTCCAGCGTCACGAACTCATCGGCGGTGTGGGCCTGGGCGATGTCGCCCGGGCCGTACACCAGCGTGGTGTAACCGCCGGCCGAAAACAGCGAGGCCTCGGTCCAGAAATCCACCGCGTTGCCGATCGGGATATCCAAGGCATCGGCCACGTCACGCGCAGCCAGACGGCGGTTTTCTGCTTCGGCAATATCGCCGGCCGGGAAACTCGGCCCGCGGAAGGTCTCGGTGAACACCGCGGCCTCCGGTTCGGCAAAACCGGCAAAGGTGGTCAGCAGCGCATCGATATCCATCGACGGCAACGGGCGGAAGCCGAAACGCACTTCGGCCGCGGGTGCGATCATGTTGGCCTTGATGCCGCCTTCCACGCGCCCGATGTTGAAGCGCAGGCCGGTCAGCCCGCCAAAGCGCGCGTGCGACAGCGACTCGACGTGGTCCAGCGCGCGGTTGCCCCAGCGCATCGCCTGGTGCAAGGCACTGGCGGCCGCATCCTGCTTGCCCGAGGCATGCCCTGCGCGGCCCTTGAACTGCATCAGCACCGAGCTGATCCCACGGTGCGCGAGCACCGCTTCGCTCATCGTGGGCTCGGCGACCAGCACCGCTTCGTACGGAATGCCCCGGGCGAGGAAGGCGGCGATGCAACGCGGGTCGTTGGCCTCCTCGTCGCTGGAGAACAGGAACGCAGCATCGCCATCGCTGGCGTTGGCCGCGGCCACCAGGGCCGCCGCAGCGCCCTTGATGTCGCACACGCCCAGGCCGATCACGCGATCGTCCGCACGCCGCATCACGTGCGGGTCGGCCGTCCAATGCGGCGAGTCCGGCACGGTATCCAGGTGCACGTTGAACAGATACTTCGGCGTGCCACGCACCGCATACAGGCTGACCGCACCGTCACCATGGTCGAGCACCTCCACGTTGAACCCGGGCAGGTTCGCGCGCAGGTAATCGAAGATGCCGCCAGTGGTGATCGCACGCGGCGGGTTTCGCGTGTCGAAGGACACGAGCTGCTGCAGGTGATCGAGTGTCTGTTCAAGCATGTGTCTGAGTATCCGTAGGGTTCAACATCGGTAGTGCCGGCCGCTGGCCGGCTCTGCAATGATCCAGCCGTGCCACGAGCCGGCCAGCGGCCGGCACTACCATCCATCCATCGGCGTTGCGGGGTGCCGGCCAGGGGCCGGCACCCCGGTGCATCGCCTTAGCGGTTCACCTGCGCGTACAGGGTGGAGCTCATGCCGAACAGCTTGATGAAGCCTTCCGCTTCTTCCACGCCCCAGTCGGCCGACTGTGCATACGTGGCGCCCTTGGTGTTGAGCAGGTGCGGCGACTTCACCGCAACGGCGTCCACACGGCCACCACGGGTTTCCAGCACCACTTCGCCGTTGACCTTGGCCTGGGAGGACTTCAGGAAGGCCTCGATGTCGGTCTTGAGCGGGTCGTGGTAGAAGCCTTCGTACACCAGCTCCACCCACTTGCGCGCCACGTCCGGCTTGAAGCGGTTCTGCTGCTTGGTCAGCACCGCATCTTCCAGCGCGCGATGCGCGGCCAGCAGCGAGACCAGGCCCGGCGCTTCGAACACGATGCGGCCCTTCAGGCCGATCACGGTGTCGCCGGTGTACACGCCACGGCCCACGCCGTACGGGGCGAACAGCTTGTTGAGCTTGGCCAGGATCTGCTCACCCGGCAGCGCCTTGCCGTCCAGCTCGACCGCTTCGCCTTCGACGAACTTCAGGGTGACCGTCAGGGCCTGTTCCGGCCATTCGCTGCGCGGTGCGCACCAGCCGCGGGCACCCTCGCCCGGGGCTTCCCAACGGTCGATCTCGCCGCCGGACATGGTCAGGCCGAGCAGATTCTCGTTGATGGTGTAGGCCTGCTGCTTGGCCCGCACGCCGAAACCACGCTCTTCCAGGTACTTCTGCTCGTAGGCGCGGGTCTGGGTGTGTTCTTTCTGGATCTCGCGGATCGGCGCGACGATCTGGTAGTCGCCCAGTGCCTTCACGGCCAGGTCGAAGCGGACCTGGTCGTTGCCCATGCCGGTGCAGCCGTGGGCGATGATGTTGGTGCCCAGTTCCGCGGCGCGCTTGAGCGCGGCGTCCACGATCAGGTAACGATCCGAGACCAGCAGCGGGTACTGGCCCTGGTAGCCCTCACCGGCCCACACGAACGGCTTGACGAAACCGCTCCAGATGGCCGGGCCACCGTCGACGGTGACGTGGCTGGTGACGCCCAGTTCGGCGGCACGCTTTTCGATGAAATCGCGCTCTTCGTCATCCACGCCACCGGTATCGGCGAACACGGTGTGCACGTTGTAGCCGCGCTCCTGCAGGTAGGGCACGCAGAAGCTGGTGTCGAGTCCGCCGGAGAAGGCCAGGACGATGTCTTTCTTGCTCATGGGGGTCAGGTCCAAGTGGGAATGCGATGTGGAATGCGTTTTTCGAGGCGGTAGAGCCACGCCATGCGTGGCTGCTATTCGTTGGGCGCCGCGAAGCCACGCATGGCGTGGCTCTACGGCCGCCGTGCTGCTTATCGTCCTGCCAGCGCCGACATGATCGCCTTCTGCACATGCAGGCGGTTCTCGGCTTCGTTGATCGCGATGCACTGCGCCGAATCCATCACGCCGTCGGTCGCCTTCACGTTGCGGCGCAGCGGCAGGCAGTGGCTGAAGACACCGTTGTTGGTCAGCGCCATCTTGGCTTCGTCCACGATGAAGTGCTTGTACTGGTCGCGGATCGGCTTCTCCGGCTCCCAGTTGCCGAAGAACGGCAGCGCGCCCCAGCTCTTGGCGTAGACGACATCGGCGCCGGCGTAGGCGCTGGCGATGTCATGGCTCACCTGCAGCGAACCACCGCTCTCGGCCACGTTCTGCTCGGCCCAGCCCATGTAGCGCTCATCCAGGATGTAATCCGGGGTCGGGCACAGCAGGGTCACGTCCATGCCCATGCGGGTGGCGATGGTCAGCGCCGAGTTGGCCACGGCGGTGTTCAGCGGCTTGGGGTGGTAGGTCCAGGTCAGCACGTACTTCTTGCCGCGCAGGTCCTGGGTGCCGAAGTGTTCCTGCAGCGCCATCACATGGGCCAGTTCCTGGCACGGGTGGGTGATGGTTTCCATGTTGATCACCGGCACCGGCGAGTACTTGGCGAAGCTCTTGAGCACTTCGTCTTCGCGGTCCTTGGTCCAGTCGATGAACTTCGGGAACGCGCGCACGCCGATCAGGTCGACGTAGCGGCCCAGCACCCTGGCCACTTCGGCGATGTGCTCTTCGGTATCCCCGTCCATCACCGTGCCCAGGTTGAACTCGATCGGCCAGGCATCCTTGCCCGGCTGCAGCACGATCGCGTGGCCGCCCAGCTGGAACGCGCCCAGCTCGAAGCTGGTGCGGGTACGCATGGAGGGGTTGAAGAACACCAGGGCAATCGACTTGCCCTTGAGCTCGTCGCCCAGCTTGTTGCGCTTGAACAGCGCGGCCTGGGTCAGCAGGGCATCCAGGTCGGTGCGGCTCCAGTCCTGGGTGTTCAGGAAGTGCTTCAGGGACATCGATCGATCCTTTGCGGCTGGTTTTCCACCGTTTCCGGCGGAGGTTGGGGGCGCCGGGGCGCGGTCAGGGCTCAACAAAACACATACAGATGAAACTTTTCAGATCGCAGAAACGAAAAAACCCAGCGCGGGGGCTGGGTTTTCCGAACAGACAGCACGAAGCTCCGGTTACCCAGCGAAAATGTGGGGTTCCGGTCGGCGGGCACGCGACGTCATGCCCGTAGCCATACGGGCGGCGCTGGTGTCGTGCTGGAAGTCGGTGAGTTTCATGGCCGCCCATCTTTGCATGCACCCGGGGCGGGTGCAAGGCCTGAATGGAAATTCAGGTTGAAGGTGTCGCCGATGGGGCGACGGGAGGGGTCACGGATTGGCGCCGCCGGCCTGTTCATTGCCGACCCAGGGGGTTATCGAGACCCGGATCTTGAGCCGGTTGCCCGGATCTTCGGGCAGGCGCGAGCGGTACTTGGTGCCCTTGTAGACGTAGTCCACGTCGTAGGCGATCGGGCGCCGGAACTCACGGCCCACCGGAATGATCTTGCAGTCCCGGGTCAGCAGTGGACCGGTATTGGCCGGCGCGGCCTCCACCACGACGGTTTCCGAATAGCCACTCTCATCGGTGCTGCCATCTTCGCGGCGGAAGATCGAGCGCACCGAATCCATGAAACGTCCGAAACGACCCTTGTCTTCCTGCGGCTCTTCGCCGGTGACGTTGACCGGAGCCAGCGTGCGGGTGGAGACCGGCTCGCAGTGCTCCTCGGTACGCGTGGCGCGCAGGGTCTGGAAGACCGGCTCCACGTTGAGCACCTGGGCGTAGTCGAACTTGACGTTCTCCACGATCACCACCCGGTTGCGCACCTCACCGTCCTGGGCGCACGCCCCGAAGGCGGCACTTCCGAGCAGGCAGACCAGCGTCAACAACGAAGCGGATTTCATTGGCAACAAGGAAAAGGACAAGGGGGATAGTTTAGGCAGTGCCAGGCACAAGGGGCTGAACATTACCCTTCCGTGACGCGTATGCCCATAGGTCGGGCCCCAGCCGCGGCCCCGGGGCCCGCCTGCACGGGGCCGATCGGCTGAAGCCTTCAGCCGGCGGCCGTGGTGACGCGAACGCCTGCATGCCCTGCCCCGCATCCCCCCAAAGGCCCCGACACGTTCTAAAATCGACCGCTTACCCCCGCTCCCGACCCTCATGACCCTGCGCCTGCACAACAACCTGACACGCCAGCTCGAACCGTTTACCCCGCTCGATCCGACCTGTCCGACCCTGTATGTGTGCGGCCCCACGGTCTACAACTACGTCCACATCGGCAACGCCCGTGGCCCGGTGGTGTTCGGGGTGCTGGCCGACCTGCTCCGGCGCCGTTTCGGCGGCCTGCGCTATGCCCGCAACATCACCGACGTGGATGACAAGATCAACACGGCCGCGCGCGAGCAGCAGGTCCCGATCAGCACCATCACCGACCGCTTCGCCGCCGCCTACCGCGAGGACATGGCCGCGCTGGGCGTGGTCCCGCCGGACATCGAGCCGGAAGCCACCGCGCATATCCCGCACATCATCACGATGATCGAGCAACTGATCGCCAACGGCCACGCGTATGCGGCCGAAGGCCATGTGCTGTTCTCGGTGAGCTCCTACGCCGATTACGGCAAGCTCTCGCGCCGCGACCCGGACGAGATGCTGGCCGGCGCGCGCGTCGACGTGGCGCCTTACAAGCGCGACCCGGGCGACTTCGTGCTGTGGAAGCCATCCAGCGACGACCTGCCGGGCTGGGCATCGCCCTGGGGCCGTGGCCGCCCGGGCTGGCACATCGAGTGCTCGGCGATGGCCGCCGCGCATCTGGGGCCGACCATCGACATCCATGCCGGCGGCGTGGACCTGCAGTTCCCGCACCATGAGAACGAGATCGCGCAGAGCGAGTGCGCGCACGGCGGGCAGACGTTCGCCCGGTTCTGGCTGCACAACGGCATGCTCAACTTCGGCGGCGCCAAGATGAGCAAGTCGATCGGCAACATCGAGCGCGTGCACGACCTGGTCCGCCAGCATGCCCCCGAGGCGCTGCGCTATGCGCTGCTGTCGGCCCACTACCGCCAGCCGCTGGACTGGTCCGACGCGCTGATCGAGCAGTCGGTCCGTACGCTGGACCGCCTGTACGGCACCCTGCGCGACCTGGTCGACGTGGCGGCCGCTGCGGTGATTCCGGCCGAGATCGAGGCCGCGCTGGATGACGACCTCAACACGCCGCAGGCACTGGCCGAGCTGGCCCGCATCGCCGGCGAGGCACGCAGGGCCGGCGACGCCGACAAGGCGCACTGGAAATCCGCCCTGCTCGGCGCCGGTCTGGCGCTGGGCCTGCTGCAGCAGGCGCCGGCCGCCTGGTTCGGTACTGCAGGCGGCACCGATGACGATGCGGCCATCCAGGCCCTGATCGACGAACGCGCCGCCGCCAAGCAGGCGCGTGACTTCGCCCGCGCCGATGCGATCCGTGACCAGCTGGCTGCCGAAGGCATCGTGCTGGAAGACACCGCCCAGGGCGTGCGCTGGTCGCGCAAACGCTGAACGACCGCCCGGCTGACCGTCGGGCGCTGCCAGACACTGCCCGGACCGCCGGGCGTCGCCACGACACAGGCCCGGCCACGGACGGCCAGGCTGCTTCCCCCGCAAACGCACGGTCACCCACGGACGGCGAACACCGACCCGGAGCCCCCATGACCCCCACCTCCCCGTTCCCGCTCGAACCCACCGCCGCCGAAGCCCAGGCTGCCATCGCCGAGGAATTCGCGTTCTTCGGTGACTGGTCCGAGCGCTACCAGTACCTGATCGACCTGGGCCGCAAGCTGCCCACCTTCCCGGAAGAATGGAAAACCGAAGCGCACCGCCTGCTCGGTTGCCAGTCCATGGTCTGGATCGTGCCGGAGGGCAACGCCGAGGCCCTGCGCTTCCACGCGATCAGTGATTCGGCGATCGTCTCCGGGCTGATCTACCTGGCCCTGCGCGTGTACTCGGGCCGTTCCGCTGCCGAGATCCTGGCCACCGAGCCGAGCTACATCCAGGACATCGGGCTGTCGCGTCACCTATCGCCGACCCGCAGCAACGGCGTGGCGGCGATGCTGGCCTTCATCCGCGACACCGCGCAAGCGCAGTCGTGACGCTCTCCGCCGATCCGCAGGAGCCCGACAGCGCCCTGCAACTGCTGGCCCGCCCGGGCTTTTCGCTGGTGCTGGCGTATCGCATCTTCGCGATGCTCTCCTACCAGATCGTCGCGGTGACGGTCGGTTGGCACATCTACGAAGTCACCCGCAATCCGTTCTCGCTGGGCCTGATCGGCCTGGCCGAGGTACTGCCATTCTTCTGCGTGGCGCCATTTGCCGGCTACCTGGTCGACCACCTGCCCCGCCGCCGGCTGGGCATGGTCGCCTGCAGCGGGCTGGTGATGACCGCGCTGGTGCTCACCGCGGTGGCCCAGGGTTGGCTGCCGTTCCACGGGGTGTGGCCGATCTACGCGGCGATCGCACTGACCGGCATGGTCCGCGCGTTCCTCTCGCCGATCTACAACGCGCTGTTCGCCCGTGTGCTGGAGCGCACCCAGTACGCGCGCGGCGCGGGCCTGGGCGCGGTGGTGTTCCAAGCGGGGATGGTGGCCGGCCCCGCGCTGGGCGGCGTGCTGGTGGCCTGGGGCGGCAAGGGGGTGGCCTACGGCGTAGCGGTCGGCGTGTCGCTGATCGCGCTGGGCTGCCTGGCGGCGCTGCGTGTCTCCGAGCCGGTGCATACGGGCCCGGCGGCGCCGATCTTCAAGAGCATCGCCGAGGGCGGCCGCTTCGTGCTGGGCAACCGGATCATGGTCGGGGCGATGGCGCTGGACATGTTCTCGGTGCTGCTCGGCGGGGTGGTGGCGATGCTGCCGGCGTTCCTGCACGAGATCCTCCACCACGGCCCGGAAGGCCTGGGCGTGCTGCGTGCGGCGCCGGCGCTGGGCTCGGTGTGCGTGGGCCTGTGGCTGGCGCGTCGCCCGTTGCAGCGCAATGCGGGGCGCGTGCTGTTGTTCGCGGTGGCCGGTTTCGGGCTGTGCGTGATCGGGTTCGGGTTGTCGTCGAATTTCTGGTTGTCGGCGGCGATCCTGCTGTTCTACGGTGCCTTCGATGGTGTCTCGGTGGTGGTGCGTTCGACGATTCTGCAGTTGGCGACGCCGGAGGAGATGCGCGGGCGGGTGTCGTCGATCAATGGCATTTTCATCAGTTCGTCCAATGAGCTGGGCGCGTTCTATGCGGGCACGATGGCGAAGTTGTTGGGGCTGGTCCCGGCGGTGGTGCTGGGCGGCTTTGCGGTGTTGAGCGTGGCCGGCATCACGGCGTGGAAGAATCCGACGCTGCGGCGGTTGAATCTGCGCGATCTGCATTGAGGATACTGCCAAAAAAAACCCGGCCGAAGCCGGGTTTTTTCGTAGAACACCAACGCCAACAGCGCGATCAGTCGCCCTGCTGCTTCTGCAGGTGCTCCCAACGCTCCTGCGCATCGATCGTGCGCTCAGCGGTCAAACGGGCTTCCAGACGATCCAGACCGATCTCTTCGCCGGTATCCACGCAGAAACCGTAGTCACCGTCTTCCAGACGCTTCAGCGTGCTGTTGATCTTGCCGATCAGCTTGCGGTAACGATCACGGGTACGCAGTTCCAGCGAGTTCTCGGTCTCGCGGGTGGCGCGCTCGGCCTCATCGCCGATGTCACGCACTTCTTCCTGCAGATTCGCGATGGTCTGCTTGGATTCCTCGACCAGATCATTGCGCCAGTGCTGCAGGCGCTGGCGGAAGTACTCCAGCTGCAGCGGGCTCATGTATTCCTCTTCCGCGCTCGGCTTGTAACCGTCGGGCAGGATCGGACGACCGGTGGCTTCGTCAGTCTTGTATTCCACCACCTTCACCTTGGTGCGCGGGGCCGGGGCGGCCGAACGCGCTGCCACGGCAACGGCGACCTTGCCGACCGGGCGGGACACGGGCTTGGGGGCGGACTCGGACTTGGCGGGGGTTTTTGCAGGCGATTTCGAAACGGGCACGGGATTCTTGTTTTGCGGGGCCTTGGAGGCGGGGGCGGCTGCGACCGGCGCCGGCGCGGAGGCCGGAGGGGTGACAGGTTTGGCCGCGCTCTTGGCCGGGACAGACTTGGCCGGGGCCGGCGATGCCGGCTTCGGTGCGGACTTCACTACGGGTGCTGCAACCGGCTTGGCGGCCGGCTTGGATGCCACGGGCTTGCTGGCGGTCTTGCTGGCCTTCACCGGCGTGGCCGGTGCCTGCTTGACCGCGGTCTTCTTCGCCGGTGCCGGCTTGGATGCCGATTTGGCGGCAGCAGGCGTCACGGTCTTCTTGGCCGCCGTCTTGCTGGCAGCGGTTTTCTTGACGGGCGCTTTGCTCACCGGCTTGCCCGCCGCGCGCTTGGCGGGCGTGGCAACCGGCTTGGCGACCGTCGACTTCTTGGCAACGACCTTCTTGGCGACGGTCTTCCTGGCCACCACCGTCTTGGCAGCAGGCTTCTTGGCGACCGCCTTCTTGACGGCTTTGGCGGGCGACTTGCTGGCCGCCTTCTTGACGGGTGCCGTCCTGGCAGCCGGTTGTTTGGATGCAGGCTTGCCCGCCGGCTTGGCGGCCGGCTTCTTGGCAACGGACTTGGCCGCCAACTTCTTTACAACAGGCTTGGCGGTTTTCTTGGCGGCCTTGACGGCCTTCTTTGCAGTTTTTTTAGCAGCCACGAAACGCTCTTCCTTGGATTCCCCGGGGCCCGGGAAAGCGGGCCTTTATAGCCTACCCGACCAGCAGCAGCAACCACACCGCCTACTCCGTTCAGCCCCGGAGTCGCAAGGCGTGCGACCGGTCCACCTGGCTGGCGGGCCGACGTGCGCAGTTCGGTACCTGACCCGGCGACACCGCCGGGGCGGCCCGTCGCGCGCGTGGGTGCGGACGGGTCCAACGCCCCATCCTGCGACAAATGCGGCCTTCATGCCAACTGGAATAAGATTGGGGGGTGATCTCACGCCTGCTCATCGCCCTGCTGCGCTTCTACAAGCGCTTCATCAGCCCGCTGCTGGGGCCGCGTTGCCGCTTCATGCCCAGCTGTTCTGAATACGCCATGCAAGCCATCGCCACCCATGGCCCCGCGCGCGGCAGCTGGCTGGCCGCGCGCCGGCTGGGCCGCTGCCATCCCTTCCATCCCGGCGGTATCGACGAGGTGCCGCCGCGCGCCGCGCACGACGCCGCCTGCCGCTGCACAGGAAAACACTGAATGTCCTCCACGCTCATCGTCAACGCCCGCCTGGTCAACGAAGGCACCATCACCCAGGGCGACCTGCGCATCGAAGATGGCCGCATCGCGCAGATCGGCCCCGGCCTGGACGCCCGTCCGGGCGAAACCGTGGTCGATGCCGCCGGCCGCTGGCTGCTGCCCGGCATGATCGACGACCAGGTCCATTTCCGTGAGCCCGGCCTGACCCACAAGGGCGACATCGCGACCGAATCGGCCGCGGCCGTCGCCGGGGGCCTGACCAGCTTCATGGACATGCCCAACACCAACCCGCCCACGCTCAATGCCGAGATCCTGCAGGCCAAGTACGATGCCGCCGCCGGCCGTGCACGCGCCAACTACGGGTTCTACATGGGCGCCAGCAACGACAACCTGGCCCACATCCAGTCGCTGGACCCCAAGACGGCGCCGGGCATCAAGGTCTTCATGGGTGCCTCCACCGGCAACATGTTGGTGGACAACCCGGAAACGCTCGATGCGATCTTCCGCGATGCGCCCACGCCGATCATCACGCACTGCGAAGACACGCCGATGATCGACGCCAAGGCCAAGGAGTACGCCGAGAAGTACGGTGATGCCCTCAGTGCCGAGCAGCACCCGGACATCCGCTCGCGCGAGGCCTGCCTGAAGTCCTCCGAGCTGGCCGTGTCGCTGGCGAAGAAGCATGGCACCCGCCTGCACGTGCTGCACATCTCCACCGCCGATGAGCTGGCCCTGTTCGAACGTGGCCCGCTGATCCGCGCCGATGGCAGCCGCAAGCAGATCACCGCCGAAACCTGCATCCATTTCCTGCGCTTTGACCGCAGCGATTACGCGCGCCTGGGCAACCTGATCAAGTGCAACCCGGCGATCAAGGAAGCCAGCGACCGCGAGGCGCTGACCCGCGCCGTGGCCGATGACGTGATCGACGTGCTCGCCACCGATCATGCGCCGCACACCTGGGAAGAGAAGCAGAAGCCCTACGCACAGGCGCCGTCCGGGCTGCCGCTGGTGCAGTACGCGCTCGTGGCCGCGCTGGAGCTGGTGCACGAAGGCAAGCTGGAGATCACCCAGGTCGTGCAGAAGTTCGCGCATGCGCCGGCGCAGCTGTTCGACGTCAGCCAGCGCGGTTACCTGCGCGAGGGCTACTTTGCCGATCTGGTGCTGGTCGAAGACGTGCCCTTCACCGTCAAGCGTGAAGACGTGCTCTCCAAGTGCGGCTGGTCGCCGTTCGAGGGCACCACCTTCCGCTCGCGCATCGCCTCGACCTGGGTCAACGGGCAGTTGGCATGGGATGGCGAGAAGCTGGTGGGCTCGCCGAATGGCCAGCGCATGAGCTTCGACCGCTGATGCGGGCACGGTTGTTGAGTGCGGCCCTGGCGGCCACCGGCGTCGCGGCGATGGGCAGTCTGCTGCCCTCGCCCGTCATGGCCCAGGCCGAGGCGCGCGTGGTGTTCCCGGCCAGTGCCTCGCAGGGCGCGATGGTGATTGGCAAGGTGCCGGCCGGCAGCGTCGTGCAGTACGGCGGCCGCACCCTGCGCGTGAGCGGGTACGGCAGCGTGGTGTTCGGCATCGGCCGCGATGAGAAGGGCCCGCTGCAGGTGCAGGTGAAGCGCCCGGACGGCGGCAGCGAGACGGTCAGCATTGCGGTCACCCCCCGCGACTGGCCGACCGAGCGGGTCAACGGCGTACCGCCGAAAACGGTCAATCCGCCCCCGGCGATCGCCGAGCGGATCAAGCGTGAGCAGGCCCAGGTCACCGCCGCGCGTGCCCGCGATGACAACCGCGCCGACTTCGCACAGGCCTTCATCTGGCCGGTCCAGGGCCGGATCAGCGGCCGCTTCGGCAATGCGCGCGTCTACAACGGGCAGCCCGGCTCAGGCCATTCGGGCATGGACATCGCGGTGCCGACCGGCACCCCGGTGAAGGCACCGGCGGCGGGCGTGGTCACCTTCGCCGGCCCCGACCTGTATCTGACCGGTGGCACGCTGCTGCTCGATCACGGCTTCGGGATCAGCTCGAACTTCCTGCACCTGTCGCGTATCGACGTGAAGGTCGGCGACCGCGTTGAACAGGGTCAGGTGATTGCCGCCGTGGGCGCGACCGGCCGCGCGACCGGGCCGCACCTGCATTGGGGCATGAACTGGTTCGATACCCGCATCGATCCGCTGCTGGTGCTGGAACGGAAGTAACGCTGTGGTGGGTGCTGATCCTGGTCGGCACGATCGCACAGAGCGTGCGGACCAAGGTCCGCACCCGCCAGAAACAGTCAGCCGCGCGCCGCCCACCAGGCCAGCCACAGCGTACGCATCGGCGTGGCCTGGTACTGGCGGTCCTGCGCCCAGGTCTTCTGCCGGGCGCGCGCCAAGGCGGCGTATAGACGGCGCGGGCGCGGGCCTGCGACCCGGGCCGGCCACTTCGCCAGCAGCTGCTGCGCCCACCGGCGTGGCGCGGCGCTGTCGTCCTCGGCCAGCAGCGAACGCGGAATGGCCGCGACGCCACTCTCGTGCAGGCGCTGGGCCAGGGTCTGCACCAGCACCGGGGTGGCGACATCGCCACGCGCCGGCGTCTGGAACATCACCGCTTCCACCGCGGCCACTGCGGCCGCATAGGCCTGCAATGACCGCAGCGCCTGGGCCGGATCAACCGGTACCGCGCGCGCTTCGATCAGGTCCGGCAGGGTATCTGCCAGCTGCGCCCACGGCGCGCGGACCGGCTCGAGCACCCGGCCGAGCGGATGGCGCGAGCGCTGCACGGACCAGCTGCGCAGTTCCTCGCCCCACCACGCCAGCTTGGCGTCGGAGGGCATCGGGTCGCCGGCGGTGTTGAGGATGTCGTCGAACTCCTGCAGCAGCGAGAACCACGCCACCACCAGGGTGCGCTGGCGCTCGGGAACGAAGCGTTCGGCCACCTGCCACTCGGGCCAGCGGGTCCGCCACTTGTCCCGGAAACTGTCCAGGGCGCTGGAAGTACTCACGATGTATTCCTTGAAAGGCTAGAGCGTGCGCGGAAGCGGCCACGCCTTGGCATGTTGCAGGTGTTCGGGCAGTGCGACGAGGGTATCGGCACCCCACGCCAGCGGATCGTCGGCGTCCAGCCGGTAGCCCCACAACGCGGCGACCGAGGCCATGCCGGCGGCGTTGGCGGCGACGATGTCGCGCTCGTCATCGCCCACATAGACACAGGTGCCCGGGGCGATGCCCATGCGTTCGGCGGCGATCAGCAGCGGCAGCGGATGCGGCTTGCGCTGGGCCAGGGTATCGCCGCCGATCAGCACCTTGCAGCGCTGTTCCCAGCCCAGCTGCGGCACGATCAGCCGGGCCAGGTATTCGGGCTTGTTGGTGACGATGCCCCAGGCACAGCCGGCCGCATCAAGCGCCTCGAGCATGCCGGCGATGCCGTCGAACAACACGGCGTGCTGGCCGATCAGGCCTTCGTAGCGCTCCAGGAACTCCGGCACCAGCGCATCGCGCTCGACCTGCCCCAGCGCGGGGAACGCCACCGAGACCATCGCACGCGAGCCTTTGGAGACCACCGGGCGCAGCGCGTCCAGGGTGATCGGCGCGCGCCCGCGGGCGGCCAGCATCGCATTGGCGGTGGCCAGCATGTCCGGCGCGCTGTCCAGCAGGGTGCCGTCCAGATCGAACAGCACCGCCGGCGGGAAACCGGCCTCAGACACGTGCGACGTCGTCCGGCTTGACCGCGTGGGCCAGGTAATTGATGTCGGTGCGCGTGCTCAGGCGGGCACGGTTGCGCCACGGCTCATAGGCCATGCCGCTGACATCGCGCAGGTCGAAATCGGCCTCGCGCAGCCACTTGCCCAGCTCGGCCGGCTTGATGAAATCCTGGTAGTGGTGCGTGCCTTTGGGCAGCAACCGCGCCACGTACTCGGCGCCGACAATCGCCACGGCGAACGCGGCCGGGGTGCGGTTGACGGTGGAGAGGAACAGCTGGCCGCCGGGCTTGAGCAGGCGGTGGCAGGCGGCGATGATCGCGCCCGGGTCCGGCACGTGCTCGAGCATTTCCATACAGGTGACCACGTCGAAGCTGCCCGGCTGTTCGGCGGCCAGGTCTTCAGCGGCCTGCACGCGGTAGTCGACGGTGACGCCGGTCTCCAACCCGTGCAGGCGTGCGACCTTGACCAGCTCCGGGGCCAGGTCGATCGCGGTCACGTCCGCGCCTTCCTTGGCCAGCGCTTCGCTGAGCAGGCCGCCACCGCAGCCGATATCCAGCACGCGGGCGCCGCGCAGGGTCACGCGCCGGGCGACGTACTGCAGGCGCACCGGGTTCAGGGCATGCAGCGGCTTCTGCGGGCCGTCGACGTCCCACCAGCGGTTGGCGAGGGCGGCGAACTTGTCCAGTTCGGCCTGATCGAAATTGGTGGACGCATGGGGGGTGTTCATGGGGATCCTTGGTGCATCAAGCACGGATGTGTCGGATACGCTCGCGCCACTGGCGCGCGTTGGCGACGATCGCCGCGGTGTCCATGCCGACCAGTTCGCGCTGGACCAGCTTGGGCTGGCCGGCGATCCAGACATCGCTGACCTGATGGCGGCCGGCGGCATACACAAGCTGCGAGAGCACATGGTGCAGCGGTTGGGTTTCCAGTGCGGACAGGTCCACGCAGACCAGATCGGCCTGCTTGCCGACTTCGATCGAGCCGATGCGGTCACCGAAGCCCAGCGCGCGCGCGCCGCCCAGCGTGGCCGCACGCAGCGTGGTGGCCGCGTCCAGCGCGGTCGCGTCATTGGCGACGGCCTTGGCCAGGATCGCCGCAGTGCGGTTCTCGCTGAACATGTCCAGGTCGTTGTTGCTGGCGCAGCCGTCGGTGCCGATCGCCAGGTTCACGCCCGCACGCTGCAGCGCGCACGCCGGGCAGAAGCCGGAGGCCAGCTTGAGGTTGGATTCCGGGCAGTGCACCACGCTCACGCCGCGCTCGGCGCACAGGTGGATTTCGGCCTCGGTCAGCTGGGTCATGTGCACGGCGATCAGGCGGTCGTTGACCAGGCCCAGCCGGTCCAGGCGCGCCAGCGGGCGCTGGCCGTGCAGCTTGAGCGAGTCGCTGATTTCCTGCGCGGTTTCATGCGTGTGCAGGTGGACCTGCATGTCCAGCTGGTCGGACAGCATGCGCACGCGCTCGAAATTGGCGTCGTTGACGGTATACGGCGCATGCGGCGCGAACGAGGTGCCGATCAGCGGATCGTTGCGCCACTGGTCGTGCAGTTCGCCGGCCTTGGCGAAGTACTCGTCGTCGGTCTTGGCCCAGGCAGTCGGGAAATCGATGATCACCGCGCCGACCAGCGCACGGAACCCGTGCTGCTTGTAGACGGCGGCCTGGACGTCGGAGAAGAAGTAGTTCTCGTTGGCGCAGGTGGTGCCGCCGCGCAGCATCTCGGCGATGGCCAGGGTGGTGCCGTCGGCCACGAATTCCGGTCCGATCACCGCCGCTTCCACCGGCCAGATGTGCTGCTTCAACCAGACCATCAACGGCAGGTCGTCAGCGACGCCCCGCAGCAGGGTCATCGGGTTGTGGGTGTGCGCGTTGACCAGGCCCGGCATCAGCGCCGCATCGGGGCGCGAGACGGTCTGCTTCGGGGCAAAACGCGCACGCGCCTCGGCCCGCGGCAGGATCGCGATGATCTCGCTGCCACGCACGGCCACGGCATGGTCTTCCAGCACCACCGCATGCGGTTCGATCGGGACCACGTAACCGGCTTCGATCAACAGGTCACAGGCTTCGGGAATGCGGGCGGTGTCGGTCATGCGTGCTCACTGTGCTGGGCGGACGACCCGAAGGCGTGGGCGACCGGGACGCTTGGGGGGTAGAGCCGACCGTTGGTCGGCTTTACCGGGTGCGGTGACCGGTGGGTACCGCAGCCGACCAACGGTCGGCTCTACACGGTGCGGTGGCCGGTCGGTACTGCAGCCCACCAACGGTCGGCTCTACCCGGTGCGGTGACTGGCCGGTCCCGCAGCCGACCAGCGGTCGGCTCTACCGTAATCCGGCTTTGCCGGATTACTTGCCGGCGCGTGCGGAGTATTCGCCCGAACGGGTGTCGACCTTGATGATTTCATCCTGGTTGACGAACAGCGGCACGCGGACCACCGCGCCGGTTTCCAGGGTGGCCGGCTTGCCGCCGCCGCCCGAGGTGTCGCCACGGACGCCCGGATCGGTCTCGGTGATCTTCAGCTCGACGAAGTTCGGCGGCTGGACGAAGATCGGCTCGCCGTTCCAGAGGGTGACGATGCAGGACTCTTCGCCCTTCAGCCACTTCTCCGCGCCGCCCATGCCGGCCTTGGTGGCCTGGACCTGCTCGAAGGATTCCGGGTCCATGAAGTGCCAGAACTCGCCGTCGCTGTACATGAAGTCCATGTTGGTATCCACGACGTCGGCCTTCTCCACGTCATCGGTCGCCTTCATGGTCATTTCGACCACGCGGCCGGACTTGATGAAGCGGTACTTCATGCGGGTGAAGGCCTGGCCCTTGCCCGGCTTGACGTATTCGGTCTCGGTGATGACCGCTGGTTCATTGTTGACCAGGATCTTCATCCCGTTCTTGACGTCGTTCATGCCAACAGTGGCCATGCTGAAACTCCTGAATGGGCAAACGCCGCGCAGGCGCGGCGAGCCGGATAGAATGGGAAATCCCACCGACACCGGTGGGGTGACTCGATATTTCTGACCCACATGATAACCGCAGGCCCCCATTCCATGCAGCTTTCCGCCACGCCCCTGGCCGCCCCCGTCCGCTGGCAGCAACGGTGGCGCGAGGCAATCCGCGACCCGCGCGAGCTGCTGCGGCAGCTGGGGCTGGATCCGGTGGCGCTGGGGGTCTCGGATAAGGCGGCCGGCCAGTTCGCGGTGCGCGTACCGCAGGGCTTCGCGGCCCGGATGCGCCACGGCGACCGCCATGACCCCCTGCTGCGCCAGGTCCTGCCGATCACCGACGAGCTGAAGGTCGTGCCCGGCTTCAGCCTGGATGCGGTCGGCGACGGTGCGGCCAAGAAGGCCACCGGGGTCATCCAGAAGTACCGCGGCCGTGCCCTGCTGGTCACCACCGGCAGCTGTGCGATCAATTGCCGCTACTGCTTCCGCCGCCATTTCGACTACGGCACCGAAAACGCCGCCCGCGAGGGCTGGCGTGATGCGGTGGACGCGATCGCCCAGGACCCGGACATCGATGAGGTCATCCTGTCCGGGGGCGATCCGCTGTCGCTGGCCACGCACAAGCTGGTCGAGCTGACCGCGGCGCTGAAGCAGATTCCGCACCTGCGCCGGCTGCGCATCCACAGCCGCCTGCCGGTAGTCCTGCCCGAACGCGTGGATGACGAACTGGTGCAGTGGATCGCCTCGCTGCCGTGGCCGGTGGCGTTCGTGATCCATGCCAACCATGCCAACGAGTTCGATGCGTCGGTGGATGCCGCGATGGCGCGCCTGCGCGCGGCCGGTGCCACCCTGCTCAACCAGGCGGTGCTGTTGCGCGGGGTGAACGATTCGATCCAGGCGCTGCAGGCACTGAGCGAGCGCAGCTTCGCCGCCGGCGTGCTGCCCTATTACCTCTACCAGGTGGACCGGGTCGAGGGCGTGGCCCATTTCGAAGTGGCCGACGACACCGCCAAGGACCTGCATGCGCAGCTCACTGCGCGCCTGTCCGGCTACCTGGTGCCCAAGCTGGTCCGCGAGATCTCCGGCGACAGCAGCAAGCGCCCGGTCTGATCAGCTGCCCGATTCGAGCAGCTGCACCACATCGGTCGCGCTGACCGGATGGCTGAGCCAGTAACCCTGGGCCAGGTCGCAACCGCGCTGGGCCAGCAGGTCGAACTGCACTTCCTGCTCGATGCCCTCGGCCACCACGGTGATCCCCAGGGCATGGGCCATGGCGATGATGGCCGTGGTCAGGGCCAGGTCGTCCGCATCGCGCTGCATGTCGGCCACGAAACTCTTGTCGATCTTGACCCCGTCCACCGGCACCTGGCGCAGGTGGCTCAGGCCGGAGAAACCGGTCCCGAAATCGTCCAGCCACACCTTCACGCCGGTCCGGTGCAGCTTGTCCAGCAGGGCGGCGGCCAGCATTTCATCGCCGATCACCGCCGTTTCGGTCAGCTCCAGGTGCAGCCGCGAGGCCGGCAGGCCGGTGTCGCGCAGGCAGTCGGCGACCAGCGTGGGCAGTTCGCCGCCGCGCAACTGCCGCGGGGAGACGTTGACCGAAACGAACAGCCCTTCCCCATCGCCCCCGACCGGCCACTGCACCGCCTCGGTGCAGGCCGCGCGCAGCACCTTGGGGCCGATCACTTCGATCAGCCCGCTCTGCTCGGCCACTTCGATGAAGACCGACGGCGGGATCGTGCCCAGGGTCGGGTGCTGCCAGCGCAGCAGCACTTCCACGCCGACCATGCGGCGGTCGCGGGTGCGGAAGATCGGCTGGTAGGCCAGCCGCAGCTCGCCCCGCTCCCAGGCACCGCGCAGCTCCTGCTCCATGTGCACGCGGCGCTCGACCGCATGGTCCATCGCCCGGCTGTAGTAGCGGTAGCAGTTCTTGCCGGCCATCTTGGCCTGGTACATCGCGATGTCGCCGTTCTTGAGCAGCGTGGTGGCGTCGGCAGCGTCATCGGGGAACAGGGTCACGCCGATCGAGGAGCCCAGGAACAGCTCCCGGCCCTGCACCACCAGCGGCTTGCCCAGTTCGCGCACCAGGATCTCGGCCAGTTCGCGGGCCCCGGCAGCGACATCGCCCTCCCCGATCAGGATCACGAATTCATCGCCGCCAAAGCGCGCCAACAGCGCCTCGTCCCCACCGGCCTGGGCCACCGCCGCGCTGATGCGCTGGGCGAACTGCAGCAGCGCCTCGTCGCCGGCCTCGTGGCCGAGCGTGTCGTTGACGCGCTTGAAGTCGTCCATGTCCGCGAACAGCAGGCCCAGCCGGTGGCCGGAGGCCCGCGCGGCCATCAGCCGGTGGTCCAGCGCCTCGCGGAATGCCAGCCGGTTGGTCAGCCCGGTCAGGGCATCGGTATAGGCCATGTGCCGCACTTCGCGGTCGTGCCGGGCGATCGCCTGGCTCATCCGACCGAATGCACGCATCAGCTCACCGACTTCATCCTGGCGCCGGATCTCCGGCATCTGCAGGGTGTAGTCACCGGCCTCGATCTGGCGCGCCGCCCCGGCCAGCCAGCGGATCGGCGTCACCAGGGTGCGCTGCACGTAGATGATCACCACCGCACCAATCCCGACCAGCAGCCCGAGCATCAGCAGCAGCCAGCCCAGGTGGCGCTTGCCGACCTGCTGCAGGCGGTCGCCCAGGGTCTGGTTGGCCTGCTGCTCCATGGCCTGCACATCGTCCAGCGCCATGCCCACGCGCACCCCGCCGATCCGCTGGTTGCCGATCATGATCGGCATCGCGTTGTCGAGCACCTTGGGCGACTGCTGGACCACCAGCTCGCGCGCGCCGGCGGCACCGGCGGCGAGCGGGTCGGTCATCGGCTGGCCGAACTCCAGCACGTCCACCGTGCCGTCGTGGATCAGCCTGCCGTTCTCGTCGAACACCAGCACATAGCGCACCACCTGCTGCCGCGAGGTGTTGCGCACCAGCGCCCCGACCTGCTCCAGGTCGTTGTAGTACAGCGGGTTGGCCAGCGCATCGGACAACTCGCGGGCCAGTGCTTCACCACGGCTGCGCACACTGCGGTCGAACAGGTCATGGATGACCGTGCCGCTGAGATGCTGCACCTCGTCCTGCATCGTCGCCTGGCGCCCCAGCACCACGGCCACGATCGCCACCACGACCAGCATCGCGCCGCCCATCGCCAGCACGAAGCGGGCCTGCATTCCCGAACCCAAGCGACTCATTCCACTTCCATCCGCACGCGCGTCAAGCCTTGTTTCAATTCATCCAGCCGGTGCTGCATCTGCGCATCCACCCGGTGGAACCCGGAAGTACCAAAAAATGTCTTCAATGCCGGCTGCGCCTGGGGATCGGATGCGGCATCCAGCAGCACCTGCTGCAGCCGGTCGCGCACCTTCGGATCCAGCCCCTCGCGCACCATCTCCACCGCACGCGGATACGGTTCGGTGCGATGGATGACCCGGAAATCACGCAGGAAGTTGGCCGGAATGCGCTTGCCATCCGACCAGTCCACGCTGCTCACCGCACCGGCATCCACCAGGCCCTTGTGCACGAAGGTGGCGATGTTCGCTTCCGAACGCGCGAAGACGTAACCGACGGTGTCCGGGGCGGCGACATCGCCCAGCGAGGAGAGAATCTCCGGTGTCTCGCCATGCTGCAACAGGGTCATTACCGGCACCAGGTAGGCGCTGGTGGAGGCCGTGTTCTGCAGGGCCAGGGTATGCCCGCGTAGTGCTTCCAGCGTCTGGATGGGGCTGTCGCGGCGCACGAAGAACACGGTGTGGTACTCGCGCACGCCGCTGCGCTCGGTCAGCAGCAAGGGCCTGGCACCGCTGCGCAGCCCCAATGCGACGGCGGTGCCGGAGGTCTCGGTCACCCAGTCCACGCGGCCGCGGCGCAGGTAGCTGCCCATCTGCTGGGTATCACGCGCCATCAGGATCCGGCCTTCGGTGATGCCGACGTCGTGCAGGCGCGGAATCACGTAATCGAGCAGGGGCTGCAGCTGCGCATAGTGTGACCTCGGGTCGTCGCTGATCCGTCCCAGCACCAGGACATGGGCGGGTCCGGCAAACGCCGGACCGGTCATCGCGGCGATGGCCAGACACAGCAGTACGCTCTGCAGCAGCCTTCGCAGTCCCGACAAGCCCATCACTCCCCCCAAGGAATCGAGACAGACTACCCGAAAAAATGAGAACTGCGTCAGCTTACAGAGGCTTGTTGGTCGCCAATCGCGCCATGCGCTGTGCGTCGGACAGGATGCCGCGCAGCAGGCGCACTTCCTGTTCACTCAGTTCGGTGCGCAGGAACAGGCGGCGCAGCTTGCGCATCGCCGATTCAGGCGCACGGCCCTTGTGGAAGTCGATTTCATCCAGGGTGTCGCCAAGCTGGCCGAACAGGCCTTCGACCTGCGCATGGCTGGCCGGGGCTTCGCCGAAGCCGGGCTCGGCCGGCGCGGCAACCGGCGCATCGGCTGCGCCCAGGATCGCCATGCGCACTTCGTAGGCCAGGACCTGGACAGCGGCCGCCAGGTTCAAGGAGCTGAACTCAGGGTTGGACGGGATATGGACGGCGGCATGGCACAGCTGCAGCTCTTCGTTGGTCAGGCCGGTGCGCTCGCGGCCGAACACGAAGGCCACCTCGGCCGGTTCGGCGGCCTTGGCCAGCACGCGCTGGGCGGCCACGGCCGGCAGCAGTTCTTCCAGCTGGACCCGGCGCGAGCGGGCGGTACAGCCCAACACGAAGCGGCAGTCGGCCACGGCCTCGGCCAGGGTCGCCACCACCGGGGCATCGCCCAGGACATCCTCGGCGCCGGCCGAGCGGCGGAAGGCCTCCTCATCCAGCGGTTTCTCGGGCGCGACCATGACCAGGCGGCCCAGCCCCATGGTTTTCATGGCCCGTGCGGCCGCCCCCATGTTTCCGGGGTGCTGGGTGCCGACCAGGACGAAGCGGATGCGGGCGGGAGCGGTTTCTACGGACATGAACGGGCCAAATGCGAGCAGGACAGCGACAAATGGTAAACTGTGCGACCGGCCTCTGCGCCGGGACCGCTCTTTTCCCCCGCCAAACCCCTACTCTGCCTTTACGGGAGCTTTTCGCCATGCAGAAACCCGCCGTCACCGTCATGGTCAAGGCCGCCCGCCTCGCCGGCAACGTCCTGTTGCGCAACATCAACAAGCTCGAGGCGTTGAACGTCGTGCAGAAGGGCCGCATGGACTATGCCAGTGAAGTCGATGCAGATGCGGAAAAGGTCATCGTCAAGGAACTCAAGCGCGCCTATCCCGAGTACGGGATCATGGGTGAGGAAGGTGGCGTGCAGTCGGTCAACCGTTACATGTGGGTCATCGATCCGCTGGACGGCACCAGCAACTACCTGCGCGGCTTCCCGCATTACTGCGTCTCCATCGCCCTGGTCGAGAACGGTGAGCCGATCGACGCGGTGATCTTCGATCCGCTCCGCAATGAGCTGTTCACCGCCAGCCGGGGTGCCGGCGCGGTGTTCAATGACCGCCGTATCCGTATTGCCGAGCGCAAGGATCTGGGCGGCGCGATGATCCATACCGGTTTTGCCCCGCGTGAGCGCCAGCGCACGAGTGCACAGCTGAAGGCGGTGGACGCGCTGCTGGTGCAGGCCGAAGACGTGCGGCGCACGGGCTCGGCCGCGCTGGATCTGGCCTACGTGGCCTGTGGCCGTGCCGACGCGTATTTCGAGGCCGGCGTGAAGGCCTGGGATATCGCCGCCGGTGTGCTGCTGGTCCGCGAAGCCGGTGGCCGCGTATGCGACTTCAAGGGCGCCACGCCGGCCCGCATGGACAGCCGTGGTCCGGAAACCCAGCAGATCGTTGCCGGCAATGTGAAGATCAGCGATGCGCTGCAGAAGGTGCTGGTCAATACGGGCTACGCGGCCGAGTTCGACGCGAAGTTCTGATCGGGCTGGTTCTGGTCTGCATGACGACGGCGCCTTCGGGCGCCGTTGTTGTGTGTGGGAACAAAAACGCCCGGCGAAAGCCGGGCGTTGTGGTCAGCGCAACGCGGTGCGGATCACACCACGGTGTTGTTGGCAGCGCGCAGGGCGGCGATGCGCTCGTCCAGCGGGGGGTGGCTCATGAACAGCTTCCTGGCGGCGCCGCCAGCGATGCCGAACGCGGCGATCTGGGTCGGCAGGGTGCTCTGGCCGTGGTTGACCTTGAGGCGCTCCAGGGCGGCGATCATCTTCTGGCGGCCGGCCAGGTGCGCGCCACCGGCGTCGGCGCGGAACTCGCGGTGACGGGAGAACCACATGGAGATCATGGTGGCGAACAGGCCGAACACCATTTCCAGGACGAACACGATGATGTAGTAGGCAAAGCCGCGGCCGCCGCCTTCGCGGTTGCCGGACAGGGCGCTGTCGATGAAGCCACCGACGATGCGGGCCAGGACGATCACGAAGGTATTGAGCACGCCCTGCAGCAAGGCCATGGTGACCATGTCGCCGTTGGCGACGTGGGCGATTTCATGGCCCAGCACGGCTTCGGCTTCGTCTTCGCTCATGTTGTGCAGCAGGCCGGTGGAAACCGCGACCAGCGCCTTGTTTCGGTTGGCGCCGGTGGCGAAGGCGTTGATTTCCGGACCGTCGTAAACGGCCACTTCGGGCATGCCGATGCCGGCTTCACGGGCCTGGCGCTCGACCGTGGCCAGCAGCCAGCGTTCGGTCTGGTTGCGCGGCTCGGTGATCACCACCGCGCCGGTGGAGCGCTTGGCCATGAACTTGGAGAGCAGCAGGGAAATGAACGAGCCACCGAAGCCGAAGATCGCTGCAAAGATCAGCAGGCCGCTCATCTGGTTGGGATTGACGCCCGCCACCGACATCACGATGCCGGCCAGGATCAGCACCGCAAAGTTGGTCAGAAGGAATAGAGCAATGCGACTGAACATGGGAAAAGGACGCTCGTTGGAGGTTGATGACTGCAAATCTGCGGGGACTTCAGCTTGAATTCAAGTCGCAAACTGACCGACGATTCATAGTCCATGTCCGATTCCTCCTATTGCGGGCGCTTCGCGCCCTCGCCCACCGGCCCGCTGCACCCCGGCTCGTTGCTGGCGGCGCTGGGCAGCTGGCTGCTCGCGCGCCATGCCGGCGGCCGCTGGCTGGTGCGGGTGGAGGATGTCGATCCTCCTCGAACGGTGCCCGGTGCGGTGAACGGCCAACTGGCCGTGCTGGCAGCCTTCGGGCTGTGCAGTGACGGGCCGATCGTCCACCAGAGCCAGCGCGGCGCGCTGTACCAGGCGGCGCTGGACCGGCTGCTGCGCGAGGGCAAGGCGTTCGCCTGCCATTGCAGCCGCAGCGAGCTGGCCACTCAGGGCGGCATCCATCACCACTGCGTGGCCCGCGCCGCGCGTGCGCAGCCGGCGGTGAGGCTGCGGGTACCGCCGGGCAGCGTGGTGGGGTTCGAGGACGGCCTGCAGGGCCGGATCGTGCAGGACGTACACGCCGAGGTCGGCGACTTCGTGCTGCGCCGGGCCGACGGTTACTGGGCGTATCAGCTGGCGGTGGTGGTCGACGATGGCGCGCAGCACGTGACCGACGTGGTCCGGGGCGCGGACCTGCTCGATTCCACTCCACGCCAGATCCTGTTGCAGCAGGCGCTGGGCTTGCCGACCCCGCGCTACCTGCACCTGCCGCTGCTGCTGGGTCCCGATGGGCGCAAGCTCTCCAAGTCCGAGGCCGCTCTGCCGATCGACCCTGCCGACCCGCTGCCAGCCCTGCGCCGGGCCTGGGCGCAGCTCGGCCAGGACCCGGCGATCGGCGCGGGTGTCGAGGACGTTTCCGGTTGGCTGCACCAGGCGGCGGCCTGCTTCGATCCGGTGCGATTGCCACCGGGCGACATCCCCATGCGGCAAGCGGCTGACGGGGCTGCCCCTTTTGCCCGCTGATGTTGCAGAATCCTGTTCCCCCTTGTTGGCCCTGCCTTTCGGAGTAGCTGCTCATGACATCTCGCGTCGCACTGGTCACCGGTGGTACCGGCGGTATCGGTACTGCCATCTGCCAACGCCTGGCCGACCAGGGCCATCGGGTCGCCACCAACTACCGTGACGAAGCCAAGGCCAAGGCCTGGCGCGAGAAGATGCTGGCCCGCGGTTGCGATGTGGCGATCTTTCCGGGCGATGTATCCGAGCCGGACACGGCCGAAAGCATGGTGCAGGCCGTCGAAGCGGCGCTGGGCCCGGTCGAGATCCTGATCAACAACGCCGGCATCACCCGCGACACCACGTTCCATCGCATGCGTGCGGACCAGTGGCACGATGTCATCAACACCAACCTCAACTCGGTGTTCAACGTCACCCGCCCGGTGATCGAGGGGATGCGCCGCCGCGGCTGGGGCCGGGTCATCCAGATCAGCTCGATCAACGGCCTGAAGGGCCAGTACGGCCAGGCCAACTACGCGGCGGCCAAGGCTGGCATGCACGGTTTCACCATTTCCCTGGCCCGTGAGAACGCGGGTTTCGGGATCACCGTGAACACCATCTCTCCGGGCTACGTGGCAACGGACATGGTGATGGCCGTGCCGGACGAAGTGCGCGCCAAGATCATCGCCGACATTCCTACCGGCCGCCTCGGCAAGCCGGAGGAAATCGCTTACGCGGTGGCATTCCTGGTCAACGAGGAGGCCTCCTGGATTACCGGCTCCAACCTGGACATCAACGGTGGCCACCACATGGGGTGGTAAGGGCGGCGCTGCGCCGAGGGCGCGCGGACGGGCGGGATGCGCGGGCCAACGGCGGGCGAAGGGCCAAATTGCTGCACCCTATGCTGCGCAACATAAATGCGGGCGCTTGCTACTTATGGCGGTTGCATAGGCTGCTGCACTGCGCCATGCTGCGCGCCTACTGTGATGAGTGACTGCTTCATGGCTGCGACCCGCATTATCAAGAAGTATCCGAACCGCCGGCTCTACGACACGGAAATCTCCAGCTACATCACCATAGAGGATGTGCGCCAGCTGATCCTGGATGGTGAGGACTTCGAGGTGCGCGATGCCAAGAGCGGTGATGACCTGACCCGCTCGGTGCTGCTGCAGATCATCGCCGACCAGGAACAGGACGGCGAACCGATGCTGTCCACCCAGCTGCTCAGCCAGCTGATCCGCTTCTATGGCGATTCGCTGCAGGGCTTCATGGGCAATTACCTGGAGCGCAGCATGCAGGTCTTCCTGGACCAGCAGCAGCAGTTCCGCCAGCAGATGGGCAATCTGCTCGGCCAGACCCCGTGGGCGATGATGAACCAGCTGACCGAGCGCAACATGGAAATGTGGCAGGACTTCCAGCGCAACATGGGCACCGGCTTCGGCGGCCGCCCGGGCGGCACCGGAACCGGTACCGGTACCGGCACGGGAACCGGCAAGAAGCCGGAAACCCCGGCGCCGGGCGCAGGCAAGACCCGCCGCTGAGACCGGTTCCGCTGCAGAAAAGAAAAAGGCGCAGCCTCCGGGCCGCGCCTTTTCTCGTTCCGGGGCCAGGCGTCACTGTCGACGCCCCTGTGCCCGATGCCCTCAGCGCTTGGGCTTGGCGCAACCGGTGCAGACGCGCTCGACCTTGTAGCCCTTGGCGCGCAGCTTCTCCACGACCCCATCGTTGCCCAGCAGATGCAGCGTGCCGACCACCACCAGCGTGCCCCCCTGCCCGGCCTGCAGGTGCTGCTGCAGCTTCGGCACCCAGGCATCATTGCGGTCGGTGTTGATGCGCTTGTACAGCTGCGGGTACTGGCCGCGCATCTCGGTGGCCATCGAGGTCCACAGCAGCTTGTCGTCTCCGCGGCGCCAGGCATCGTGCAGCTTGCGCCCCATTTCATCGCCCTTGCCGGCCTGCTCGAGGGCTTCGGCCACCATCTGCTGCTGTTCCTTGGCCGACATGCCCGACAGCACCGCGATCTGCGTGTCGATATCCTCCAGACCGGCAGTCGCCTTGCCCGCGCTGGCGGCCCGTGTCATGAAATGCCGGTCCAGCCCCAGCGCCGGGTCCAGGCCCATCTTGGTGAACTGGCTCAGGGTGATGGTCAGGCCGACGAACCACGGTTTCATGCCCTGCAACTGGGCCAGCGGCAGCTTGTTTTCCTGCGCATAGGCCTGCAGCCGGGTCCAAGTGGCCGCATCGAGGTCGCGCTTGAGTTCCGAGCCATCGGTACGCATCGCCGCCTGCACCATCTTCTGTGCCAGTTCGGGCGACTCCATGTCCTGCGGCGAGAGTTCGAACACCACCCGCTGCGAGGCGGCGAAGGCCTGGTCGACATCCGCCGACAGCGGGTAGTCCGTGGGCTGCAGCAGATGGAACGAGCCCAGAAGGTACACGCGGCTGTCGCCCGGGCCGGTGACCTTCCACAGCAGTGGAACCGGCGGACTGGCCTTGGCGGCTGCGGGTGCACGCGGCGCGACCGGGCGCGCGTCGGCGCTGACCGTGCCGGCCAACAGGCCCGCAGCAATCAGCAACGGGGACAACAGACGCGACAACATCGACATGTTCAAGCCTCTCCTTCGGGGGCGTGGTACGCCTGCTCACCGGCGTCCACGCGCAGGTCCAGGCGGTTTTCAGGGGGCGTCAGCGGACAGGTGGCAAAGGGCGTGAACGCGCACGGCGGGTTGTAGGCCTGGTTGAAATCGATCACCACGCGGCCCTGGTCATCCGGCGCAGGCAGATCCAGATAACGGCCGGCCGGATAACTGCCGTGACCACTGGTACGGTCACCAAAGATCACGAACAGCGCGCGACCCGGCTCGCCGATGGCTTCCAGCCGCCAGGTGCGGCCGTCGCGCTCGAACTCCAGGGCGCCCGCATTGGGCATGTTCGTGGTCAGGCCGGTGATGTCCACGATCGGCAGCGTCTGGCCGGCCGGGTGCGGTACGAAGCGCGCCGTGACGCGCCACGACGCGCCGCCCGGCCAGTACGTCAAGCCGGTGAAGTTCGTCCGCGAAGGCGCGTCGGCGTGCTTGACCCGCAGCGCGAACCGCTCGCCGCGATGGATCAGGCTGAGTCGGCCCTTGCCGTCGTCGAAGGCGATGACGGTCGGGGTCGGATCGCGATCGCTGAAGAAGCGGATGCGGCCGGTGACCGGCTTGCCATCCACCTGCATCGCCACCCCACGCTCGGGCGTGAACCAGACGGTGTCACCCTCGCGCGCGACCATGCCCAGCTTGTCCGGGCCGACCGCCAGGCGGATGCCGCTGCCCGGGCCGCGACCGATGTAATGCGCTTTGTATTCCAGCCAATGCAGGCCGACCAGGCTGGTCCAGCCGTCGGCGGCATGCAGTTGCTCGTAGCGCTGTTGGCGCCACTGCTGCTGTTCGGCCTCGAAGGCTGGATCGATCGCCACCTTCGCAGGGGCATCCACCGCTTTTTCGCCACATCCCGACACGCTCACTGCCAGCAGCAATACCGCCGCCCACACTCCCCAGTGCTTGCCCATGACCGTCCTCTCAACGTCCGCGCAGGAACCAGCGGTCGATTTCCGCCAGCGAAAAACGGGCCCAGGTCGGCCGGCCGTGATTGCACTGACCCGAGCGTTCGGTGATTTCCATGTCGCGCAGCAGGCCGTTCATTTCCGGCACGGTCAGGCGCCGGTTCGCGCGCACCGCGCCGTGGCAGGCCATGGTCGACAGCAGTTCGTCGCGGGCGCTGGCGATGCGACGGCTCTGGCCATGCTCGCGCAGGTCGGTCAGCACATCGCGCAGCAGCGCCTCTGGCTCGGCATTGGCCAGCAGGGCGGGAATGCTGCGCACGTGCAGCGAGCCGGGGCCGGCGCGGGTGACTTCAAAGCCCAGCGAGGTCAAGGTCTCCGCTTCGCGTTCGGCGGTGTCGGCGTCGCGCTCGCCGACCGCCAGGGTGATCGGCACCAGCAGCGGCTGCGCATGCAGGCCCATGCCGTCGTGTGCGGTTTTCAGGCGCTCATAGCCGATGCGTTCGTGCGCGGCATGCATGTCCACCACGATCAGGCCTTCGGCATTTTCGGCGAGAATGTAGATGCCATGCAGCTGCGCGATCGCATAACCCAGCGGGGGTACACCACTGTCGGCCGCCGTGACCGGCAAACCACTTTCGCTCGGCATCGGCGGCAGGCTGCCGCCGGCGGCGGTGCCACCGGGCGCGCCATACAGCGCCGCATAGGCGGAGGGGGCATCGGCCACGCGCAGGCCCAGTGGCGATTGCTGCGGGCGCCAGTCGCCGCCCATGCCACCCCCACCGCCACCACTGCCGGCGAGTGCATAGCCCCCATTGCCTGACGACGGCAGACCGTAGGCCGGCGCCGCGGTCGCGGCACTCTCCGTGGCGTGCACCTGCGTGCCGGCAGCGGTCATGCCGGCGCGCGTTTCCGCCAGCGCTTCCTTGAGCGTGCGGTACACAAAATCGTGGATCAGGCGCGAATCGCGGAAGCGCACTTCATGCTTGGCCGGATGCACGTTGACGTCGACACGGGTCGGGTCCAGCTCCAGGAACAGCACATACGCCGGCTGGCGACCATGGAACAGCACGTCGCCGTAGGCCATCTTCACCGCGTGGGCGACGCTGCGGTCACGCACCGAGCGGCCGTTGACGTACAGGTACTGCTGATCGGTGCTGGCCCGCGAGTAATGGGGCTGCGCGATCCAGCCGTGCAGGCGCAGGCCGGCACCGCTGTGGTCCACGCGCAGCGCCTGGTTGGCGAAGTCTTCGCCGAGTGTTTCGCCCAGGCGCGCGTCCGAGTACAGATCGCCGGGCTTGTAGCGGCGCGAAGGTTTGCCGTTGTGCGACACGCGCAGCTCGACATCCGGCCGCGCCAGCGCGAGCGAGCGCAGCCACTCTTCGATATGGCCCAGCTCGGTGCGCTCGGCGCGCAGGAACTTGCGACGGGCCGGCACGTTGTAGAACAGCTCGCGCACTTCCACCGTGGTGCCCGGCGCATGCGCGCGCGGGGTCACCTCGCCAAGCCGACCGCCTTCGATCTGCAACGCCGAGCCGTGCTCGTCGATGGCACGGCGCGAGCTCAGGGTGAAGCGGCTGACCGAGGCGATCGACGGCAACGCTTCGCCGCGGAAGCCGAGCGTGGCCACCGACTCCAGATCATCCAGGCTGGCGATCTTGCTGGTCGCATGGCGCGACACCGCCAGCGGCAGCTCTTCCGGTGCAATGCCACCGCCGTCATCGCGGATGCGGATCAGCCGCACGCCGCCCTCTTCCAGGTCGATATCAACCCGCGTGGCGCCGGCGTCCAGCGCGTTCTCGACCAGTTCCTTGACCACGGACGCGGGCCGCTCGACCACTTCGCCAGCGGCGATCTGGTTGATCAGGATCTCGGGAAGCTGGCGGATGCTCATGCGCACCTCCGGCTGACGGAGGTGAGGGGCGCAGCGGCGAGGGGGATTCGGGAAACAGACGTCATCCCGTGATGATAGCGTGCGCCGGGCGGTGGCTGGCGGGCTTACTTGCTGCCGCCCGCCACGGTACCGGCGGCGTCGATCTCGGCCTGGGCGCGCGCAGCGTACAGGGTGCCCGGCGGCGGCTGGCGGCTGAAGAAGGTATGCACGCCATCTAGCACGGCCCCGGCGATCTGGCGCTGGTAGGCCGGATCGATCAGGCGGCGCTCTTCATCCGGGTTGGAGATGAACGCGGTTTCGACCAGCATCGCCGGCATGTCCGAGGTGCGCAGCACCGCGAAGTTGGCCCGTTCGATGTTGGGCTTGTGGTTCTTGCCGATCCGCTTCAGGCCGCCCAGCACATGCCCGGCAGCGTCTTCGGAGGCCTTCATGTAACCGCTCTGGGCCAGATCCAGCAGCACGTTGGCCAGGGTGCCTTCGGTCTGCTGCAGGCGCACGCCACCGACCAGATCGGCGGCGTTTTCCTTGTCGGCCAGCCAGCGCGCACGCTGCGAGGACGCGCCCTTGGTCGAGAGCACGTAGACCGACGAACCGGTGGCCGCGCGGTTCTCGGCGGCATCGGCGTGGATCGAGATGAACATGTCGGCCTTGGCGGCGCGCGCCTTCTGCGCACGCATCGGCAGCGGGATGAACACGTCGCTGTCGCGGGTGAGGTAAGCCTTCAGGCCGGGCGTTGCGTTGACCTGGCGGGCCAGTTCACGCGCCACTGCCAGGGTGATGTCTTTTTCGCGCTTGCCGGTCGGGCCGACCGCGCCGGGATCCTGTCCACCGTGGCCCGGGTCGATCGCGATCACCAGCGGGCGCATGCCGGCGCGCATCTTCACCCGCGAGGCGTCGCTGGGCATCGCCGGACGCGGGTTCTCCTGCGGCGTCACCGGGGTCGGCGTCGGCGCCGGGGTGGGCACCGGCGCACTGGCGACCACGGCCGTGGTCGACTGACCGGCGAGGATGGCGGCCGGTGAAGCGCTGTTGCTGGCGGCATTGGCAGTGCCGGCAGCGGCCACGTTGACGGTGGTGGCGGTGGTCGCCGCCGGGCCCGGCGCCGGTGCCGAGGTGGCGACGGTGGCGCTGGCCTGCTGGCGCACCGAGGCGGTCAGCAAGGCGGTGGCGCGCGCGGCATCGCTGCGCGCCTGTGCGGATTGGGCAGCGGCCTGCGCGGGGGTCGGAGCGGCTGCGGCCGGCGTGGAAGCAGCTGGCGCAGGCGTCGGCGTCGGCGCAGCAGCAGGTGTCGGGGTCGGCGCACTGGCCACGCGGGTGGACGTCGGCGCATCGCCCGGCCACTCGATCACCAGACGCGATTGATCCCCCTGCTTGATCATCTGCGGGCGGAACGGCGCGACCGATTCGGCCAGGTCGAACACCACGCGGAACGTGCCCGGCACCGGCTGCCCGGTTCGGACCGCCGTGACCACACCCTTGGGCGCCGGCAGTTTGAGGTTGCGGATCGCGCTGGAGTCCGGGAAATCGACCACCAGGCGGTTCGGGCCGGCCAGGGACAGGGTCTTGTAACCCCCGCTGCCGGCCAGCGAAATCTCCGCACGGGTACCGGTCGCACCGGTCTCCACGGCCACCTGGCGGACTTCGCCCGCCCACGACAGCGCGCTCGCCAGACAGAGTCCGACGGCAGTGCAGATGGCGGTGAGTGATTTCCCCATTGGCATGGGTCTGGATTCAATCACCGCGCTGAATGAAATGCAACTCCTTTTCCCTTAATAATCCGTAACCTGCCGGTGGTTCCTAGTGTCAGCCGACAGAAAGGGCCTGCAAGTCGCCCCCTTGGGGGAGCCGTTCGAGCCATTCGCGACCGGCAGGACTGGTCGCCGTGAGCCGGGCGCGCCGCCCCTGGCCATGGATCTCCAGTGCGACTTCCAGATCGGCCGGCGGCAGCGCACCGGCGCCGCGCTCGGGCCATTCGACCAGCCACAGCGAGGCGCTGCCCTCGTCCAGCCCCAGGAAATCCAGCTCCTGCGCATTGCCGATCCGGTACAGGTCCAGATGCCAAGCCTCGTGCCCGTCGGCCAGCGGGTAGCGTTCCACCAGGGTGTAAGTCGGGCTGCGGATCGCGCCCTGCACGCCCAGCGCGCGCAGCAGGGCGCGGGCCAGGGTGGACTTGCCAGCCCCCAGGTCGCCCTGCAGCTGCATCACCGCCTGCGGCGGACGGGTCGCGGCCAGCCATTGCCCGAGCAGGTCGGTGTCCTGGGTCTGCGCGAGGAAAAACTCGATCATGTTCAAACGTCCGGATTGACCAGCCGGCGCAGCGGCGCCAGCAGATCGGTGGGAAGCAGGCCCCGCTGGCCGTCACTGGCGGCGGCATCGCCGGCCAGGCTGTGCAGCAAAGCGCCGGTACTGGCCGCATCGAACGCGCCCAGGCCCTGCGCACGCAGGGCGGCAATGATGCCGGTGAGCAGGTCGCCCATGCCACCCACGGCCATGCCGGGGTTGCCGGCGGCGATCACCCGCGGCACCGAGTCGGGCGCGGCGACCACGCTGCCGGCGCCCTTGAGCACCACCACCGCGTGGAACCGGTCGGCCAGCGCTTTGGCGGCAGTGAAGCGGTCCGCCTGCACCTGCGCCGTGCTCAACCCGAGCAGGCGCGCGGCCTCGCCCGGGTGCGGGGTCAGGATCGCATCACCGAGCGGCTGCGGTGCCTTGGCCAACAGGTTCAGGGCATCGGCATCGATCACCAGCGGCTTGCCGCTGGCCAGCACCTGCCGCCAGAGTTCGTGGGCCCAGTCGTCCTGGCCCAGGCCCGGCCCGATCGCGATCACCCCGGCGCGTGGCAGCAGGGCCTGCAGCTCCTGCGCGTCCTGCACGCCATGCACCATGGCTTCGGGCAGGCGGGCCAGCAGTGGTGCGACATGCGCTGCCTGGGTCGCCACACTGACCAGCCCTGCGCCCGCGCGCAATGCCGATTCACTGGCCAGCATCACCGCGCCGCCGCTGCCGAGATTGCCGCCCACGCACAGCACGTGGCCGGATTCGCCCTTGTGGGTGTTGGCGCGGCGCGCCGGCAGTTGCGCGCGCAGGCGTGGTTGCTGCCAGCACTCGGCGCTGTGCTGCACGCCCTGGTCGGCGCCGGCGGGCAGTTCCAGCGCGGCCAGCCGCCGCCCGCCGACATGCTCCAGCGCCGCGCCGGTATACAGCCCCTGGTGGCGCACGATGAACTGCAGCGTGACCGTGGCGCGGATGGCGACGCCCGGCACGTTACCGGTCTGCGCATCCACGCCACTGGGCACGTCCAGCGACAGTACCGGCAGGCCCAAGGCAGTGATCGCGTTGATCAGATCGGCCGCCCCACCGGCTGGCGCGCGGTTCAGGCCGATGCCGAACATCGCGTCCACGAGCAGGTCCACCTGCGGCACGCCGCCATCGAAATGCGTCACGGCACCGCCGGCGGCGATGAACGCCTGCTCGGCCTGCTGCGACAACGTCGTGGCTGGGGCATCGTTCGCCAGCCGCAGCACCGTCACCTGGCGGCCGGCTGCACGGGCCAGACCGGCCAGCACATAGCCATCGCCGCCGTTGTTGCCGGCCCCCACCACCACGCCGATGCGCTGCGCCTGTGGCCAGCGCTCCAGCAGGCAGTGAAAGGCGGCCAAGCCGGCCTGTTGCATCAGCGAGGCTCCCCCATCGCCCAGCAGGGCGCTGGCCTGCGCATCCAGGCGGCGCGCGGCGGCGATATCGAACAGTTCAGCAAGCTCGGGCATGCCGGGATTCTATACTTGTCGCCCAGGCGCAGCCTTGCCGCGCCCTTCCCAGGCTCCGTTTCCGCCCAGGCCATGTCCGCCGTCCCCCTCCCCGCCCCCGTCCACCTGGCCCGCGCCGCCGACCGCATCCGTGCGATCGCGCGCGTGCATGGCTTCCAGCGCTGCGGCGTGTCCGGGATCGATCTGCGCGAGGACGAAGCCCACCTGGCCGACTGGCTGGGCAAGGGCCTGTACGGCACGATGGAGTGGATGGCGCGGCACGGCACCCTGCGCGCGCGGCCGGATGAACTGCTGCCGGGCACGGTGCGGGTGATCTCGGTCGGTATGGATTACGGCCACAAGGATGACGCCGAAGCCTGGAACACCCTGCATGATGGCGACCGCGCCTACGTAGCGCGCTACGCCTTGGGCCGCGATTACCACAAGCTGATGCGCAACCGGCTGCAGAAGTTCGCCGACAGCATCGCCGCCGAGATCGGTCCCTTCGGCTACCGCGTGTTCGTCGATTCGGCCCCGGTGCTGGAGCGCGCCCTCGCGCGCAATGCCGGGCTGGGCTGGATCGGCAAGCACACCTGCCTGATCGACAAGCAGGGCGGTTCGTGGTTCTTCATCGGTGAGATCTACATCGACCTGCCGCTGCCGGTGGATACACCCGCGAGCGCGCACTGCGGCACCTGCACGCGCTGCATCGATGTCTGCCCGACCCAGGCGATCATCGCCCCGCACCGCCTGGATGCACGCCGCTGCATTTCCTATCTCACCATCGAACATGACGGTGCGATTCCCGAGGAGATGCGCACCGCAATGGGCAACCGCATCTACGGCTGCGACGACTGCCAGCTGGTCTGCCCCTGGAACAAGTTCGCCAAGCGCACCGACGAGCCGGATTTCCGCGCGCGCAATGACCTGGACACTGCCTCGCTCGCCCAGCTGTTCGCCTGGGAAGAAGACGAGTTCCTGCGCCGCACCGAAGGCAGCCCGATCCGCCGCAGCGGGCATGAACGCTGGCTGCGCAACATCGCCGTGGCGCTGGGCAATGCGCCGACCCATGCCGAGACCCTGGCCGCGCTGCAGGCACGGCGCGAGCACCCTTCGGCGATCGTGCGCGAGCATGTGGCCTGGGCCCTGCAGCAGCACGCCGACCGCGCCACCGCGGGATGAAGCATCGCCGCCGACGTGCGACCATGGCCCCCCGTTCGTACCGTTTGGCCTGATGCCCCCCATGGACCGCAGCGCGCAGATTCTCACGCCCAGCCAGCTCAACATCCTGGCCCGCGACCTGCTGGAAGGCGCGTTCCCGCTGATCTGGGTGGAAGCCGAACTGGGCAGCGTTACCCGCCCGGCCTCAGGCCATATGTATTTCACGCTGAAGGACGCGCGCTCGCAGATCCGCGCGGCGTTGTTCAAGCCCAAGAGCCAGTGGCTGAAGTTCGTGCCGCGCGAAGGCATGCGCGTGCTCGCGCGGGGCCGGTTGACCCTGTACGAAGCCCGCGGCGAGTACCAGATGGTGCTCGACCACATGGAAGAAGCCGGCGAAGGCGCCCTGCGCCGCGCCTTCGAGCAGCTCAAGGCGCGGCTGGAGGCCGAGGGCCTGTTCGCGCCCGAGCGCAAGCGGCCGATGCCGGCCCATCTGCGCCGCCTGGCGGTGATCACCTCGCCCACCGGCGCGGCGGTGCGCGACGTGCTGAGCGTGCTGGAACGGCGCTTCCCGATGCTGGAAGTGGATCTATTGCCCAGCCTGGTGCAGGGCGACAGCGCCGCCGCGCAGTTGACCTCGCTGCTGCGTTCGGCCGATGCCAGTGGCCGTTACGATGTCATCCTGCTGACCCGCGGCGGCGGCTCGATGGAAGATCTGTGGGCGTTCAACGACGAGCAGCTGACCCGCGCGATTGCCGCCAGCCAGACACCGGTGGTCTCTGCGGTGGGTCACGAAACCGACTTCAGCCTCGCCGATTTCGCCGCCGACCTGCGCGCGCCCACGCCCTCGGTCGCGGCCGAACTGCTGGTACCCGACCAGCGCGACCTGCTGCTGCGCGTGCGCCGCCTGGATGCGCGCCTGGCACAGCTGCAGCGGCACAGCCTCGGGCAAGCGATGCAGCGCGCGGACCGCGCCCTGCTGCGCCTCAACGCACAGAGCCCGCAATCACGCCTGCAGCTGTTGCAGCGCCGCCAGCAGGATGTCGCGCGTCGCCTGCACGCAGCGTGGACGACACAGCATCAGGGCCGCCTGGCCCATCTGCGCCACGCCGCGGCTGTACTGCGCAGCGGTCACCCGCAGCGCCGGCTGGATGCCCTGCGTGAGCGCCTGCAACGGCTGCTGCCGCGTGCGGACAGTGCGATCGGCCGCCAGCTGCAGCGCGACAATCTGCGCCTGCGCGCGCTCGCCCGTTCGATGGAAGCGGTCAGCCCGCTGGCTACCGTCGCGCGCGGTTACGCCATCCTGACCCGCGAGGACGATGGCAGCCTGGTGCGTTCGCCGTTACAGGTGCGCCCCGGCGAGACGCTCAAGGCACGCGTGCAGGACGGCGTGATCGACGTAACGGTCAACGAACCGGCGCGCTGACCCAGCGCGCCCACGCCACGTCGTCCGCCTTCAACGCCCCGCGCTTTCGCAGAACTTCTGCCGGTATTCCATTGCCTTGGGCATCAACGCCTGCAGGTTCTGGATGCGCGTGCCCGGGTTGGGATGCGTGGACGCGAATTCCGAGGTCGACTGCCCCCCACTGGCCTGCCCCATCCGCTCCCACAGCGGAATCGCTTCCTGCGGGTCGAAGCACGCTGCGGCGGCCAGCATCAGGCCCACTTCATCGGCCTGGGTTTCATGGCTGCGCGCATAGGGCAACAGGTAGCCGTAGCCCATCGCCGACATCATCATCTGCTGCTGTTGCGGGTCCATGCCGCTGGCGGCGCCGGCCATCTGCCCGATCTGGGTCATCTTCTGCTGCGCCATGCGCTGGGCCCCATGACGCAGCAAGGCATGCGCGATCTCATGCCCCATCACCACCGCCATCGCATCCACCGTACGCGCGACCGGAATCAACCCGGTATAGACCGCCATCTTGCCGCCCGGCAGGCAGAACGCATTGGCCTGGTCGGACGGAATCACGTTGACCTCCCATTCGAAGTCACGCGCGAAGTGCGCAGGCTTCAGTCCGTGTTCCTCGGCGAGCGCGGTTTCCACCACGTCCACCTTGGCGATCAAGCGCCGGGCGATCGCCTGGATCTCGCGCGACTGTGGCGCATTGGGATCCAACGGCCGCTCCTGGGCCAGGATTTCCTGGTAGGCCTGCAGGCCGAGCGCCTTCTCTTGGCTCGCATCGAGCGAGCTGTCGATCAACACGCTTTCGCCGGTGTACGGATCCACCGCACGGTTGGAGAACCAGTAGAACGCGGCATAGCCGGCGAAGGCCAGCAGTACCCACCAGCGGATGTTGCCGAACAGGCGCGGCCGCCGGGCGCGGCCCTGCTGCTGACCGCCGAATGGATCGTTGCGCATGCGCTTGCTTCCTGAGATGGCCGCGGCACCCTGCCCGACACTGCGCCAATCCTAGAACGCGCGGTGGGTGGCCGGGTGAAAATCCGGCCCGGCGCGCCGTTGGTCAGATACCGCGGACCAGGCGGAAGCCGATCCGGGCGCTGGTGGTGTCCGAGTCCTGCGACTGCCGCCACGCCGCGCGGGTCTGTGCCGGTGCGTTGGCCCAGTTGCCGCCACGGATCACCCGCTGCCGGCAGCCGGGGTTGAACCAGGCCACGCCATCTGCAGGTGCCCGCCGGTAACTGGCATGCCAGCAGTCGGCCACCCACTCGCTCAGGTTCCCGGCGATGTCGTGCAGGCCCCAGGGGTTGGGATCGAAGCTGCCCACCGGCGCCGGCCCCCAGTATCCATCGCCGTAGCCGACGAAGGCGTTGTACCAGTGCCGGCCGGAGGGTGAGACATCCTCGGCGCCGGTGAAATTGCCGGCACGCGCGGGCGGCGTGCCCGCATCGCCCCACGGGTAGCGGCCACTGCTGCCCGCGCGCAGCGCGTATTCGAATTCGGCCTCGCTGGGCAGCCGGTACGAGCGTCCGGTCTGTTCGGACAGCCAGGTCGCGTAATTCTCGGCATCGCGCACGCTGACGTGCATCACCGGCAGGTTCGCGATCGCCTCGGCGCCGTTGTAATCGGACTGCCAGTCCACGCCGCTGCGGCGGACGAAGTTGCCGCTGCGCTCGTCGTACACGATCGAATGGCCGCGCCGCGTGGCACGTGGGCGCGCCTTGGTGGCCTGCACGTAGCGGCGGAAATCGGCGACCGTCACTTCGGTGATCGACATCGCAAAGCCGCGCTCGAACCGCACGTAATGCGAGGGTTTCTCGGCATCGGTCGCGCCCAGTTCGTTCTCGGCGGCGCCCATCTGGAATCCGCCATGCGGCACCACGATCATCTGGGGCCCGCGGCCACCATCGCGCAGGGCATCGCTGAACACCTGCCGCGGCCGGAAGCTGCCGTAATGGGTGACCAGTTCGATGCGCTCGCGCAGCTGGCCCACGACCGGATCGCCGGGCAATGCGATGCGCAGGGCATCTTCCAGTTTCTGCCGCGCCGGCTTGAGACCCTGCGGCGTGGCCAGATCACGCAGGCCCTCGTTGCGCAGCCGCGCCAGGGTGTCAGAGCGGATGTTCTCGATGCGCTCGAAGGCATCGGCGATGGTGATCGAAGAGTCACGCACCTTGGCCGCTTCGGCCAGCCACGTCCCCGCGGTCGCAAAGTCAGTGGCCCGCGCGGCCGTTTCCGCACGCCGGATCAGTGCGCTCTCTGCCGCGGCCAGCCCCTGCCGGGCACGCGGATTGTCCGCATCCAGCGCCAGCGCCTCGCGGAAATTGGGGATGGCGCCATCGCCGTCTTCGCCGATGCGATCGGCACGCAGATCCTCTTCACCGGCGCGGTTGTAGGCCACCACGCGCTGGGCGATCTCCACCCGTGACTGCAGCTCACGTACCTTGGCATCGTCGGGCGCCAGGGTCAGCAGGACCAGGGCCATCTCGCTGGCCTGGGCCAGCGCCTCACGCTGCTTGAGCGGGCGGTCCAACAAGGCGGACGCTTCCTCCAGCAGACGCTGACGGGCGCGCTTCAGGCCGGCCTGGGCCACCCTGTCCTTGGGATCGCGCTCCAGCAGCGCCAGCCAGATCGGAATCGCATCCTCGGCGCTGCGGTACAGCCGGTCTTCCTCGAAGGCGCGCGCGGCGTCACGGCGTGCCTGCGCGGCTTCGCCGTCGACGAGGGTGACCGCAGGTGGCTGCCAGCGCTCCACCGTCTCGGCCGCATCCTCGCCACCGATGGTGACCTGCGCCACCGGTGCGCTGGGCGTGGGCCGCGGCGCAGCGGGCGTGGCCGCTGGGGTTGCCGGGGCGGGCGCAGGCGCGGGCGAACAGGCGGCCAGCACCCCCAGCAGTGCGGTGAACAGCAGCGGCAATGTGCCTGACGGTCGCAAATGGGGGTCCTTGGGGCATGGCATCGTCTTGCAGCGCCTGCGCCCTGCCGCACGCCGTGTGCCCCGGGTGCAGTCGCGTTCCAGGCGGCATGCCGCAGGTGCGGACAGGCGATCATCATAATCGCCACCGTCGCGGGCGGCGACCGCTGGCGGCCCGGGCGTTCATCGCACTGCGCAGGCATGCCGGCCGTGGCACGGGGTTAGGCTATCCTCCCCGACCTGAGCACCCCTTTGCAGTACATGGAATCCCACGTGGCTTACTGGATCAAAACCCCGGCGGAACTGGACGAGCGCTTCCGCCAGCGCCCCACCCGCATCGGCCTGGATACGGAGTTCATCCGCGAGCGTACCTACTGGCCGCAACTGGCCCTGGTACAGATGGCGGTCGGCGATGAAATCCTGCTGATCGACCCGCTGATCCCCGGCATGAACGAGGCCCTTGCCCCGTGGCTGACGGATACCTCGATCCTCAAGATCATGCACAGCGCCAGCGAAGACCTGGTCACCTTCAAGGTCGCCTGCGGCGTGCTGCCACGCCCGCTCTTCGACACCCAGATCGGCGCTGCGCTGGCCGGCATCGGCGGCGGCATGGGGTACCAGAAGCTGGTCACTGCGGTCACCGGCGTCACCCTGGCCAAGGGCGAGACCCGTTCGGACTGGATGCGCCGCCCGCTCTCGGAGGCACAGCTGGAGTATGCCGCCGACGACGTGGAGTACCTGTTCCAGATCCACGACACCATCGACGCACGCCTGGAAGAACTCGGCCGCCGCCAGTGGCTGCAGGACGATGCCGAGCGCCTGCTCGCCAGTGTGGAACACGATGAAGAGCGCTGGCCGCATGTGGCGATGCGCTCGGCGCAGTTCATGGATACCCCGGCACAGCTGCGCCTGCTGCGCTTGCTGCGCTGGCGCGACGTGCAGGCCCGTGCCAGCGACAAGCCGCGCAGCTGGGTGCTCGACAACGAACTGGCCGCCGTGCTGGCACGCACGCCGCCGGCCGATGTGGATGCGCTGTCCAAACTGATGGAAGGCTTCCCCAAGGCCCCGCGCAAACTCGCCGCGCAGGTCTGGCAGGCGCTGATCACCCCGCTTGCCGATGAAGCCGAAGCCCCTTTGGCGCTGCCGGCCAACGATGCCAACAAGCAGGCCCTCAAGCGGCTGCAGGATGCGGTCAGCGCGCGCAGTGCCGAACTTGGCCTGCCCGACGGCGTACTGGCCTCGCGCAAGCACCTGGAAAGCTACATCGAACGCCGCCAGTGGCCCACGGCGCTGGCCGGCTGGCGCCAGGCGCAGCTCGAGCCGATCCTGGCCCCTCTGCTGCCACCTGCCTGAAACGACAACGCCCCGCATCTGCGGGGCGTTGTCTTTTGGATCCGACGCACCGGTGCCGCAGCAGCGCGGCACCGGCGACGTGGGCCTTACCAGTTCATGTTGAGCGAAACGCCCACGGTGCGCGGTTCGTTGTAGACCGCAGCCATGTAGTTCTCGATCACACCCTTGAGGTTCTTCTCATTGGTGATGTTGCGCGCGAACAGCGCCACTTCCCAGGCACCGTAGTTGGCGGAGTAGCCCAGCTTCAGGCCGCCTTCGAAGCTGCCCTTGGAGTTGAATTCGGCCGAGTCGTACAGCACGAAGCTGGTGTAGCCCTGCTTGTTCCAGTCGGTGGAGACGAAGAACACATCGGCGTCATTGACCGGCATGTCGTAACGCGCGGCCAGGTTGATGTTGTACTTCGGTGCATTCGGCAGCGGGTTGCCGTTGATCTGCGCGAAAGTGTTGGCACCGACCTTGATGGTCGGGTCATTCACGGTGCACACCACGGCGCCGTTCAGGGCGCAGACCTGCGCGTACACGCGGTCGTCCTGGATCTTGCTGTGCAGCAGGCTGACGCCGGCGCTCAGGGCCAGGTTCGGGATCGGACGCAGTTCCATGTCCGCTTCCAGACCATACGCCTTGGCCTTGTCGGCATTGAAGAGCACGCCGTTGCCGTCCGAATCGTTGCCGTTGAGCTGGATGTCGTTGACCACATAGGTGAACGCAGCCGCGTTCACGCGCAGGCGGTTGTCCCACAGGCTGCTCTTGATGCCCGCTTCCCAGGACAGGATGGTTTCCGAGTTCGCCGTGGTGAAGTCGGCATTGAACACGGCCGAACGGCCCTGGATGGTCGGGCCGCGGAAGCCGCGGGCCACGCGCGCGTACACGCTCAGCTGCGGGTTGAACGCATACATCGCGCTCAAATCCCAGCTCGGCGTGGTGTCGGACATCTCCACGTAGGTGCGGCCCTTGTAGGTCACGGCACCGGCGGCGGTATCGGCGGTCTTGAGCAGGCGGGTCTTCTTCTCGTCCTTGGTCTGGCGCAGGCCGGCGGTCAGGGTGAACTTGTCGGTCACGTCATAGCTGACCTGGCCGAAGCCGGCCCAGGAGGTGTTGACGTTGCGCAGGCGCACCCAGTTGTTCGGGTTGCGCGCGTTGCCCTGCAGGAACCAGGCGCGCTGGTAGAAATCGGTGGTGTCGCGACCGTCGAAGTAGAACGCGCCGACCTGCCACTTCAGGCGGTTGTCATCGGCGTTGGCCAGGCGGAACTCCTGGGTCCACTGGTCCAGATCGCGGATCTGGCCCATCGACTGGCCGTAACCGTTCGGCACGCCGTTGACCGGGTAGTTCACGGCTGCGCCGCCGTCGGTGTCACCGCGGCTGTAGCCGGAGGTGGTTTCGTAGGCGGTGATCGAGGTCAGCGAGACGTTGCCGAAATCGTAGATGGCCTTCACCGAGCCGCCGTAGGTCTTGTAGGCCTGCGGGTTGTTGTCGGCTTCGTCGTAGGCGACCTGGTCGCGCGGCACGTCGGTCTTGTTGGAGCCCTTGGTCAGCGCGCTGCGCAGGAACAGGGTCGAGGTGCCGTCATAGTCGCGTGCGTGGGCCGAGGCCAGCAGCGAGAAGTTCTCGGTCGGCTGCAGCAGCAGCTGCGCGCGCACGTTGCGGTCGTCGAAGCCGCCCATGGCGTTCTTCTTCGGCGAGACCGTGCCATCGGCGCTGGGGCCGCGGTAGGTGTTGTCGACGTAATCATCGCGGTGCTGGTACAGCGCCGACACGCGGAACGAGGCGATATCGTTGATCGGGCCACCGAAGCCGCCGTCGACCGCCACGCTGCCGTAGGTACCGTAGCTGGCCTGCACGCGGCCGCTGTAGTCCTGGCTCGGCTTGATGGTGTCGAACTTGACGATGCCGGCGGTGGTGTTGCGGCCGAACAGCGTGCCCTGCGGGCCGCGCAGCACTTCGATCTGGTCCACGTCATAGACCGGGTTGGACTTCAGCACCACGTGCTCGAGCACCACGTCGTCCTGGATGATCGAGACCGGCTGCGAAGCACCCAGGTAGAAGTCGATGTTGCCCAGGCCGCGGATGTAGAAGCGCGGGAAGATGCGGCCGGTGGTGGTTTCAGCGTAGAAGCTGGGCACCTTGCCCGACAGTGCCAGCAGGGTGTCGTCGCCGCCGGCGGTGTAGTCGCGGATCTTCTCGCCCTGCACTACACCGACCGAGACCGGCACTTCCTGCAGGTTGCGCTCGCGGTGGTCGGCGGTAACGGTGATGGTGTCCAGCGAGGTCGCGCTGGCCGACTGCGCGTCCTGCGCCGAGGCGGCAGCGGACAACATCAGCGCAGCCGAAGCGCAGGCCAGCGCCAGGGCGTGGCGGCGCGGCAGCAGGGCGGTCGGCAGGGAACGGGAAAGAAGACGCGTCGACACAGGGGCGTGGCGTAGAGCGGGCATGCAGAGGTCTCTGGTAGTACAGATCGGGGCAGCCGGCGAGATGGCCGGGCACCATAGGAAATCGACACCGCTGTGGAGACAGCGATGCGGCACGGTATTGGCTGGATGTTGCAGATTGGTGTCAGGGCGTTCTGGGCGACGGCTGTCCGGCCCCCCTGGTCCACTGGCTATGCGGCCGCGTTTTCTGGCGCGGATTATGCCCGGCCCACGCGCGCGCCGGAAGGGCAGCGTTCGGGTTTGACGCCTACCCGGCCATCGGTCACATGTCGCCCGGCACTTGTCGCCCTGGCGGCGGCGAACACTGAACCGGTCATCCATGAGCAGGCCACTCGCTGGAGGATGCCCTGCGCGCGGCCACCGCCGGGATGGCGCAGTGGCTGGAGCAGGACGACGGGTTGAGCCTGTCCGAGACAGCGCAGGTGCTGGGTAGTCCGGTCAGCTTCGTGGTGGCCAACCTGGCCGGGCGCAGCGTCGGCGTGGCGGCCAAGCTGGACAAAGCCCTGCTGCGGCAGGTCGAACGGGCACCTGGCAGGACACCCGGCGCCGGCCCGTGACCCAGACCAGGCACCCCTTGGCAGGCAACGCCGGTCGGCGCTAGACTAGGCCCATCGCGAGGTACGGCCGAGGTCGGGTACGCCACGCAGTTGCACCACCCGTGGGGCCATAGCTCAGCTGGGAGAGCGCGTCGTTCGCATCGACGAGGTCAGGAGTTCGATCCTCCTTGGCTCCACCACTATTCAAGACAACGCCCCGGAAACCAGGTTTCCGGGGCGTTGTTGTTTCTGCAGGTTGCGCGGGTTGCTTACGCGCCCTCGGGATTGTCCTTGCGCTCCGGCCGGCGCGTGCCTGCATCGTGGATCGCCTGATCGGTCTGCGCCGGCCGCTGCTTGGCGGTTTCATCCTGCTTGCGGTCCTGCTGGCTCTCTTCGATGCCTTCCTGCTTGCCTTGTTCGCTGGGCTTGGTGTCTGCCATGGTTCTACTCACTGATGCGGGCACCGGGACGGCGCCTTCAACGGCAGACTAACCAGCCGATCGTGATGCACGAATCATGATCGTCGCGCTCCTGCACACGTCGCGCTCACGCGCGATACGCCGGTCAAGCCAGCTTGACCACCAGCTTGCCGAAGTTGCGCCCCTTGAGCAGCCCGAAGAATGCCTCGGGCGCGTTCTCCAGGCCCTCCACGATGTCTTCGCGATACTGCACGCGGCCGTCCTTCAGCCACTGCCCCATCTCGCGCAGGAACGCCGGGAAGAAGGCGTGCAGGTCGGACTGGATGAAGCCGCGCACGGTCAGGCGCTGGCGCAGCACCTGGCTCATGAAACCCGGCAGCCGGTCCGGCCCGGGCAGCACCGCGCCGCGCGCGTTGTAGGTGGCGATGGTGCCGCACACGGGAATGCGCGCGAAATCGTTGAGCAGCGGCGCGACCGCATCGAACACATGCCCGCCGACGTTCTCGAAGTAGACATCGATGCCGTCGGGCACCGCCGCGCGCAACTGCGCGGCGAAATCGTCGGCGCGGTGATCCAGCGCCACATCGAAGCCCAGTGTTTCCAGGTACGCGCGCTTCTGCTCGCCACCGGCAATGCCGACCGTGCGCGCCCCCTGCAGCTTGGCGATCTGCCCCACCGTTGCGCCCACCGGGCCACTGGCAGCCGCCACCACGAGGGTTTCGCCCGGCTGCGGCTTGCCGATTTCCTGCAGGCCCACGTACGCCGTGAATCCGGGCATGCCGTACACGCCCAGTGCAGTGCTGATCGGCAGGTCGTTGTCCTCGAGCTTGCGGCTGAGCTGATCGCCATGGATGACCGCGTGCGTCTGCCAGTTGCCCGGTGCCAGCACATGCTCGCCGATGGCGAAACCGGGATGGTTGGAGGCGAGCACTTCAGCAACGGTGCGCCCTTCCATCACCGCATCCAGCGCAACCGGTGCGGCGTAGGACGGCCCCTCCTCCATGCGACCACGCATGTAGGGATCCAGCGACAGATAGCGATTGCGCAGCAGCACCTCGCCCGGGCCAGGCGCGGGCACCGGCACGTGCTCGATACGGAAGTTGGATGAGACGGGAGCACCGTTCGGGCGAGAAGCGAGCACGATGCGGGTGTTGGTGAGCGCGTTCATCAGCGGATCGCTCCGGGGAGACGGAAAAGGAATCCCGACAGTACGCCGTCCGGGCACGTGCGGGCGGGGGGTAAAACAGCGTTCCATCGGTGCAGGACGACGCGGCTGTGCAATCACCTTGTGCGACAGGGACCGATCGTCCCGATGGCGTCACAGCATTCCATCCGTACGCTGCACCGCGCATGCGTTGCCCGCGCCGCCGGCCAGGGCGCATGATCGCGTCATGAACGTTCCCGCTTCCCGCCGACGCCGCTACCTGCTGCCCGGGTTGATGTCCGCCACCACCGTGTTCGGCCTGGCATGCTGGGCAATCCTGGCGACCGAGCCCGGCTGCCTGGCCGCGCAGGGCCATTGGTCGTCCGGTGCAGGCAAGTGCCACACGCGCCTGTGCCTGCTGCAGGGCGACTGCGGCGAGATGGCTTCACCCATCGTGGCATGCAACAAGGTGCAGGTCGGCGACAGCCGTGGCCGCGTGTACTTCCACCTGGGCAATCCCCTGCCCGGTGCAGGGGCCGAAGCGGAGTGGCCCGCAGGCAAAGCCGACAACGGCATGATCCGCGCACGCTTCGAGGATGACCGCCTGGTCAGCCTGGCCTGCCCGGTCACGCCGTAGGGCGTGCGCGCCTCCATTGCAGCGGGCTCATGCCCATCTCGATCCGGAACATGTAGTTGAACGCCGACGCCGAGGCATAGCCCAGCTCGTGCGCGATTACCGTGGGCGAACGCCCCTGCGCCAGCCACTCGATGGCGCGCAGCAGGCGCAGCCGCAACCGCCACTCACGCAGGCGCATGCCGGTCTCGCGTTCAAAGTGGCGCGCCAGGGTACGCGGCGATGCACCCAGCAAGGGCGCCCAGTCCTCCACGCTGCGGGTATCGGCGGGTTGCTCGTACAGCGCCTGGCACCAGCGCTGCAGGCGCGCATCCTGCGGCCACGGCAGGTGCCGGGTGTGCTGCCGCTGGCGCGGCAACTGCGCAGTGATCAGGGTGCACAACGTGGCGTAGTAGGTGCGGTCGTGATCGGGCACGGTGCGATCGAGTTCAATGATCAGTTCGCGCAGCAGCGGTGACACATCGAGTACCACGCAATGCGTGGGCATACCCAGTTCCGGCCCATCGGCCACGTAAAGATTGCGGAACGCCGAGGTGTTCAACGCGCCCGTGTGATGGAGCGTGCCGGTCGGCACCCACAGCGCCTGCTGCGGGGTGATCACGTGACGTGCCTGCCCGGCGCTGGCCTGCAGCACACCCGTGCTGGCATGGACCAGCTGGTTCCAGCCGTGCACGTGCGGCGGGAAGCGCTCGCCGGCCTCCAGTCGCTGGCTGCGCGCCACCACCGGCCAGGGCAGACGCCGCAGCGGCGGCACCGGAACTTCGCGCCAACCCGGGGCAGTGGATTCAACCATGGCCATGTGACGTCTCATCGACAGGATGGGTCATTCTATCGAAAGACGCGATCACCTCCGTCCACGACGATGGGCCCTCCCCGCTGCCCTCCACATCCATGTCCCTCACGGTCCCACCTCCCCGCCGCGCCTGGCAGGTCATCACGGCCGGCATCTGCGCGCTGGTACTCACGGTTGGCCTGGCGCGCTTTGCCTACACCCCGCTGCTGCCGGTGATGCGGCTCGACGCCGGGCTCACGGCCGCCGCCGGCGGCTGGCTGGCAACGTTCAACTATCTGGGCTACCTGGCCGGCACCGTGCTGGTCGCCCGGGTCGGCGACATGCAACTGAAATTCCGCTTCTACCGCATCGGACTGGTCCTGGCAGTGGTATCCACCGGCCTGATGGGCACCACCACGGACATGGCCTTCTGGGGCGTGCTGCGCTTCGTGGCCGGCCTGTCCAGCACCGCCGGCCTGCTGCTCGCCTCCGGGCTGGTGCTCAACTGGCTGCTCGCCCATCAGCGCCGCCCACAGCTCGGCCTGCACTTCGCCGGCCTCGGGGTGGGGATCGCGGTCTCGGGCCTGGCAGCTGCGGCGATGGCCGATCAACTGGCGTCCTCCCGGCAGTGGATCGCCCTGGGCACCCTCGCGGTGGTGTTCCTGATCCCGGCCTGGGCATGGATGCCGCCGCCGGCAGCGATCTCCAGCACGACGGGTGCCAACGCTCCCCCGCCACCCGGGCGGCGCTGGCGCTGGCTGCTGATCGCCTCGTACTTCTGCGCGGGGGTCGGCTTCGTGGTCAGCGCGACCTTCATCGTCGCCATCCTGGTGCAGACCCCTGCCTTCGCCAGCCACGGCAGTTGGGTGTGGATGCTGGTCGGCCTCACCGCCATCCCCTCGACGTTTGCCTGGGACCGGCTGTCTAACCGGCTCGGCCTGATCCGTGCATTGATGCTCGCGTATGCGTTGCAGGCCACGTCCTTCGTATTGCCCTTGCTGGATGGCGGGCTGTGGGCCGGCGCGGCCAGCGCGGTGCTGTTCGGCCTGACCTTCGCCGGCATCGTCAGCCTGACCCTGACCGTGGTCGGTCGCCACTACCCGCACAATCCTGCCAAGGCGATGGCGACGTTGACGCTGAGTTACGGCGTCGCCCAGATCATCGCCCCCGCGATCGCCGGCACGCTGGCGCGCGACAGCGGCAGCTACCAGGGCGCATTGGTGCTGGCGGCGATCATGATGGTGATCGGCATCGTGCTGTTGTGGTGCATGCCCAACGACGCACGATCCACCCCGGGCTGATCAACTGCACCGGCGCAACGCATCCGCCTGAACCGACGTTCATGCGCTTCGGTGATGTGCTCGAGCCCGGTGGATCAAGCACTTGGATGTGGGCGGACAAGGGTTTGGAAACAAATGTGAAATTTTTTTCGCGAAACGCTTGCCGAACCCCTCATACCTCCGTATTATTCGCGTCCTCGCCAGCGGCAACGCAGCGATGAAGTGGCCGGGTAGCTCAGTTGGTAGAGCAGGGGATTGAAAATCCCCGTGTCGGCGGTTCGATTCCGTCCCCGGCCACCACTTTTTAAGGGCTCGCAGCGATGCGGGCCTTTTTCTTTTTGCCTGTTGCACGGAATTTGCACGGATTGCAGAAGGAGTCATGCGACTTGCTCGTCATCGACCGGGAGCAATCGCGCGGCGATGCCATCAAATTTCGCGGCCTCTGTTCGCAGACGATCAGCCCCGCGCCGGCGTGTCGCCCTAGCTCGCCAGTCGCCGCTGTGATTTCTGTCCAGGTCGTCGGCCTGCTGCCATAGCGAAGCCGCCCTCGCACGCGCCCAGCGCGCCTTGCCGATGCTCTTCTGATCCATGCAGCCACTGTCGCCGCCGGCGGTCGCACACGCCGATACGGAGGCAACGTCGGCTGACTGGCGCTACAGCTTCGGGTTCGGAATCGCGTCCAGTCGTCTCTGCTGTTGGATCTCGGTGCGGGAGAGCTTGCGGGCCGGCTCGTCGTTCGCCACCAGCCGTGCCACAGCCTCCCTCAGAGGCACTCCCTCCAGTACCCGGGCCGCACACCACCGCTCAGCGTAGCGTTTGCCCTGACGCACGCTGGCCGCCCTGACCTCCTTGTCTTCCCACAGTTTCCTGCAGGCCAGGACGACACGGACCCCGTGGGAATCAGGCTGCACGCTGGCGATCTGACGATTTCTCCACCACAGCCCCCAGTGCTCGCCGTACTGCACCCAGCCTCGAGGCTGAGGGGCGGTCATGAATCCGGTGAAGTTGCAGGGCGGGAGCATGGGCGCAGGATACGGGCCGGGGTCTCAGATTCCGCGACGCCGCGTCAGGGCCGTGCAAAGGTGCCGGCGGGGCGCTGCTCAGGCTCCCCAGCACCCGGGCTGAGCTGCCTGCGGCTCCCGGATCCGGCGAGCACAGTTTGCCCTGACCCGCCCTGCCGCGGCACAGGGCGACTGCCCGGCCTAGTGTGGGGATCGGCCGCCCCCGCCCGTCGGAGTGCAGGCCGCGCGAAGGCCCGGGGCACCGCGAAGGGGTATGGTTCGGCCATGTGCGGCCGATTCGTCCAGCTCCCGATCCGAAACGCTGACACCCTGGGCTTCCCCCAGCTGGTCGGCGACCTGATGTCGATTCCAGAGAGCTACAACCTGGCGCCGACGCAGCGCGCGTCCGTGATCCTCGATCGCGGCACCGGCCTACAGGTCACCCGCCTGTCGTGGGGCCTACTCCCCTTCTGGGCCAAGGCCAAGAAGCTGCAGGGCTCCACGATCAATGCGCGCATCGAGACGGTGGCCACCAAGCCGGCCTTCCGGTCGGCGTTCAAGAAGCGCCGGTGCCTGATACCCATGGCCGGGTACTACGAGTGGTCGGTCAACGCGGAGGACGGCAAGAAGGATCCTTGGTTCATTCACGCGGCCAGACCGCTGCTGGCGGCCGGCCTGTGGGAAGACACCAGTCCCCTGCTCGAACCGGACAACCTGGGCACGTTCACCGTGATCACTGGCGACAGCAGCGGCGTGTCGGCCGACATCCACGACCGCATGCCGGTGTGGCTGACGGCCGGCCAGGCCGATGAGTGGCTGGCGGCCGAGCCCGACGAAGCGATGGCGATGCTGCTGGCCAGCGAACCGCCGGCGATGGAGGCCTATCGCGTCAGCCGGGCAGTGAACACACCCCGGAACAACACCGATGCCCTACTACAGGCCATCTGACCACCCACTGGGGTCAAATGCTGGCGCCGGCCCTTGTACCAGCCCTGCTCTTAATCCTGTCCACCATGCTCAAGAGCCAGCTGAAGTCAAACGCCCACGGGAAGATTCGTCCGGCTGCAGCGCACGCAACCGAGATGACAAGCGCTAGAACCGACACCGCCACGACCTTTACAGAAAGCTGGAGCGTTGCAATCAGAGCGATTATGCCGAATGCGTACATCGCCTTCAGGACGTAGATGTGCCCAATGAAGATCGCAAGTGACTGGCGCCCGAGCGCCGCGAGCCTAGCCGAATCCGGGATCAACATGAAGACGGCAGCGGCCCCAATCACACCCAGTGCGAGCTGCGCAGCACGCAGTGCAAGGCCCTGCCCCGGGCTGACTCCGAACCCCTCGTAAGGCGTGTGCGCCCATAGCCACTGAAGGGAAACTCCGCGGGAAAGGTATGCGGCAGCACCTATGGCAACAAGCATGGCAACAGCGGCGATAGGCCTTGGCGACGGAAGCCTAGGCCCGCCACCCTTGGCGAACACGTGGCCTAGAACGAAGAACGGGAGCAGCGAGGCTGTCCGCCCTATCGACCAGGAATGGTTGAACTCAGGGGCCAAGCCGGAAAGCAAGCTGATGCATATGGCCACGAAGACAGGCGCACCCGTGGCAACCATCACAGGAAGCAGAAGCCGCCAGCAGAACAGGCTCACCAGATACCAAAGCGCCCAGTAGGGGTTGCTGATCTGGTAGGAAAAAGGCTCATTGCCGAGCACTGAGACCATCCCATTCGTGGCCAGCTGATGGGCCAAATAGGGAAGAACCACGAAAGAGACAAGCGCTCTTGCGCGTCTCACATCAAGGACGTCAGCACACACCAGTCCGGAAAGAAACACGAACGCCGGCATGTGGAACATGTAGATCCATCGATACACCACCTGGCCTGAGTCCAATGGCAACCACTCGATCAGATGACCTGCAACGACCAGCACCATGAGCACGAATTTCGCTGCGTCGATCCTTGTGTTACGCATACTTCCCCCTTCCTGAGGGGCGAATTCTAACCCAGGGCACATCCGTGTGCCCGGGTTGCTCAGGAGATCCGGGCAGCCCAGTGGTACTTCCCAGGGCCTCCGCCGATCGAGTTCACTGTAAAACCGTCCCGATCCAAACTTTCGATTCTGAGGTCTGCGGCACCGCCAATGGGGCTGATGAGGGGCTGAGGCACTTGGTTGCACGGGAAGGGGAACACAACCTCGGCACCAACATCGGCAATCCCTCCCATCTCGTTGTAGAGCGGGAACAGGCACCACCAGTACTCGCCACTATGCCGCCCTCCAGCCAAGAGGTAGCGACCACCGAAAATGCAGCAGTCTTCCGTCTCAATATCGTTCCGCGTCCCGTCCCGCTTGATGGCATCGTAGCGGAACTTTCGGCCGGTACGGAAAGTCCCGTTCTCTCGCATGGATACCTCGATCACCTCCAGCGCTTGGGAGGTCGATGTGATTCCGTAGTAGAGCTTTCCATCGTGGAAGCACATGCCTTGCGAAACGTTGTACTCCTTGCCTGTGTACACCTGATACACGAAGGCTGTGCCGTTGTACTCGTTATCTGAAAGACCAGGAATGAACGTGCCCCACCTCGTCAAATCGGTCCCAGTGCTGTCACTGAAGTCATTGGAGCCCATACCGAGCACAACCTTGAAGATGCGGTGGGCGTAAGTCCCCTGACCGGTCATCAAGTAGATGACGTGGTCTGCCTCTCCCCAGCAGCAGACCGCTCCGCTCCCGCCGATCTCCTTTGTCACTATGCCGCCGGGACCACGAACGAAGAATTCGATCGAGACTCGGGGCGTGCCGACGGGATCGTTGAAGTTGAGGAATGCTCCCTCGGAGTAGCTAGTCGCATCAAGAAGCAGGTCGATTCGTGGAAGCACACTGGTGGAGCTTTCCCCGTTACCCATCAGCAACACGCCATTCCGCGAGTTGAAGTCGGCCGTCGCAACATGGCCGAAGTTGTGGGTCAGGTTTCCGGCACCGCCGAATCCACCCTCAAGGTCCGCCCAGTACCGGATGATATTGGCCGGTGCGCTATGGTCGGCCGGAGCGGCATCAAAGGACCAGACTCGGTCCCTAACGATGGTGAGGCCTTGCGCGGAGAATTTGCCACGAACAACGATGCAGCGGCTTTCCGTACTGTCAGCCTGGCTATCGGCCAACGAGTACTGGGGGGTGCGGGCCTCATTCACCAACGGCAGCATTTCGCCCGATACAAATGCGCCGTTCTTGCGCATCAGGAGAGTAGCGAACTGGGACGGACGAGCAGCGTTGTTTCCGATCTTCCGGACGGTGTTTGTGTCCCAATCCCAGATCAGCACTTCATTGTCAGCAAAACTCCAGGTCGTCGTAATAGCTCCAGTCGTGCCGGGGCTGATCTGCTTGATGTTTGAGCCGTTCCAGCCCAAAGCGAACATCGTCAACCCCGTGACCGACACGGTGGCTCCATCCACGGAAATCGGCGAAGCGCCGCTGCCATCACGAGAGAAGGTGATATGCGAATAGAGGAGCTTAGTGCGCGAGTTCACGACCGACAGTGCGGCGTGGTCCCCGATCGCGTTGAATGAGTTTCGCGTATGAGCCAGATGTCCCACGGTGGAATAACCACCGCTACGGCAGTTCGTCATCAGCACGTGCGGCATCGGCTTACTGCCGTTGTTGGGGTATACAGCGATGACGTTCTGAACCAAATCCCATAGGAGAACAGAGTTCACCGGGATGCTGAACGGAGCCGCGTACGTCCCTGCGGCAATAGTTTGAAGCTGCTTCCCACTTGCTGCGACGAGAAAAAGCGCTGATGCCGCTAGGTTGACACTCATTGGCACAACACCCGACGAAATCATTCCGTCCGTGTACCACGGTGAAACCACAAGCTGAGATTCACGAAGGTCGTCAGCCATCCTCAGGATGACTCCCTGCAACAAGCCGGAGACGATCTGTCCAAACTTGTTGTAGGCAAGCAAAGCATAGCTGGCGGGGCGAGCAGAAAAATTGTTCTGCACCGCCATTTCATTCGTAGTGAAGTCCCAGATCAGCACTTGACCAACGCCCACGGCATAGACCGTATCCGACGCCAATGAAATCTCTCGATGGACGGTCACGCCACCGCGGCGGTCTCGGATGCCGATGGCGCCAGCAGAGAAGTGGAGATTGAGAAGACCTCCACTGCCGGGTACGAAGCCCTTGAAGAATGAACTTCCAGAACCAGACCCATTCAGCGTGGTGGTGATCAGTTCCAGCTGCAGGTCGACCTGTGAGTAATCGGATTTATCCAGCAGCAGGTCGCCACGCAGCCACTCCCATCCAGTCCTAGCAGAGGATCTCCTAACGAATCGACCATAGTTGGGGACAACCTGTCCTCCCGGCTTCACAGGATCTACATGCGATCCCGGGTCGGTAGCCATCGAAATATCCGCCTGCGCGCCGATCGGCTGGCTGATGCCTGGTTCGACGGAGATGAGGCGCGACCATGTCGATTCCCCGATGGCCCCCCCCGCCTGACCCGATTTAAGCGCCTCAACTTCGGCCGGGAGCCCGGATGCTTCGATCTGCCCCCCCACGAACACCTTCAGGACCGAAGCCGGGGCCTGAGCGTTCATGCCGTCTTGCAGTACCGCCAGCTTCGTACCCGCCCCAATCGCCGAAATGTCCTGATACTGGCTGAGCTCTTTCTCTGCCACGGTGTTACCCCTTTCCAATAAGTTGATAGCCGTCACGCCCGAGCAGGGGCACGCCGTCGCTGCCGATCAGCAGCTGCAGATACTTGGAGGTATCAAATTCGAAGGAATCGCCCGCCTCATAGGTTCGGAACTCCAAGGCCACGCCGGCGGCCGACGGCACCCACTGACCTACGTTCCCGAGGAAATAGTCGTCCTCCGTAGCCTTGCGGCCGATGTGCACCCGGATTCGCGCATTTCCCAGGTCTTCGACCGCGATCCGATCTACGGCGAACAGCACACGCAAAGCGCCTTCGATCTGGGCCGCAGTACCGAAGCCGCTGTCCACCAGGATCTTCCAGCGCAACAGCCGCCGATAGTTCTCGTCGTCGAGGGTGGATCCGCCGGTGAACAGGCCCGCACCCACCCGATACATGGGGAACTCCCCGAACCCGCCGATGTTCGGCTGCCCCTGAAAGCCGAAATGCCAGATGGCCCGCGTGTTTGTGATGCGACGCGGTCGGTCCAGCAAATCCCCGAGTCCGTCCAGTTGCGCCCCGACAGCGGCGTCCAGCCAGCGATCGTCGCGCAGCTGTTTCAACGCCCCCTGCACCGTCGTGAACGGTTGCAGCAGCGCCATGACCACCGACCGGAGCCGCGGCGAGTCCTTGAACTGCGCGGTCCAGTTGGACCAGGCAATGCGTCCATGGTCCTGGTCAAGATCCATTGCTCACCTCGACCCGGCTGGCATCAAACATTGCGCGCTGCTGCGGCTGGATGGTGATGTTGGCCGCGTGGTAAGCGCCAGGCGCCGGCGCGATCGCCGGATCCGTGGACGTCGCGAAGGTCAGATTGGCGTAGGCGACCCCCGGGACCGAGTAGACGGCCCTGAAGAACGACTGCCACACCACGTCATCGCCGATCTCGAGCTGACCACCGAACGCTGCCAGACCCTCCTCGATGTCGACCAGGCCGGCATCGGGGAAAGCTTGCTCGCCGGGGTCAAGCAGCGTGATGTCCGCCTTGATCCAGACATAGACGGGCACGGGTCGATCAAACCGCACGACGGTCTGGAGGCCCAGGGCACCGATGACCGGCACGGCAAAAGCACCGTGCGTGTCGATGCCGGCGGCCTTCGCATCGTAGATCGCCTGGGCGATCTCCACGTCCAGCCCGCCTTCTGCGATGACATGAACCGAGTGGGGCGGCCGGCGCGACATGTCCGTGTAGTCGCCAGTGTTCTCGTAGGCGACCACGTTGGTCACCCCGGCGGCCTTGGACCGGACATGGGCGATGATCGCCCGCAGCGTGGCGCCGCCGAGCGCATACAGACCGGTGCCGTACCGATTGCGCAGCGAAGAGTCGCTCTCCGCGATCGCGCCCGAGGATGCCGGCGAGGGATTGGTCACCGCGGCCCAACCGCTCACCACCGTCAGGATCTCCGTCAGCGTGTCAGGTTCCGCGCCCAGCGTGGAAGGATTGAGGGATTCCGCCAGAGCCGGGCTACCGAGGCCGGTGACCCGCAGGTTTGGCGTAATGCCAAGTGGGAAGCCCGTTCCCGCCGGTGCGGTCAGCTGCAGCTCGGCGCCGGTGGCCACCACGGTGATCGTGGTATCCGTGATTGCGGCGGCGATACCCAGGAGGATCTGCGTCGTGCTCTCGCCGATACCCGCCGCGTAGCTGTAGGGGACGCCATCGATGTAGATCGTGTAGGTGCCCGCCGCCGGCGCGCCGACCAGCCCGATCGTGGCACGCGCCGTGTTGGACCGGGTGATGCGCACCTCGTCGCCGAGTTGCCACACCTCCTGAGTCTCGACATTTCGGAGCTGCGAGCCAGCCGGCACCGTCGTGCCCCCCTCGCCGAACAGCACCACATAACCGCGGGAGCTGGTCGCCCCTTCGCGGACAACGCCGGTCAGGGACACGGCATTGTCCAGATTCACGCCACTGGCAGTGCTGGGGTACATGGCGCCGTAGACGCCCTCGGCCAGCTCCCAGACCGCTGCCTCGCGCTCAGCGAAGGTATCGATCAAGATGCCGAGCACGGAATCCGGCCGGGTCTCGATGTCACCGGACAGGCCGGCTACCTGAAGATTGTTCCGCAGCGCCGCGATGATCTCCGGCCGAATGTCGGCCAGGCGCTTGCGGATGAAGCCGGCGGGTGTAACGCCGAAGTCGGCCATGTACTACTCCGAGAGATTGATGGTGTCGGCCACAAGGCCCTCAAGGGTCGATGCCTCGAAGATGACCTGAAGCGAGCGATGCTCGCGGTCGATCGTCAGCTGCATGGTGTTGACCCGAGAGACGCTTGGCACGTCGTTGATCCTGCTGCGGAGCACGGCCTCGATCTCGGTTCGGCTGGGCCTCTTCACCAGGATCGATTCCAGGTAAGGCACGCCGAACGTGGTATCGAGGAAGTACTCTCCCAGCCAGGTCAGCAGAGTCACCTTGATCTGCTGCTTGATCCGCGCGGCGCCGTCCACCAGAACAGCACTGGTCATTTCGACCGCGAGGTCATGGCCCGCGTTGAGCTTGAGGTCCAGGGTCATTGCGCCGGCTTCCCTGACATGCCGGTTCCCGGCGTGACGTTGGTGGTGAGGTGGTTCATGAGGCTGACCCCGCCGCCCGTCACATCGCCGGTTGCTTCGATCATGCCGTTGACGGTGATGTCTGCGTTGATCGTCAGGCCTGCTGGGGCGGTCACTTCGGCGGCGCCCTGCGTTGAGATCACCACGGTTCCATCGGGCGATATCGTGATGCTGGCCTGATCCAGACGGACCACCAGATTCACCGTGTCGACCGAACTGCCCCCGGGCCGGCACACCGGCGTGGCAAAGGCGTCGGACAGGTCGAACATGCGGGGATCTCCAGGGGCACCGTCCTTGCCCGAAAGCCAGTTCTCCAGAGCACGCTCCGAGAAGTGCAGGAGGACGTCATCCCCGGCGCCCAGCGGCACGGAGATGATGGCCTTGCCGCCCATGCCGCGCGGGAAGCAGACCGGCACGCTCACAATCTGCGGCGCCGGCAAGTCGTCTCCCGATGCGAGAGCCTTGCTCAGAGAGGGCTGCACGACCGCCGCGAGGCCGTCGAAGCTGACGATCTTGCCCGGCAAGCACGTATGCACATCTGCCAGCTCGGTGGCGATCAGTCTGCGGATATCGCTGGCCTGGCTCATCCCACACGCTCCACAAGGTGCATTTCGGTCGTCCAGTCGCCGCCTTGGTAGTCCCCGTTGTGGGACACCGACTCGACACGCCACAGGCCCTGAACCTGTCGGCTGTCCATCTGGACACGGTCGCCGGGGTTGATCCACGGCAGCAGCAGCGACCGCACCCGCCATCCGTCGCGGCGCTGCCGCTCGGACACGATCGTCGCGGCCACACTTCGGTCCCTTTTCTTTTTCTTCTCGGCCGTGCCCGGCTCGGCGCTGGCGTCCATCTCCCGCGCCGACTCGCGAACGCGATCGGGCGAGCCGATCAGCCCCGAATCCGCACGCAGCACGACCACGGAGCGTTCCGTGGTCCCGCGAACGGCAACGACCTGCAGGGTCTGGTTCTGGACCGACCACTCGACACCAGAGCCCCGGCACAGCTTGTGCAGTGCCTGGCGTGCCGGGCCGTAGAAGCTGAAGCCGTGATCCCAGGTCCTCGACTGCAGGGACCGCGGCATGTTCAGCACGAGTCCCATCTGGAGGGCCACGGCTTCGATGATGGTCGCCGAGTTGGCTCCCGCCCCATAGCTCAAGCTGACCGCGCTGTCGCGCAGCTCGCCGTAGCCATCCACCACGGCCAGCTCGGTGACCACGTCAGGCGTGTCAAACCGGGTAAACGAGTCAACCACAGTACCCGCAGCGAGCAAGATTCCGCCGCTCTCCTCCTCGTACCCGGCATACAGGTACGCCCGGAGGTCCGGCTTCTCCAAGGCCGCGCGGGTCGATTCCTTGAGGTTGTAGATCCGGAGTGAATGAGCGTTCGGATCCTCCTTCGAGTCCTTGGTGACATCGAACTGAATCTGCATCGGCGGCTGGATGGTGATGCCCTGCCCTCCGGCCGGGCCAACGACGAGGCGGAAGGTACGACGGAAACGAGCCATCAGCGCGGCCCTCCCTTGATTGCCGACACTTCCGCCTCCGTCATGTAGATCAGGCTTGCCTTCCCAGTGAGAAAGCCGTCACGCGGGATGGTGCTGTCGTCGCCCGGCAGCAGAGCCATCAGCTCTCCCGGCGGTACATCCAGGTAGTGGAAGCGCGCAAGCAGCGGCACGTTCGGCACGACGATGACCCCGGCCACCAGCGTCTCCTGGTTGTAGTTCTGGATCTCCATGACCCAGAACGCGGCCTCACTGTTCCAGCTCAAGCGAACGAAGAAGGTCTCACCGTCCAGCTCAACTTCCAGCAGCTGGTCGTTTGCGTCGATCGTGGGAATGCTGAACATCACATCACCCCCGGGGGACGTAGGCGCGGGCCGATGCCCAGCGTGGCGTTGACGTAGTCGGTAGCCGCCTGCTGTTGCTTCTCGCTAAGGTCCGCGGCGTTGACCTTTCCGCCGCTGGTGCGGGTCGAACCAGCCTTGCCCTTGGCGCTTACAGCCGCCTTGTCCTCAGGAACCGTATCGGTCTGCAGCTGCGCCTTGAGGATCTTGCGGAAGTCGCACTCGACCGTGAAATGATCCCCTTCGTTGGTGCGCCCGATCCTGCACCGTTCCATCACCATGTCCGTGTAGTTGTCCATGCCGGTGGAGATGCTGATCGGCGTTCGAGCCTCGTGCAGCTGCCGAAACACGTCCTTGGCCTGGATCAGCTTCTGCCACCCGCCTGCGCCATAGACCGTGATCTCAGCCGAGGTAACTTGCCCTGTGAGCGAGAGCTTCTCGGCGTCGCTGGAGACGTTGTCTGTGATGCTCCCGCCGTCCTCGACCGGGTAGATGGTCGCGTAGCTGTCAAGGATGGTGTCCTCGCTCACAAGCGCATCCAGTTGCAGGGTGCCGATGACGGCGCGCGTGCCGAACACCGAATTGAACGTCAATGCGGTAAGCGACATGGTCAATACCCGATTGCGAACCAGAACATCCCAGACCAGTTCGCCGAGGCGTCACCTGGCTTCTGGATGTAGGTTTGAAATTGCGTGGCCGACGGGACACCCACGATCTGGAGGAAGGCGTCGATCCCGGCATTACCCGCCGCGATTCGCTCCGACGTGACCACCGTCAGGCACGCGCTGGGGAAAGGAATCGGGAACGTAATGGTCGGACCCGGACCTTCGGCCATGCCAGAAGCCGGGATAAATCGACCCCACTGAAGGATGAGGCCCTGCTGCCCGTTATCTGTACCGAGCCGTGCAAATCCATTCTCCGCCAGCGACAGTTCCGCCAGCTTCAAGAAGGTGCCCATGTCCAGGTTCGCGCGCGCCTGCCCGGCCGCCGTTGCTCCCGTCCCGCCCTTGGAGACAGCAAGCGTGCCTGGAACGTCACCAAGCGTGATGTCCAGCTGGTGACTGTGGCTTGTCCCGCCCGCCGAATTCGACGAGCTCGTCGTGATGGTGCTGGGCGTGCCCATGCTGATGACGCGGTCAGATCCGAACGTGCCGCCTCCGGTGAGCCCAGCACCCGCGGTGAACTGCCGACTCGCAAAGACGAAGGAGCCGAGGTCCGTCCCATCTACCTGTGCCTTCAGCCCGGCGCTCCCGCCCCACCCGATATGCACCTTGTTCGAAGACTGTCCGGCGCCGCCGCCCTGCTGCACAGGGGTAAATCCGATGTTGAACTTCGAGTAGAGGGCGTCCCACAGCGTACCGGTATCGTCCGGCACGAGCGTCATGCCCGCCGCGTCGGTGACGCCCTTGAGCTGACCAAACAGCCACTGCTGGCGCTGCCCGTCAAGATGGTGCACGGCGTTGAACTGCTCCACCGCCGGCGGCGTCTGGCCAATGAAGTTCCACCCGACCTTGACCGCCTCCTGGCTGAGCGTGGCAACCTGACCATCACTCGCCCAGGTGAACGAGAAGCCGTCGAAAAAGGTCATGTCTGCCATGAGGATCCATCTGGCCTTGTGTAGTGGGTGCCGCGGTGGGAGGTGACCACCAGCGCGGCACCGGGTTAGAACGCTTCGACCGCAGTCGGAAGCTGATACTGGAAGCTGCTCAGAGCCTTGGAGGTCCCTCGCTGGGCGGCAGCGCCGTGGGCGGCAGCGTTGGACCCCGCGGGAACAGACAGGTTCACCGTGGCGTGGTTAGTCACGCTTGGCGGAACCATCTGCCACGTGCGGGGAGAGTTCATTGCTCCTGGCGCCATCCAATTTGCCGCTCCCGTGGTTTTTGAGTCTCGGCTGACTGTTCCGCCCATCAGCATTTTCGCCACTTCTTCATTGGTGTACGAGTTGGCGATTCGATCCCATGCGGCCTTGAGGAAGTCTCCCGCGGAGAGATTTGTGGAAGCCTTAAGCCACTCTCCGCGCTTGACGTTCTCGGCGCCGACGCTATTCCCTTGGGCGGCAATTTCGTCCGGGGTGGGCAGTCCCAACATCCCAAGTCCAGCAATCGCAAGCTCAGAAAGCCCAGCTACCAGCCCGAGCTTAGCCAGGAAGCCTGCAATACCGGTTGTGGCTGCTCCCGCCACACCTGGTAGTCCGCCGATAGCCCCACTGAGTATCCGAAGGCGCGTGGCAGCGAGGCTCGCGATCTGAAGAGCGATGATTGCTGTCTTAAGGGCGAGAATTCCAACTATTGTCAAGACAATTGCCGCAGCGAGCCCGCGGTTCTTATCTATCCAGTCAGCCACCTTCTGGACTACGGGCGCCAGCGCCCGCGAGACGGCGGTAACGGCCGGCTCCAGCGCAGAGCCCAATGACTTCGAAAGATTATCGATGGCGATGTTGACTGACTTTAGCTGCTCTGCCTCAGTGCCAACCATCCTCTCAAAGTCGCGATCGGTTGTTCCGCTCGACTGCTGCAGCGACACCCGCTTGATACGCTGGTATTCGGAGTAGTTCTGCAGCATCGGACGCAAGAAGTTCTGGACCTGCATGTCTTGGAACAGCTCGCCCAGCTTCTTCTGATCGCCACCGGTTGCCTTTGCGATAGCCTCAATCGCCGCTTCTAGCGGATTTCTTCCGCCCTTCTGCGCATCAGTAACGACCTTGTAAAGGTCGAGGTTAAAGTTCTTCTCGGCCTTATTTAGTGTGTCAGGAGACAGAATCTTGGAAAGGAAATTTTGGAGGTTCGTAGCTGCCTCATCGGCAGTGGCAGCGCCCTTTCGGGCGATCTCCAAGGATGCCGCCATCGTTGCAGCCGCTTCCGTGCCTTGCATCTTCAATGCCTGGAACTGGGACCCGAGCACGGGCAGCACGCGAGCCATATCCTTCAACTCGACATTACCTTCCTTGCCAGCGGTAGCCAGGATGTCAATCGCTTGCTGCAGTCCCGCAGGGTCGATCTTCAAGGCGTCCTGCAAAGTGAAGGCTGCCTGCGCAAGATCCTGAATATCTGCACCTGCCGCGGTCGTGGCCCGGCCGATGGTCCTGATGCTTTCCTGTGCTGTTTTCGCATCCATGCCCGCCGCAACCAAATAGCCAAGCGCGGCCTGAAGGTCATCAGCGTTCTGGTTGGTCGCCCGGGCCTGACTCAGGATCGTGTCGCGGAGTCCTGCTATCTCTTTTGGGCTCATCTCTGCAGTATTGCCAATCAGCTGGTTTTCACGATTGAACCTAGCTGCGTTCAGAGTTGGCCTTACCAGCAAGGCGTATGCAGCAACGGTCGTCGCTGCCGCACTTCCCGCCAGTTTGCCGTTGAGCTTGGAAGCTCGGCTTTCGAGCTTGTTCAAAGATGCGGTAGCGTCCCTAGTTCCTTTCCTGACGCTTTCGCTGAAGTCACGACCGAATTGCTTCGCCTTCGAAGACATCCGGTCGATGGCATACGCCGCCTTGCCAACTCCTCGCTCCAGGCGACCAGTAGTAGCTACTGAGCCGTTAAGAGCAGTGTTGAGCTTATTGTTTGCAGCCTTTGCTGCGGAGTTGATTTTTAGCTCCGCCTTTTTGTAGCCATCCACGTATTTCTTGAGGTTGCCATCCTTCAGCTCGTAACGCAGCTGAGTGACAAGTTCGCGCAAGGCCATGGCTACTTCCCGGTTGTCTTCGCCGCCGCGGCTTCGGCCGCCTCGCGGGCGTCGATAAGGGCGTTGATCTTGATGAGGTCCATGAGGTCAACCGATCCTTGGTTGACCTCAGTCATGGTCACGTGCCCGGCCATGACCGGGCGGAAGATCATCAACTCTCGCTCGAGTTCCGGTTGGAACTTTCCAACTGGTTGCCCAGCTTCTCTTTCAGGCCCGGACCAGAGAGGCCGAGCCAGCGCCCCAAAGGGCCGGCGAAGTTCAGCTTGATGATGTGGAACAGCAACTCCAGGATCTCAGCGAAATCCTCGAATGCGTCATCCATATTGGCCTTGGTGAGCTTTCGAGCGTCCTTGCCGTTCTTTTCGTAGGTGACGCGCTCCGGATCGATCAGGCGATCGCACCAGGCGTCGAGCGCCTTGCCGTCCAGGGAGACCGAGAACGACTTGATGCCGGCGAGCAGGGTCTCGGGGTTGATATCCCCGCCATCCTCACTGGCCACCGAGGCGAGCACCCCGCCCAAGCTGGGGAGCAGGTCCTTCTGGAGGTCGCCGAAGATGCGCAGGGCGTCGCGCGGCGCGAAGGTCTGGAGGTAGAACGTCGTGGCGCCGATGACCACTTCCTGGCGGGCCATCAGCGTGCGCCTCCGACGTGGTAGATCGCGTCGTTGGACGTTTCGAGCGTCCACTCACGGGTGCCAACGGTTGCACCGAACTCCGAATTCGGCTTCTTCACCACCCACGAGCCGGCGTCCGCGATCAGCGTTCGACCGGTCAGATCGGTAATGGCCATCGGGAGCGCGCCCTGCCCGTGCGATGCCCGGTCGAACTCGGCGGCTGCCGACAGCACGTCGTTGCTCTTGCTGGTCTGCAGCAGGGTCAGGGTGACCTGCAGCGAGCGGTTCTGGGACATCGAACGGGCTTTTTCGCCGTTGGCGCCCACCACTGAGCTGATGCCATCGCCCATCTCCTCAACGGAGATGAACGTGTCCTCGGCATAGCCGGTGATGATGTGCGGCCCGAAGGTGATGATCACCTGCGAGGAATCGTAGGTCTTGACGCCCATGGGCGAGGTCCTCAGATGCTGTAAGAAAGAGTGCCGGTGATTTCGGTCGTGTGGATGGCGCCAGCCAGTCGGGCGGAGAAGCGGATGCCCTCCAGCAGGCGCTGGGACTTCACGCTGTCTGCGATCTCTGCCAGGCCTGGATAGGTGATCCGATACGACTCAAGGACGTTGTCACTGGCGTCGGTCTCCTTGGGCGCGATGCCGCCGGCAGTAACACCCGCATCGAGCGCGGCTCGAAGGGCGGTGACGATGACTTGGATGCCTGCACTGGTGTACGGGATCTTGCCGTCGGCCTTGGCCAACACGTCCACCACGCCGGTCTGCACTCGATCCTTGAGCCAATCGCGGAAGCGGATGATGTCGATCCACTCACCGCTGGCAACAGTTCCGTACTGGGTCAGGCCCAGGTTTCGGAACTGCTCGAAGGTGTTGGCGTTCTTCCCGCGCGCGATCTGCGACTGCCCCTCGGTCAGCGGATCGGTCTGCACGCCAGTCAGGCGCACGTTGGCCCACGTCTCGGCGCCGGGCTCATAGGTGAACCGATTGGCCGCCAACGCGGCCTCCAGCCACTCTGTGCCCGCGTTAGCGTGATACCAGAGCGCGGTGCGGTTGTAGTTGAGCGCCTTCAGCTGGCTTGCGATGTCTGCGTCGCCCGCGGCAATGATCGAGGCATCGCCACTGCTGGCAAGCTGCAGCTTTTCGTTGGCCTCGACCCACGCAGCCGCCTCCATGATGTCGGCGGCAGCACGAGACAGCTGGATCAGCGCGTACCAGCCGCTATGGGCGGCGCGGATTGCAACCAGCGCCTCTGTGATGGTCTCTGTCGGATCGCCGTCTTCGTCCAACGTCCGGCGGCCGATGTAGACCTGGTCAATGGCGCGATCCTGCTGGAAAACAGTCTGAACGGCCTTGTAGAGAGGGTCGGCCAGTTCAATGCCGTGATCCAGCAGCTCATCAGCCGAAGTGACCAGGAACACTCGTTCCTCGGTGTCCGGCAAGGCTGCGAGGAACAGCAGATCGCTGAAAGACTGCTGATTGATCGAGGTGGTCGCCAAGGAAATCTCGACCTTGGCGATGCGGTTGATGGATGCCATTGCAGGTTGCTCCTGGGCATGGAAACGAGCGCCTGATGGCGCTGGCGGGCTTTTTCTGTTGCTGGAGGCTCAGATGGCGATGGAGGCTTCGAACTTGTCGACCAACTCTGTCTGACCCTGCAGGGCTATCTCGCCCTTTACTGTTTTGATCAGCCCGACGACTTCGTCGTGCTGTTTGGTGTAGCGAATGCCGATGTCCATCACTGCGCGGGGCTCGTACTTGCCCCCATCGCGCAGCACTGGCACGTTCTGGACTGCATCCGCAGCGTAGACAGCGAGATTGGCTGCGAGCGCATGCGCGAGCATTCCCGGGCCTTTGAGACGCTGGCTGAGATCATCAAGTGCGTCGAAACCACCATCGCCGAAGCACTGAAGCTCGACGGTTGCGTCACGGTGGCCTGCGTAGGTCTGGACCCCCTCCTCAGACAGATCACCTTCCAGCACGCCCTGCCGCGGCGCGGTGCCGACCCGAAGCGTGATGTACGGCAGCTTGGGGCGAGGGCCGTTCTGATTCGCGAAGATCACCTGCAGCTGCGTAGCCTGGCTGACCAAGGCGAGAATCTCGTCTTCGATCATGAGCCCTCCTCCGCCGTGGGCTTCTGCCTGACCGCCAGATAGCGGTAGTGGTCCACGCCGCGCATACCGACGTTCCAATCGCCGCCGGCGGTGACCAGGTATCGATCGCCGCGATGAATGACCAGATCGCCGTTCTGCGCGGTATCGCCGGCCACCACCAGCTCGGTCCTGGTGTAGATCCGGATAGCCGACTCGACCCGCCGGCCCTCAGCGAGAGCCTGGAGCTGGTCGTAGTCGTCCTTTTTGGCCGGCTGGATGCTGGCCCGAAAGGTCGTCTCCGACTCTTCCCCATCAACCCAGCGGCCTTTGACATATCCACCGGCAGTCCGGGTGATACGCGGGAGTGTTCGTTCGCCGAGCATCGCCATCAAGTCTTCTCCCAGCGGATGGCGTTGACCAGGACCCCATCGTCGATAAGCGGCACATCGCTCCCCTTCACGTTGATAGTGGAGAGGGCGTTTGGCACCGCCCACGAGTTAGAGGCACGCACGTGCGCCCTCTGGTTGTTCTGCGCAAACTCACCAAGCTGCGCCAGACCTACATCTACCGGGGTGCCCCGCTCGATCAGCGTAGCAACGCGATCCATTGCCATCCCAAGCACCCTCTCATTCCTCTGTGCAAAGTCCCGGATGAAGGGCCGCGCAGGAATGGTCTCAGTGCCGAACTCGTTGTAGATGGCAATGTCCAGGATGCTGGTGCCTTGATGCGCCCCGGCATCGGACTGGATACCCACTTTCACGCCGTGGCCATCCAAGGCATGCACGTTGCGCACGAAGGCATCCAGCCCGTCGCTATTCGACCTCGTTACGGCGGACATCCGCAGCAACCTCCGACTACCGGACTGACGGTGATGGCACCCACGCGCGTGCAGATGTCATTGAGGGCCTTCCAGCGCCCGTAGTAGCCGGCGGGGTCGGAAACCCCGTCGGCGCCGGAGACGTCCCCGGTATAGGTGCGACTGAGGTCGCCGTCGGTCTGGGATTTCACCCCTACCGGGACGACCTCGCCGGCTTCATTCGCTGCCTTCGCCTGCTCCCTGGCGTAGAGCAGCCACGCTGCGTACAGCGCGACAGCTTCATCTGCCTTGGTCTTGGTCAGGCATGCGGGACGGTAGGCCTCCGCCAACGAGAGGGCCATCTCCTTCTCTTCCGGCGTGGCCGTCAGCCCCGGCGCAAGAAAGTCCAGGATCTCGATGACTTCGGCCATGGGTCAGGTCGTCCCGTTGCTGTCGTCGCCGCCGCTGGCCTTCTTCTCGGCTTCGGCGATGGCATCCCTCAGCTTTTCGATGCCCCAGTTGCCGCCGACGTTCGGAATGCCCAGCTCCTTGGCGCGCGCGACGAGTGCCGCCTTGTCCTCGCCGTCGCTGCCGCCGGCCGCCGCAGCCGAGCCGGCCGAAGCCAGCTGCAGAATCTCGGCCTTGACCAGCTTCTCGAGGTTGGGGGTCGGCTTTGCGTCGAAGGTTGCGCCAGGAGCGACGACCTTGCCACCGTGCACGTGGGCTCCGACGGAATTGTTCTTGTAGGTGGCCATCAGAGCACCGCCTTGGTGAATGCCAGGGGATAGAAGACCGACACGCCCGCGCTGCGGGCCATGCAGGGCACGACCAGCTCCAGGTTGCGCGGCTGGGCCGGCAGCTGGTTGAACTGCATCGGGACGTCGTGGGTGATGTTGTCCGGGGCAAACTCGCCGGCGATGATCAGATCATCCCCGCCCGGGCCCGCGCCGGTCAGCTCGGCCAGCTCCTCGAACACCAGCCCCGGGTGCTTGCGGCGGAAGAACTCGGCGACGGTCAGGCCGTTCGAATCCGGCAGGCGCTTGGAGCTGATGATCGACAGCGGCTCGGTGGCCATGGCGATCTTGTTGACCGTGTGCACGCCCTTGGACTGCACGCGCACCGCGTTGTAGATGAGGTCCAGGTCGGCCAGCATCACGTCGGCGTCGGTCGCCATGGTCCAGCCACCGGTGATGGTGGTGGTGCCGATGTTCGGGTGGTTGGTCAGGCCGAACAGGCCGTAATCGGCATCGCCGACCATGCCGATCAGGTTGAGCTTGATCTCGATCGCCAGGCGCGCGGCGTTGGCCTTGCGGGTCGGCAGGTTGGCGCCGGTGGCGTTGGAGGCGATCAGCTCATTGACGTTGTAGCCGTAGCTGTCGCCGATGGTCTTGACCCGGATGGTCTTCTCGATGCGGCTCACGTCGGCGCGCGGAAGGTCATCGGCATAGTTCGCGATGACCTTGGCGATACCGACCGAGTCATACACCGAGTGGGTGATGGTTTCGGCCCATTCCGGGACGTCGCTGGACGGCGGGACGAGCGTCAGCCCCTTCATCGGGGGCAGCTGGCGGTCGTAGGTGCGGGTGCGGACGTAGTCGAGCTGGCGGGCGGTGAAGATCCCAGCGTCCTGCCGGATCAGATCGGCTCCGGAATTCTGCTGGAACTGTCCCACGGCAACGACATCGGCCTCGTCGTAGTGCAGATGAGTGGCGGGCATTGGGGTTTCCTAAAAAAGGAAGCCGCCCGTAGGCGGCTGAGAGAGAGGGGTTGCTGGACCGACCCTGTTACGGGGCGGCCGGAGTGGTGGCGAAGGGGTTGTGCAGTTCGACCAGCGCGACGTTGCTGGACACGCCGGCGGCATCGGTCACAGCCACGATGCCGCTGCGGAATACCGCATTGGGCAGCGCGGTGCCGGCGTTGGCCACACGGCCATCGGCGTTGAACGACACAGGGCCATCCTCCGTGACCACGCCGGCCGGGGCAACCTGCGCCCAGACATGACCCTTGGTCATGACCGAGGCACAGTCGTACTGCACGTAGCCGGCACCGGTGATGGTGTGGCTGTGCAGGCTGATGCCGCGCACCTTGGTGCCGGCGCCCTGGACCAGGACCTTGCTGGCGTTGGTGCCAGTGACCAGGCCAAGGCCCAGCCCTGCGGCCCCCACCGGGAACGATTCGACACGGTCATCGCCTGCGTCGCCCTTCATGCCCGCAAATGCGCGGCTCTGATAATCCTCGTACATCGGTTCAGTCCTCGGTGGTTTCGCCGCTCGCGCGGGCGATCATGCGCTCACGCGCGGAACGGGCGTCCTGGCGGACTTCCGGCTTGCCGCTGGCCGGCGGGGTGATCTCGTGGCGCTGGTGGGCCACGGCGTCCTGGCGCTGACCCTTGTCGGCGACGGCCAGGTCGTAGGCCGCCTCGATGTAGCCTTCGGACTTGCCGGTCAGATCGAAGCTGTCGCCGCGCACCTTCTTGATCACCGCGGTGCGGATCTCGGTGTCGGTGGCGTCCTGCTTGAATTCGGCGCCGACCTTGGTGGCGGTGTCTTCGAGCTTGAGGCGGGCCTTGGCGGCGGTGGCCGCGTCCTGGCGGATCTTCTCGGCGTCCTTCTCCGCGTCCTTCAGCTTGGCCTCGGCGGCGTCGGCGCGTGCGCGCTCCTTATCGGCATCCGACCGGGATGCGGTCAGGGCGTCCTGGCTGGCCTGGTACGCATTGGCGACTTCGGGCGCCGCCTCGTAGGACAGGCCGCTATCCAAGCGAACTTGCACCATGTTCGTGGGCATGGGGTTGTCTTCCTCAGTTGTGTCGGCGTCTGCCGCATCGAGATTGAGCCGGGCGTTGCCCGCACGGCCACGGGGGACCAAGGCGATGTGATTCACCCTGATGTTTCGCTGCACGGCGTCGTAGCGCTCGCCGTTGATCTCGCCCGGGGTTTCGTCCAGGTCGAGCGTGTATCCGTTGCTCAGCTCCTTGGCGCCGGCATCGATCGCTGAGGTGTCGTAGATCATCAGATCGCCGAGCACGTCGTTGCCGTCCGCCCTCCCCTCGCCGAGACATGCGCCACAGGTGTGGAGCTTGGCGTTCTTCGACGTCACCAGCCCGGGATGGCCGATGGTGATCGGCTTGCCCTTGTAGCTGGCCAGGGAGTCGGCGTGGAACACCTCCTCCGGCGGACGGTATTCGCGGCGGATGGAGCCATTGGGCTGTCGGTATTCGAAGATCCCGGTTCGCGTGAGCACGGCCGTGTCCTGCACGAAGCCCTCGGCCGTGCGAGTGGCACGCAGCGGCATGCGGTCGAACCGCTGAACGGTTGGCATGGTTGATTCCTCAGTGAACGATCAGGGCGTTCAGGTCGTCCAGATCAGGCAGGACAGCCTCGGCGCTGCACCGGCACCGGATCGGCTGCCCGGGGTGCCCGTCTTCCGGCGGCTTGTCCCATCGGTAGGTCTTGCCCTCGCGGGCGACGTGCTCGGAGCGCTCGCGGCCGTCCAGAACACCGCGCCAGCGGTATTCCTCGACGCCGATGCCCTGCTGCCGAGCCTGGGTGATGTCCCCGTTCAACTTGCCGATCTGGTCCCGCGCGATCAGCTCGGCGCGGCCTTTCGTGACCTTGCCGGTCTTCTTCACCAGCGCGACCACGTCGCGCAGGCTCTTGCCGGACTGCACCGCCGCGGTCACCTGGCCGCGCAGCTGGTCGACGTACTTCGTCGGCAGCGACTTGATCAGCTCCAGATTCTCGGACTCCCAGACGCTCAGCATGTCCCGCAGCTCGGGATCGGCGGTCAGCACGTTCACGCCGTAGGCAGAACGCAGGACGCCGTGGAACTGCTGCTTGTTGAATCTGGTCGTCCGCCGGGCAAACTCGCTGATCAATGGCCCAAGCACCTGGTCCTGCACTGGCGAGAGGCTAGTGCCGGCCTGCAAGGCTTGGATCAGCCCCTGATACCAGCCAATGTCGATGGAAGGATCAGCGATATCGGCCCGGTAGCCCAGCGCCCGAAGCACTGCAGGCTCGATGGCCTGCACAGCCTCGTCGGCGATCGTCACCAGGCGGCGGGTGTAGTCGCGCTCCACGCCCGCCGGGTACAGCCAGCGCCGCGCCTTGCCGGGCTTCTTCTTCATGTCTGCGCTGCATAGGTCTTGGCCGTGCCCGGCGTGGTGTCATCGGGATCGAGGCCGAACAGGCCACGCTGCTTCACGTACTCCCGCGCCTCGTCTTCAGAGACCGCGCTGGTCCCCATGATGGCGACCACCGCATCCGCCTCGATCTTGAGCGTCTCGGCCTTGGTCTTGCCGATATCGGCCAGTTCCTTCTGCGTGAGCTGCTTCAAGGGCGACCACACCACAGTCCAGTTGTTTGGCGCCTTGCCGGCCATCGTGTTCTGAGCGCAGATCAAGGAGATGATCCGCTCCAGAGCAGGCTGCATGCGCAGGCTGCGCAGCTGCTCCACCAGGTTGTAGTAGCCCTCGAAGTCGGCATCGCCGGTGGCGTTCTGGCCGCCGGGCGAGCGCCCGAACAGCAGCGTCACGGGGATGCCGGACTCGGCCGACAGCGCAATCTGCATCTCCTGAAGGATCTGGTTGACCCCGCCGACGCTGGTATCGCGGATGTCGTAGTCGTCATCGGCATCAACGGCGACGCTGTTTCGAACACCGCGCGCCTGATCGACCATCGTCAGGCGCTTCTGGATCATTTCCTCCTGCTGCGCCTGGATGGCCTGGGCCATCCCCTTCATCTTGTGCACGGCCTGCTGCTTGCGCCGCAGGATCTCGCGCGCCAAACCGACGCTGTCGATGTAGTCGCGGATCCGCCGGAAGGCGCGAGCGGCGGCGGCGCGGCCCCGCCACGGAATGCTGTCCTGCTTCATGGACGCCGGCATCGGGTCGCCCGGCACCTCCACCAAGCGGGACTCGTGCACCACCACCTGCGTACCTGCGCCGCGTACCGAAAGGCGGTACAGCTCCGGCTGGCCGTAGGTGATCTCGTTCGGGTTGTTGTACGAACGGTCGACCGAAAGGTCATCGATGTCGTAGACGCGCAGCTCGTGAATGGTGTCCAGGCGATCGACATTCATCGGATCGCGCAGGAGACCGCCGTCGGCCACGATCAGCAGCAGGCACCCACCCCCGCGCAGTCGGGCCCATCGTGCTGCGTCCGCCAGCAACGGGAGCACCTTGAGGCGCTCGACCTCCGCGAGGATGACGCCATCGGTGTCGCCGGTGATGGTGATCCCACCCTTTACAGCGTTATCCGCCGGCAGGTCGACCACCCGCGCGGGCAGGCCGCCCTCGGCATACATGGCCGCGTCGCTCTGGCCCATCGCGCTGGTGAGGGCAGCAATCGCGCCTGCGCCCAGCACGGCATCCAGGTAGCCGTCCTGGCGGAAGGTCGGTGTGGTCATTGAGCCTGTGCCATGAAGAGGGCCAGTGAGTCGTCCAGGGAGTTGAAGGCGCGCGAACACGCATCCACTTGGTCGTCGTAGTGGCCGTTGGGAAACATCTTGAATTCGTTGAGCAGCGCGTCGTTCCAGGGCGCCCGGAGCATCTTCACGTTGCCGGCATTGACCTGGGCGGCGAAGCCTGCCGCGCGTGTGGCCTTGTCCCCGCTCTCAAGCGAGAAGGTGGCCGGCACGCCGTAGAGCTTGCGACTCAGGTGCATGACCTGCGCCTTGCCTGCCTGTCCGGGGTCCTGCGGGATCGACTGGAGGACCATATCGGCCTTGCCGGTGTTCCCGATCGCCGTCTCCACTTCGTCCGGGCCCATCCGCTCGCGCAGGACGTCCGCGATGTAGATGACGCCGTCCTGACTGCGGCCCAGCTTGGCGCCCACGGTCCAGTCACCCCGCTTCATCTTCGCCTCGGTTCCAGCCAAGTCCCACCCGCGCACGAACTGCAGGCCGGCGGGAAGCGCATCGACCGTCTCGATCTTGGCGGTCTTGATGATCCCGCCGTCGCCTGGAGATGGCTGCTGCTGGTACTGCCCCGAGAAGACGTAGGGCATCGATTCGCGCATGCGGTTGAGGTCGGCGGCAGTGTGCTTCTCAGGCCACAGGGCCTCGCCGTCCTCCGACAGCGCCTCGAAGCAGACGTGCTCCCACACCTCACCATTCCCACCCGGTCGCGGATCTTCGCCGGGCTTGCGGCCCAGGAGCCAGCCGGCCAGGTCCCGCTCGTGCAGGCGCTGCATGATCACGATGATCGGCGTGTCCGCGCTGTTCACGCGGGACTGCAGCGTGTTGTTGAACCAGTCCAGCACGCCCTGGCGGACCGTGTCGCTGTCGGCCTCGCCCGGCTTGTGCGGGTCATCGATGATGATCGCGCCGCCAAAGCCGGGCCGAGCCTTGCCCGCGCCGAAGCCGGTCACTGTGCCCTCGGCACCGGTGGCATAGACCACCCCGCCCTTGGTTGTCCGCCAGTCGCCCTTGGCGCTGCTGTCCTTGCGCAGCTCGACCTCGGGGAAGATCTCCCCGTAGACCTCGTGCTGCACCAGCTCGCGGGTATTGGCGCTGTTGTTCAGGGCCAGTGGTGCGGCATAGCTGATGTGGATGAACTCGGAGTCCGGCACCTTGCCCAGGCACCAGGACATCCAGTTCACGACCGCCAGCTCGGTCTTCGAATACCGCGGCGGCAGGTTGATCACCAGGCGCTTGCACTCGCCCCGATAGACCCGGTCCAAGGCCGCGCACAGAGGGGCATGGTGCTTGGCCCGCATCCACTGGAAGCCCTTCTTCCGCAGGAACGTGTAGCGGCTGTAGAAATAGAAGTCCTCCCGCGCCAGCTCGGCCGCAACCAGCTTTTGCTGAGCGGTCAGCTCGCCCACTTCACACCTCCTGCAGCAGCTTCTTCGCCTCCTCTCGGAACTGGCCGGGGGTCATGTCGGCGCTCTGGATCGGCCCACCGTTGGGGCCGCTGTGTTCGACTTGCTGGCGGTTCGTGTACGCCCCGCCTGTCTCCTTGGCCGCCTGCTCGATGAGCTGGGCGGCCAAGGCCATGTTCTTCATCCCTTCTGCCTTGTTGGCCATCCGGTTCAACGCGCGCAGTCGGACGGCTCGGTTGGCGATGGGAATGTCCGCCGTCTCGGCCTTGAAGCGCTCCCGGGTGGTGTTGAACAGCTCGACCCAGCGCTGCGCCAGCTTCCGCCCTGCGTGCTTGGTAGGGTCGTGCGATTCCACCGTCTGGCGGCTCACGGCCTGACCGAACTCAGTCTTGACCGCCTCCACCACCGTGCTGGGCGTGTCGAAGCACGCCAACTGCTGGACGATGAAGGTCTTCACCTGGGCGTCGAGCGCGGGCATCTGTATTCAGCCTTGTCGTGCCAGGTCGTGCCTACGCCGCCCTCAGCAGGCAGGTGCCACACGACCGGGCGATATCTAGTCTGGCCACCTCAGGCGGCCTCTGTGCTGCGTCTACGAGCTTCTGGACCTGTTCCCCTGCCCCATACCTGCGAACCACCCCGACGAACTCTTCCACGTCATGGGCTCGCATCGTCAGGGCGGCGGATCCATCCCTACGGAACTTCGGGGCTCCGTACTGATCGGTCTCTTGGGCAACGTGGTAGAGCTCGTGCTCCACCAGAGCGCAGAACTCCGTGTCGGTGCAGCTGGAGCAGTAATCGGCGGTCAGAGTGATGACCACCTCAGGTACGCGCCCGAACCAGTCCACCATCTGGCGCTCCATCCGGGCCTTCTGCCACCCACCCGCCCGGAAAGCCACTATCTCGGCCTGGCCGACAACGGTCCGGCCCTGCTTGGTGAAACAGGTGCCCGCCCAGAGGATGCCCACGTCTGCACCCTGTAGGTGCAGGTGATCGGGGTTGTGCAGGTTCCCGTCCTCGGACAGCACCTCGGCTTCGATCCACTCCCATACATCCGGAGCAGGCCGGAACCGCATTGCCATGTCCTCCAGATCGATTTCGTGTAGGTCGGTCGGGGGCTGAGGCCTGCCCATAGCTACTCCTGCCCTTCGTACTCTCGCACTACGGCTTGGCAGGCGATGACGTGGTCTTGGGCGTCGGTGACGATTTGAAGAGCAGCCCCTGCAACCTCTGGACGTAGTTCGGCTCGCGCATCACGTTCGACGGCGCCGGCAACGGCTTGGGACAGGCGGCTGGTCTCGCAGGTGGCGAGGTCGTCGCGCAGCTGGAGACTGCCATCACGCACCCCAGCAACAACAGCAGCAGGGACGGCCTGGGCCGTAGCGCGATCTTCTTCATGCTTCGCTCCGATGGTGGCCATGACCTCGGCCTGGGTGTGTTCGGTGCTGCGGGCTTGGTTTACCTCCTGCACCTGACCGGCGTTGGCGTCGGCCTGCTGCCGGGCTTCCGCGCCATCGGCGCGATCGCCTCGCCATGCCCAGCCAGCACCGAACATGCCAGCCGACCAAACCGCAACTGCCAGGAGGATGATCAGAGAGCGGTTCATGCCTGGGCACCAGCGGCATCAGCTTCAGCTGCGGCGATTCGCTGAATCCAGTTCCGCCAGGGAGCGAACCTGCCGACAAGGCCGAAGACCCCGGCGATACCCCACATGAGGAAGGTGCCCCGCCATGTGTAGAGGTCGGCACCCATCAGGCAGGCAGCCATCATCAGGAAGCTCATCGAGGCCATCAAGGCGAACGATGCACCGAGGGCCAGCTCCACCAGGCCTTGACCGCGTGCCAGTTGCCGGAGCTTCCGGATCTGGACGTCGTTCAAGCCGTAGAGGGCGGTCAGGAAAATCACGATCAGCGCTGGAACTGCTGCCAGCGACCACAGGGAGAACGTCATGGCTGGCCCTCCTTACGGGGCAAGTAGCGACGTAGCAGGGCCTTGAAGAACGGGCCAACACCACGGATAAGCTCAGGCCCCCAGTTCTGAGCGGTGAATCCCAGCAGCATGGCCGCCGAGGCATGCACCCCGGTGCTGGACCAGCCCATCGGCTGGTAGCCGTCGCCGAGCGCCCAGCGGCCCAGTGCATTCAGCACCTCCGGACCCAGCACGCTCATCGTTACCGCAAGGATTGTGCTGCCCAAGAAGGCGATCCCCAGCTCCTGCCGGGTGGGCAGCTTCTGGTTCCACACCCCGCCCAGGCTACCCAGTGCCGCGGCGAACAGGACATTGAAGGGAACGCCGAAAAAGGCGGTGGTGATTTCGAGGTGTAGCCATTCCACGTGGACCGACCCCGGGCTGATAGCGGTTGGAGCCGCCGCAGCGGCCAGGGCAAAGGCGAAGGCCTTGGCTGCGGTGAGGGGCTCGGTCATCGGGGCACCAATCTTGCGTAGCCAGCCTTGGCCAGCTTCAGCTTCTGCTTGCGGTCTTCGAGGCCGTTCGGCATGGCCTTGCTCGTGGGCGAGCCGAGATTCACCGCCCGGCTGACCGCCAGAACATCGTCCTTGTCGGCCCACGTGTTGATGAAATCTCGCTGCCAGAAGTACCCGGCGGCCAGTGCGGCGTCAGGCAGTGAGGCGACCATATCCGGGTTGCGGACGGCGCGATCGTCATCGTAGATGGCCCTGCTGTACTTCTCATAGTTGTCGCGGCCGGTCAGCTGGATGCCACCACGGCCACGGAAGCGGAAGCCATCTCCAGGCTGCGTATTGCCCAGGTCCCTGCGGCCTTCATACCGGCTCTGCGCAGGGGTCGGCCCCCACAGTTCCTTGAGCCAGCGTCCGGTTCCGCTCTCATGCGCTACCTGCGCCAGGAAGTGGCACACGCGAAGCTCGGTGTTGATGCCGAAGCGATGACAGGCCTGCTCAAGGGCCAGCGCCAACGCCGGCGAGAACCCCATCCCGGCGGCGACTGTTTCGATGCTCACCATGGTGTCCTCTGTACTGGTAGCAGCGGCCCGATTCGAACGGGCGACCTCCGGGATATGAGCCCGGCGAGATGCCGCTTCTCCACGCTGCAATAGGTGCCCGCCCCGCTGCCGGCTTGGCGCGAGGGTTGATCCGGTCGGGGAAGCGGGCATAGCTGGAGCGGGCCATGGGATTCGAACCCATGTGGTCAGCTTGGAAGGCTGATGCCTTAGCCACTCGGCCAGGCCCGCGCGAATTGGCTGGGAGGCGTCCGTTGACGGTTCCCACAGAACTGTTGTAGTGCAATCTCCATCACGGAGATCACTTCCATGAATACTCAAGCACCACTCGCCCCTTACCCCCGCCAGCAGCACTTGATCATCGTTGGCCGCATTCTGTGCGGCCCACGGTGGGAATCGGGGCTGGCAAACCTGCTTGGCCTATCGAAGGAAACAATAAGCGCTTGGGCAACGGGTTCCGAGCTTATGCCTGCCGAGGCGGTGTGGCCCCTCAACCGGCTTGCGCGCCGACACAATAGGCTGCTCACTGCTCAATGCGACTTCATCGAGAAGATCGAGCGCGAGTGAGTTGCTTGTGGTGGGGTGCCGCGGAGTTGAACCACGCGAGTCGAAGACGCCGGATTTACAGTCCGGCCCAGCGCCCATCTGGCAACGCACCCCATAAAGGAAAAAGCCCCGCTTGATGGCGGGGCTGATGAGTTTGGCCGGCGGCCAAGTCTCGCGATAGTGGCGAAATTACAGGGAATCCCGTTGCCTCAGCAAGACAATATTCTCAGTTGCTATGCAGCGCGTGACGTTGGCTCGTGGTCGATGTTGCTCAGTGCGCGGGAGAGCTGCTTTGCTGCCGCTTCCCCTGCGTGGTTAAGTTCCGTCAGCAGCCATTCGTAGACCGGCTTCCACCTGCGCATGTACGCCGGCGAGTCGGTGCCCATTGCCAGCGCTCGGCGCCGGTCCGGCGTCGGCTCGATTCCGGTGCACCTGCAATCCTTGCAGCCCATGTCGTTGACGATTCCGGCGCCCAAGCATGCCGGGCAGCGGTTGCCGCTGGCCAGCTCCAGCACCACGGCGTCGACCATGCGGGAGAGGTGCTGATAGGTATTCTTCGGCCAGGCCTGGTCCCGCGCCAGCACCACCGCGGCCTCCCGATCCCGAAGGATCCGTCGCTGGGCGTCGGACATGCTGCGTCGGCTGAGGCTGACCATCTCCTTGGAGAAGCTCAGATCATCCTCGGCCTCAGCCAGCGCGCGTGCGCGGCGGGTGAACTCCGGGCGCACGATTGCGAGCACGGCCTCGGCCAGCTTGCCGCGGTGCCGGATGGCACCGTCCGGCAAATACACCGCCTCCATCACTTCCCGTCCAAGCCCGGCCGGCACCATCCCCAGTGCTGCGGCGATATCGGACGTGGTCAGGCTGGGAGCGCCCCCACCCTGCCCTACGTCGAATCGCACGGTCTGTGCGTTCAGTCGGGCCAGCATCTCGCGGCGGTCAACCATGTGTGTTCTCTCCTCGGGTGGTGCTGGTGGTAGAAATGCCGCGCGCGCTCGCCAGTGCGGCGCGCCATCGGTAAGCAGTGGCTCTGTGCATTCCGAAGTCGTCCTGCAGCTCTTTGACGCTGGGCAGGCGACTCCGGTACTTGTCAGCGATCCGGCAAGCGACGACGAGTCTCACGATCGCCGTACCGCGCGGCCCGCCCACTTGCTCTGTGTAGGAACTGGCCATCACGCGCCGATCCTCTCGATCTCGATCACGCACCCGGGCGCGTCGAGGGCATCTGCGCCCTCCCCCGGGTAGCGCTTGGCAGCGCTGCATTCCACGACCCGGGCGTCATCCCGCCAGATCCCGGCGTCGGTCAGCGCGTCCTCGGTCGATCGGACCAGCTTGGAGAGGTCCGGCAGCTTGCAGGGGAAGACCCTACGGCGCTTCGGGGCGCTCAGCGGCTTGTGGAGGGTGAACGTCATGCGGACCACGAGGGGCTCATCAAGCATCTGCAACCCGAGCTGGCTGCGCAGCTGCTGGGCGGCCAGCTTCACGTCCTGCCGCCATGGCCGGACCTTCTTCGACGACTCAGCTAGGATCGCCCGGCCGCTCTTGGCCAGGCCCTTGAACGACTTGCTGCCCTGCGGCGCCGGCGAGCCATAGACCACAATCCGAATAATCATGCGGCCACCTGGATCAGGCCCATCTGCCACAGGGCCAGCATGGTCCGCTCATGACCGCGAAGCCAGATCTCGGCCTTCTCCTCGCGCGTGAAGCGCCGCCCCTGGTCCAGCTCACGGTGGCAGCTCCGGCAAGCGCTGGCCACGAAACAGTCGTGCGCCTTCAGGCCGCCTCCCTTCCCGTGCCGGCTCTGGTTGCTGTGCGCCGGCTCGCCGAAGCCGCCTTCACAGCACCCGTCGATCTGCAGGGTGCATTCGACTTGGTACACGGCGTCCAGCAGGGCGCGGTCGCGGTAGTTGCCGTGCATCAGTGAGCCCTCCCACTTACAATCCCGCAACGAAGCACAGGGGATATGAAATGGCTGATACGGTTAACTATTGCAGTTGGATTGCAAAATCCATCTGCATTTCTCAGAGCGAATGGGCCGCTTGGACACAGGCTCTTCTGACTATCGTGACCTTTGCAGTCGCTCTGTGGCGCCAAGAAATTTTGACAAAGTCTGCAGAACGAAAGCGCGATCTCACTGATAAGTCTCACAAAGACGAAAGGCAAAGGCTCGAGAAAATGAAGGCACGAGCTGTTGCAATCGCGATTCAAACTGATGTGACGGAGCTTCTCGCCATCACATCCGCCCTTTCCCGCTCCGACGCAAAAAAAGTTCCAAAGGCTGCCTTCGAGACAAGTAGTAAGGCACTCAACATTCGTCTTAGAGCGATCGAATCCGTCGAACTCAGTGATGCATATGACCCTGTCATCAAGGCAGTTCACGGCGCGCAAATGATCTACAACTATTTGATGGTCACCTCTGACAAAGCCGAGTACACGCCGGGCGAGACGGAGAAAATCGAAGATTTGGCAAAAACGCTGCATCATATTGCCAAAACTGCAAGCGCAGCATTGGACGCCCTGATTTACGATAACTAGCCGCTTTCCAGCCTCTTTAGCGGACATTGCGCACGCTCACTTCTTGGAAATCGCTTTCTTTGAATCCCAAACCAAGTAGCACCGTGTCCGACCATCGCACGGGCTTGGCGCGCATGCCCTGCTCTTCCGGGTGGTCACCGATCTGCACCAGGACGGTGATGGCGTCGCACGCCAGTGACTTGGTGAGCTTGAGGCTGGACCCGCCAAGCATGATGTGACCGGGCGCGCCCTGCCCGCGATCGATAGCCGGCATCAGGCGCCAGCCGAGCATCGTGCCAGCCACCATGTGGCGCCAGTCGTCCTTGGTCAGGCGCTGGCCGTGCCAAGACAGCCCGGCGGCGAGGTCGCCGCAAATGGCGTTGAGCATGCGCTGCTGCTTGGGCGTCATCATGCCCTCGCCGCGCTCCTGCCAATCGGCTGGTTTCAGCGCGTTCATTACGGCACCTCCGGGCGAGTGGCGAGCATCCCGGCCCACGTAATTGCAGCGGTTCGCGGGCCGCAATCGATATATGGCGAATTGAGCATCTCCGTAGTCGGCTCCACCGGCACCAGCACGTAGCCCTCGGGCGGCGTGAGGGCGGCGATGATGGCGCGCAGGGCGATGTATTCCGCGTGTGCTGTCAGGTCATGCCCCTGCATGGTTTCCTGCGCCGACACCGCGCGGCCTTCCTTCACGTATTCCGCAGCCAGCAGCTCCCGCGCCCTCTTCTCGATGTGGCTCATGCGTCACCGCCCGCGAGGTCGGCGCGGATGTAGCGGACAAGATCGCGGCTTGCGGTTCTGCTCGTGCCGCAGAAAAATCCACCGTCATTGAAGCCAACCCAGATATGGCGAGGCGCGGCCGGGCTTTCGTGATCTGCAAGGACCGCATACTGCATGCGCTCCCAATCCCATTGGGGGCTGCCGTGCTTGATCCACTGAGCGTCGCCATGCTGCCGACAGACGATTGCCCGTCCGCGCTCTGCAAGCTGCATCACACGGACCTTCCCCGCCGTCGTGCTGGTGTCGATCTGTTCCAAGTTCATGCCGCGATACCCCTCTGAATTTCGTAATCCCGCTGATCCCAGCCGGCTTCCCATTCCTTGCGCTGCAGGCGGACGGGCTCGCCCATTTCGAACAGCGGCACGGCGCTACGCGGCTTGTGGGCCTCGCGCATGTAGCGGCCGGACTGACGCGCCCGGTGCAGCAGTTCCTTGTCGACTTCAGGCTGCATGCCGCACCTCCGGCGTCTCGTCAGCATCAGCGGCCGGCTCGCCCGCGGCGATCGCCACGTTGAGCTCGCGCGCGATGTCGTCCATGTGCTTGGCCACCTGCTCGCGCGTGGCCGGCACGGCCTCCCGCACCTGGTGCTCGATCTCTGCCACCGGCGCAGCCGGCAGCTCGCCGCCGCGCATCACGAATTCCTTGGCCCGGTTGTAGGCCGCCAGCAGCAGCTTGTCGGCCTTCTCGGCGCTCGCCAGCCGGTAGCGGTGGCCGTCCAGGTACTGCCACACCAGACGGGTGAAGCCATCCTGCTGGCCAGCATCGGCGCGCACGGCGTCGAACGGCGGGATGCCCAGGCACATCATCCGGAACTGCGGCAGCGTCGGCGGCCAGGGCTCGGCGGTGGCGATGCAGGCGGCCAGCCCGTCAGCGAGCTGCCGACCCGACAACCCGGAAAGTCCCTTCGACCACGTCGCCGCCGCTGAGCCCGCCGGATTCGCCGTGTAGGCGCTGGTCCACTTGTGCCCGTAGATCTGAGCCATGTGTCTCCACAGCTGATCCATAGCGTTCTGCGATTGCAGGCGTGGCGTCGATGACGTTTCCGCCCTGCCCTCTGGCGCGGATGAAATGCTCGACTTCGTCGGCAGGTGCGAGGCGACGTGTTCCATGATGGGTTCCGGTGTTCTGTGGTGGTTGCTTGGGGCCTTCGGCATGACGGGCCCGGGCTGTGCTGATCGCCCAGGCGAATGGCTTGGCTACCGGAGGAGCTCGGCTCATTCCCTCGGCGACGGTGTCTGCGTAGGCCTCCGGCGTCACACCCTCCGCCAGCCCAGCAAGCAGGTCCGGGTGGCTCGGGTTGGTCGTTGGACATCCGGCCTGTCGCATCAGCAGGCATGCGCGCCCCGCCAACGTCGCGACCTCAGAGATCTCTGGTGCTTGCTTAGATCTATCTGGAGTAAAGGTGGTGTCTGGTGTTTGGTGAGCTTTCGATCCGGTTTCATTTCCAGAACCCAGCGGAAACCCATTGGGTTCCTCGTGGGTTTCATTCGGGTTCTTTTTGGGGGGTCTGCCGCCCTTTTTTCCGTTTGCGCGGGCGGTGGCGATCCGGCCGCGCGCCTTCTCCAGCTCCTCTTCCACACGGCCGTTAACCCAGAGGTTTCCCTCCAGACGGAAGAACTCGGCCAGGACCACATCGACCGCAGCGCGCTCGTCAGCTGACCGCGCGCGCGCGATGCGATGCGCCTGATCCTCGGGAATGCCGCTCTCCGTGGCGTAGTAGCGATCGAGAAGCAGCGTGTAGACGCCGTGCTCCAGCAGGCTCAGGTGGCCCGTGTCCTTCGCGTAATCGCCCAGGTGGCGCTCGTAGTAATTCATGTCAGGCAGCCAGCGGCACCGTGTCTTCGTCGGCCAGCACAGGCAGCCACGTCTGGCAGCGCTTGCGGCTCATGCTGCAGATGCGCGGCGCTCCGTGGACCACCAGGCCATCCGATTCGAGTTCCGGCAATCGGCGGGCGACCATGTGGCGGTCCAGGCCGGCGGAGAACGCCAGCTCCCGGCTGGTGAGTCCGGGATACTGTCGAACCGCCGTGGCAACCTGCGCCTGCTGCTGTGCCTGCGCGCCCGAATCTACGAGCTCGCGCGCCGCTTCATGGCTTGTGTCCGGATCGGTGTTGCGTGCGGGAAGGTGGCTCACTGCTCATTCCTCCGTGCCCACGTCAGGTCGCTGTACTCGCGCACCGTCATGAGCTTGCTGGGTGATGGCGTTCCCGGCCGTTCGATCTGGCCACCCTTGGCCAGGAATGCGTCTACGTCGCCGGTGAGGCGATCGCGCTGCGCCGACTTGGCGCGGATGTCGTTGTCGAACTGGTTCACAGCACGTCCTTCTGACCCTTCGACTCGCGCAGGCGCGTCATGAGGACGATCAGCGATGACTGCACCGCGGTCGCTGCGCTCTGCAGCTCGGAGAATTCGTTGTCAGTGATCAGGCCGTCCTGCAGGCACTTGTGCAGCATTTCGGCAAAATGACCCTTGCTGGCTGAGGTCGCCAGGATCGTGCTCGTGAGGCAACCGGCATCCGCTGGCGGCTCCAGACCATGCAGGCCATAGCCGTGCTCGGCCGCCAGAGCGACCAGGATCCGGTGGTCGCCCGTCAGGCCCATGATCTCGTTGGCCTCGGCCAGGGTGAGCCGGTGGGTCGTGTTGTTCGGGTTGATCTTGTTGCGGAGCACCGCCCCGGACATGGGCTTCTCTTCGCCTTTGTCGTTCACGGTGATCAGCCTGGTCGCCAGCGCCTCGGCGCCGCCCGGGTAGTCCTTCACGGTCTTGTGTGCTGCGTCAGTAATGTTCATGCGGCTGCTCTGTGAACGTGGTTAGGAGCGCTGTGGAGGCGCAGCATCAGCGCCATGGACAACAACAACTCAGGGATGGCCGCCAGAAATGGCGTGGTGACACTGGTGCGCATGTGCGGAAAGCCGTTCGTGCTTCGAAGGGTGGACGGACGGCCGAAGGCGTTCCCGCTCACCCTCCCCGACCTCGGGCCGGTGCCTGAAGGCGGCGGTAAAGTGCTGTGGATGTGGGACGGCATCGATGGCGACGCATAACGCTGCGGGTGCCGCCCTCCTTGCGATAGGCTGCTGTTTCCACACGAACAGCCCGCAAGGAGGGCGACAGATGGCCAAGGTCAACAAGGAACGCTTGCTTCGCATCCTGCAGATGGCAGAGGCTGCGCACCCCCAGCGGGTAGATCTCGTCACTGAGCTCGGAGACGAGTGCGACGCCGCTATCGTGGAGATTCTGTACCTCCGGGACCACGGACTCATCGACATCCATGTGTCCGGATATATGAACTCCAGCGAGCCCTCCCTGACGCCTGCTGCAATCACCACGGCGGGTCTGGACTACCTTGCGGAGGATGGCGGGCTCACTGCAGAGCTTGGTGCTTTGACGGTCAAGATTCATGCGGAGACCCTCCAGCAGATGCTTGAGCTGATGGTGCTTCGCTCAGATCTAGACCCGCCTCAAAAGCAGAGATACGTCGACCAGCTTCGTCAGCTGCCTGCCGAGACCACAAAACACCTCGCACTGAAGGCAGTTGATGCGGCGATTCAGCAGTCCGGAAAACTACTGCCGCTACTTCAAAGCATGTTTGATTCGTGACCATGCGCTTGAAGTGCAATGCAGTCGTCGGCGTCAGAGGTGCCAGGAACTCGTCAAACGGGATGGCATGTTCATCGTCCATCACGACCGCGCCCCAGTGCCCGAAAGCCAAGGACGCAGGTTTGAGGAACTCAGGCAGCACGGTCCACCTCCTGCCCTGCGTCGTTTGCCGGCGCGGGACCGAACACGTCCGGGCGGAGGTCGTGCCGGCTGACGCCGGTTGCGGTCTCGATCGCGATGCATCGATTCGCAGGCACTGCGCATCGCGCCTTCCATTCGCTGATAGAGGCAGATTTGATGCCAAGGATTTCGGCCAGGCGCTGCTGCGTGCCGACCGCGCGGATAGCTCTGTCGATGGGGGCTTGGGTGTCCATGCCTCGCATCTTAGGTCCAACCTAATCTATGGTCAACAGGGCAAGCCTAATTTAATTTCGGGCATCGTTAGGTAATGCCTAAGTCCAAGCCAAATAAGGGTGCCGAAGCTTTCGGCCGCCGCTTGATTGATCTCCTCGGCCGCCACGGCCAGCCACGCCGAGGCGCTGGTGCATTCTTGTCCCGCAAGTACAAGGTCTCAAACGTTGTTGCGAATGCCTGGCTCAATGGTGAGTACAAGCCCGGCATTCCAACAGCCAAGGCGATCGCGGACGACCACGGCGAGGACTTTGGAGCCCTCTACTTTGGGGATGACGCACCCAGCGAAATGAACCAACCGACTCAGTTCGCATCCACTGAGACAATCCCTGGATATGTTCGCTTCCCCCTGCTTGAGGGGTTCGTTTCCGCTGGGGGCGGTGGGTACATGCCAGATCATCCAGAAGTTGTTCAGTACATTGATGTTGCCGAAGATTGGGCTGAGCAGAACCTGCGGGCACCCAGGAACGCCGTTCGCGTGATCACGGCTCGCGGCGACTCTATGACCGGAGACATCGCCGATGGTGACGTCCTATTCGTTGATAGCAGGGTGCAGGACTTCGACACAGACGCCATCTACGTCATGAATTGGCAGGGTCGACCGTTGGTAAAAAGGCTACAACTGCGCCGCGATGGCTCCGTCTTAATCCGAAGCAGCAATCCCGCCTATGAGCCTGAAGTCGTCCCACCCGGTGAAATCGATCAGCTTTTCATTTCAGGCCGCGTTCTCGCTGCCTGGGGTTTCCGTAAATTTTGACGCAAGGAAGAAGGAATTCCGGATGGACTACAACAGAGGTCTAAGTAGCTTTGGCTCGTTGGCGCGTGCAGCACTGGTCGCCTTGGTGTGTTCACTCCTAGCCTGCACTGAGTCAACGGCGCCGCCGTCGGGCAGCGGACCGCAGGCAATTGCTGAGCAAGCTGATGTCTCTACGATGGACAGGTACGAGAACCTAGAGGGACAGGCATACGCCGGCGACTATCAGGCGCAAAGGAACCTTTCTTACACCCTATCGACCACAGCTCCGCGCAACCCTGTGCTAGGTTGCGCCTGGCGCATCGTAATCGTCGAATCGGGGAGTCCGATGGTGGACGAGTCAGATATCGCCAACAAGAAGCTGTATTGCGACGAGCGTCTTTCAAGCGACTCCGTAGCTGCCGCTGAGGCGCAAGCGAAAAGCATCGCAATGCGGATCAACGGGCAGCCTCCCCGCACCGATTCCGCGCCCCCCTCTACACCCTGACGCCCATAGAATTATCCTGGGCGGAGCTTGATTGACGCCCTCGTCAGGGTTTGCGTGAGAATGGCCTGGCGAGGAATCGCCACAGGCGCTGAGCAAAACGCTCACCGGGCATGAAGCCTTGATCTTGCGGATAAGCAGGGGCATCGCTTGGCTCGCCAGCATGAACTATCAGGTCATTCAGGTCGTCGAAATCGGGGAGGCAAGCCATTGCAATGCACATGCAGCCCTCTTCGCTTCCCGGATGCCCGCCCGACGGCGGGCCTTCCCAGCTATAGACCCTCCCGTCCCTGTCAGCGTGGGCGCATGCCCGTCTTGTCTGCATATAGAGCCACCGGTAGTGAGTGACCCCTGCACGACGCTGGCGATCTTCAACTTTCCCACGCGAAACCATCACCAAATCCTAAACGCAGCCTGAACGATTAGGTTAAACCTAATTTAATTAGGTTTGCCCTATTGAGATCAAATTAGGTTTGCCCTAATCTTTCTCCGTCGCCCCAATCCCGGGGCCGGAGAAAGAAGATGCCCCTTAAGCGTCGCCCCCTGTGGATTTGGATCGGTGCCGTCTATGCGCTGCTCGTGTTCGCCTCGGCGGCCGGCGTCGCCTTCGGCAACCGCCTGTTTGGGCTGGAGTGCTGATCATGGCCTGCGCCACGGAAATGCATCCCGAGGCTGAGGTCCGGCGGTTGCGCCAGAACCTCACCACTCTGCAGGGCAACCTGCGCAACACCGGCCTCAACATGCCCGGTGCCGACACCGCCTACCGCGCGGCCATCTTTGTCGGCGCCGATGCCGAGCAGGCATGGGAAGCGGCCCGCCGCCACGAGCTGGTGATGCTGGGCTTTGCCGACGAGATCGAAGAGCCGAAAGGCCTCAGTTTCCCGTCTCCCCGGAACTCGATCGACGAGCGCCGCGCAGCGCGCCAGCGGCAGATCGACAGCGTGCGCGCCCTGGTCAACCCCTTCTCGCTGTCCGCCCCGGTCAGTCTGGAGCGTGCTGCATGAGCGCCCAAGTCCTCGCCTTCCCCATCCAGACCAACAGCGACAGATACCTGCTGGAGAGCGTGCGAGCCGTTGCCGCCCGCTCCGGTCTGGACGTCAACGAGACAGCCCGCGAGTTCGTCGCGGCCGGCTGCTCCAAGGAAGCCCAGAACCGCATCTGGGAGCGCGCGCGCCGCAAGCGCATGGCACTGATCTACGGAGGTGACGCATGAAGTCGGACTTCAACCCGCGAGTGGAAGGCTTGAAGGATCTCGGGATCTACCTCGGCATGTTCGTCTGCTGCGCGGGGCTGGGTGCCATCGGATGCCTCATCGCGCAGGACCTGGCGAGGGTGAGCATCCCATGAGCCGCCATCCGATTCGCCTGCTTGTGCCGGCCTTCATCTGCGTCGTTGTCTTCGGATTCTGCGTCGCGCTCCTGGCCCGCGCCGTCTACACCCACGCCGACAGCTTCGTTCTGGTCGGCGGTGTGGGCGCCCTCTTCTTCGGCTGCCGCACCGTCACCGAGGCCCGCCAGGTCTGGCGGCAGTTCGTCGCCCAGCTCCAACAGCGCCGGTCTATGCGCCGCGCAGCACCCCTGACCCGCATCAACCTGCCCAAGGAAGACATTCAATGAGCACCGCCATTTCCACCCAGCAGCCCGCGATGAGCGGCGAAGTCCGGGCAAACGCCCTGATGCCGACCTCTATTCACGAGGCTATCCAGCTCTCCGAGATCATGGCCAAGGCCAACCTGGTGCCTGAGCACCTGAGGGGCAAATCGGGCGACTGCCTGCTGATCGTCATGCAGGCCCAGCGCTGGGGCATGGACGCGGTCAGCGTGGCTCAGTGCACGTCGGTCGTCCACGGCAAGCTCTGCTACGAAGGGAAGCTGGTTGCCGCCGCGCTGTATGCGATGGGCGCGATCGAAGGTCGTCTGGAATACGACATCCGGGGCGAAGGCCAGAGCTCCACGATCACCGTGATCGGCACGCCGCGCGGCGCAACCGGCCCTCAGTCGGTCACCGGCAACGTCAAGGACTGGCGCACTTTCGCCAAGGACAAGAACGGCAACCGGGTCGATAACGCTTGGGACAAGAGCCCGCACGACATGCTGGTCTACCGCGGCACCCGCCAGTGGGCGCGCCGCTACGCGCCGGAAGCACTGCTGGGCGTCTACACCCCGGACGAAATCGAGCCGGCGGCGGACGTGCGCGTGGTCGCCACTGTGTCCCACGGCGAGAGCAGCCCCTGCGCGTATCCGAAGGACCAGTTCGATACCAACCTGCCGACCTGGACCGGGCTCATCAAGGCAGGCAAGCGCACGGCAGATCAGATCATCGCGATGGTCGAAAGCAAGGGCTCACTCACCGATGAGCAGAAAAAGCTGATCCGTGCGTCCGAATCCGCAACGGCAACTGAGGTGGCCGCATGAATATCGTGAACTTGGTCCAGGGCACGCCGGAATGGCATGCCCACCGTGCGCAGTACCACAACGCCAGCGATGCGCCGGCAATGATGGGCTGCAGCCCCTACAAGACTCGCAACCAGCTGGTTCGCGAGAAGGCTTCCGGCGTTGCCGAAGAGGTCACCCCGGAACGTCAGCGGATCTTCGACAACGGCCACCGCTACGAGGCCCTTGCCCGCCCCCTCGCCGAAGATGTCTTGGGGCAGGAGTTGTATCCCTGCGTTGGCGTGCAGGCCAAGTACTCGGCCAGCTTCGACGGCCTAACGCTGATGGAAGAAATCGCCTTCGAGCACAAGAGCTTGAACGATGACCTTCGCCTGGCGATGCCCGTGGACGGCAGCGACGCTTGCTTGCCGATGCACTACCAGGTGCAGATGGAGCACCAGCTGATGGTGTCCGGCGCAGAGCGCTGCCTGTTCATGGCCTCCAAGTGGAACGGCGAAGAACTGATCGAAGAGCGGCACTGCTGGTATTCGCCGAATGCCGAGTTGCGGGCAAGGATCGTTGCTGGTTGGGCGCAATTCGAAGCTGACGTCGAGGCATATGAACCCGAGGCCCCTGTGGCACCGGCGCCGACCGGGCGTGCCCCGGACCAGATGCCGGCGCTGCGCATCGAGGTGACCGGCATGGTCACCGCCTCGAACCTCGCCGAGTGGAAGGGTCAGGCCATCGCTGTGTTCCAGAACATCAGCACGGATCTGACCACGGATCAGGATTTCGCCGACGCTGAGAAGACAGTGAAGTGGTGCAGTGACATCGAGGACCAGTTGAAAGCTGCCAAGCAGCATGCGCTCAGCCAAACCGAGAGCATCGAGCTCTTGTTCCGCACGATCGATGAGATCACCGCCGAGGCCAAAGCCAAGCGTCTGGACCTGGATAGGCTGGTCACGCGCCGCAAGGAAGAGCGCCGCACCGAAATCGGCAATGCCGCGCGCCGGGCTGTGCAGGACCACGTTCGAGCCATCAACGAGACGCTGGGCGAGCACGGTCTGCCGATGCCGGCAACGCTGGTCGCGGATATCAGCGCAGCCATGAAGGGCAAGCGGTCCTTCAGCAGCATGCAGGAAGCGGTCGACGCCGTGGCGGCCAACGCCAAGATAGCCTCCAGCCAAGCTGCCGATCGGGTTCGTGCCAATGCGGCCATCCTTGCGGAGCACCCTGCTCACTCCACCCTGTTTGCCGACCGGGTGAGCCTGTGCGCCTCGAAGACTGCCGAGGATCTGCGGAACCTGGTCGCCATGCGGATCGCAGCCTTCGAAAAGCAGGAAGAGGAACGACTGGCGGCCGAGCGCGAGAATATTCGCAAAGAGGAAGAGGCCAAGGCACAGAAGCGTGCCGATGACGAGGCCGCCGATCGACGCGCCAAAGAAGAGGAAGCACAGGTCGCACAGGCGGCAGCTCAGGCACCTGCTCCGGTAGTTGCAGAGCCTGTCGCCGAACCAGCCACCTCTCCCGCCGCCCCTGCTCCGCAGCAGTCCTACGTGCGCGCCGTTGCAGCTCCGGAGCCGGCGGAAGATCGCGCGCCGTGGGCGCCGGAAGGCCAGCGGATCAAGCTCGGCGAGATCAACGCGCTGATCGGCCCGCTGACCATCAGCGCCGAAGGCCTGCGCCAGCTCGGGTTCGAGCCGGTCAGCACCGAGCGCGGCGCGAAGCTCTACGCCGCCGACCAGGTGCCGGCCATGTGCGAGCAGATGATCCGCGTCCTCCGAGGCGCCGCCAACGGCCAGGGCTACCCGCTCGCCGCCTGAGTCCCCTGCCTGTCGCCCGCCTCCCCTGTAGGGCGACAGGAACCCGCGCCGGCCGGGCAAAGCCGGACCTCATTCCAACCTTCGGAGCTACCCATGGCAATGCGCATCGATATGCGGGACGTCGAGTCCTCCCAGATCCACAGCATCGGGCACGACCCGGCCACCAACACCCTGGCGGTCCGCTTCTACCGCGGCTCAGGCGACAAGCGCGGGCCCGGCTCGCTCTACCACTACGCCAACTTCGACGCCGCCGACTTCGCCGCCTTCAAGGCCGCCGACTCGGTCGGCAGCTACTTCGGCAAGAACATCAAGGCGTGCCCGCAGAAGTACCCGTTCAAGGCCATCGCCGAAACCACCTCCGCCGCCTGATCGGCCGCCAGCTCAAGGACCGCCCATGTTTTTCCGAAACCTGATCATGTTCCGCTTTCCGCCGGCCACTGACCTGGACGAGGTGGAGACCCTACTTCCGCAGGTCCAGCTCAAGCCCGTTGGCCCGCTGGAGATGTGCTCTCGCGGCTTCATCTCACCCTTCGGCCGCGAGGAGAAAGAAGCGCTGTCTCATCGCATCGGCGGGTGGCTGTGGCTGACCGTCGGCAGCGAGGACAAGATGCTGCCCGCCGCCGTCGTCAACAACAAGCTGGCCGAGAAGATCGAGCACATCGAGGCGAGCGAAGGGCGCAAGCCGGGAAGCCGTGAGCGCAAGCGCATCAAAGACGACCTTCTGCACGAGCTCATGCCCCAGGCCTTCGTGAAGACCGGTCGGACCGATGTGCTCCTGGACAGCGAGCGCGGCGTCGCCTTCGTGGATACCAGCAGCCGCCGGACCGGCGAGAACGTGATGTCTGACCTACGCGCCCTGCTGGGCAGCTTCCCGGCCCTGCCGCTGAACGCAGAAGTCGCGCCGCGCTCCGTGCTGACCGGCTGGATTGCGGGTGAAGCGCTGCCGGCTGGCCTCAGCTTGGGCGAAGAGTGCGAGATGAAGGACCCGGCCGAGGGCGGCGCAGTGGTCAAGTGCCAGCACCAGGAACTGCGCTGCGATGAGATCGATCGCCATCTGGACGCAGGCAAGCAGGTCACCAAGCTCGCCTTGGTGCTGCAGGACAACCTGTCCTTCGTCCTGGCCGATGACCTGACCGTGCGGAAGCTCAAGTTCCTGGATGGCGCACTGGATCAGCTGGATCACGCCGATGCCGATGGACGCCGCGCGGAGCTGGACGCCCGCTTCGCACTGCAGAGGGGCGAGCTGGGGTTGTTGTTCGACGCGCTGGCCGATGCATTCCGTGTCAGCAAGGTCGAGGGCTGATCATGGCAGCTGAAAACTACAGGGCACCTTCCGTTGCCCAATCCGCAGAGCTGGCCGAGCAGCAGGGGGTGTGGCCGTTCGTTGAATCCCCCGGCGAATTCACTGCGCGTCTGCGTGAAGCCATCGACAGCTTTCACCATTCAAACCTTCTCGGCGCCGTCCGGCACGTCCTGATTGAGAAACCGCCGACCCTCGCCGCAACTGGCAAGCAGCAGGTTGGCGAGGTGAAGGGGGATGCACTGGCACATGCACTGGAGGTCCTGCGCGTTGTGACGGGGCGCGCCATGCAAGGTAGCGAAACAAGGCTCGCATACGAAACGGTCAGGACTGCCCTTGCTCACCAACAGTCGGCGGCTCAGGTGGTCGGCCATGTGAGCCGTGACAGCTCCAAAGCACACATGTGCGTAAACCTGCCGGAAGGTTCGCCGCTCTATGCCCTCGCCGCCCGCCAGCCGCGTGATCAGGAGGCGGCAGTCAATGCCATAGCCGAATGTCTGTATTGCGCTGAAAGCTCCGCCACTATGGAGGATGCCCGAGAGCGGGCCGCGCTTCTCCTTGCTGAGGCATTGCCACACCTCGCCGCCCGCCAGCCGGGGGCGCAGGTGCCGGTGGCGTTCATGGTTCGCATTAGGGCTGAGGGCGACTTCGGTCTGGTCAGGCTGAAGGACATGCCGTACTACCGCCGCCACGCCAACGAATACGAAATCGTGCCGCTCTACGCCGCCCCGCCCGCGCAGGGCATCGGCCTGGGGCAGGTCCGCGAGATACGCATCCCTGCACGAAACAACCTCGATCCCATCAGCGTTTTCGTCCAGGACCAGGCCGCCGGCCGGGGCCGCATCGTCGTCACCTGCTACGGCAACGCCTGGCAAGCCTTCTGGGGCGCAATGGGCAACCGCACGGTGATGGAGTTCGTCGCCCAGTGCGATGCCGACTACGTGGCCGGAAACATGATCTCCGGTCGCCAAACCCGGATGACGAAGGCAGAGCGCGCCTACACCGAACGCATCGCGACGGAGGTGATCGCTGAGTTCCGGGCCCTGCGCGACGGGCAGCGCGATGCAGCGCCGGGGGTGTCGTCGTGAGCGGCGCAATGGCTTGGGTCCGGAAGAACTACGGCGTGCCAGCGCAGCGCGGCATGCGTGTGGAGTACACAGGCGACGGCAAGGTCGAGACGGGAACTATCCGATCCGCCAGCGGCGGCCGACTCAACATCCAACTCGACACCGCCAAGCACACCTGCCAGTTCCATCCCACATGGGAGCTGCGCTACTTGATGCCCGTCACCTTGGCCACCGTCAAGCCGCCGCGTGAGCTGCGCACCAGGCTGCGGGAGGACGTGTAATGCGCGAGCGCCCCATTCTCTTCAACGGCGCCATGGTGCGCGCCATCCTGGCCGGCCAGAAGACCCAGACCCGCCGTGCGGTGAAGCCCGATGGTGCAGTGGATGTTGTGCGCTTCATCGGCGCAGATAATCAGCCCACTGGCGAGTTCGGCTGGTGCTCCAATCCCTCCCTCATCACGCGCCATATTCGCTGCCCCTTCGGCCAGCCCGGCGACCGGCTGTGGGTGCGGGAGAGCTTCACCGACCTGCGCGGCACCGGTATCGAGCATCGACCCAATATCGATGGCCCAATCCAGCGCTATGCCTATTCCGCGGACACGCTGCCGGGCTCGCCTGGCGATTACGCCCGAAAGGACTACGGGATCAAGTGGCGGCCCAGCATCCACATGCCGCGCGAGGCCTGCCGCCTGGTACTGGAGATCATCGCCGTCCGCGTGGAGCGGCTGCAGGCGATCAGCGAAGTGGACGCCGTGGCGGAAGGCCTCTCCCAGTCCGAGAGCGGCAGCTGGCTCCCAGGACCTTGCGACCACCCCGAGTGGGCCTTCCACCAGCTGTGGGCTCAGGTCTACGGCGAGACCGCGTGGGAAGCAAACCCCTGGGTGTGGGTCATCGAATTCAACAAGATCAACGAGGTTTCCAATGGCTGATGGCTCCCGCTCGTTCAACTTCCCGCTGCCGCAGCGCTCGCGCCTGCGCGCCGGTGAGATCGTGGTTGATCTGTTCGCCGGCGGCGGCGGCGCCAGCGAGGCGCTGAAGCAGGCGCTGGGCCAAGACCCGGCGCTCGCCTACAACCACGACGCGCTGGCGATCGGCATGCACGCGGCGAACCACCCGCTCACCAGCCACCACCGCGAGGACATCTGGCATGCGGACCCGCGCGTAGACGTGGCCGGCCGCGCGATCGGGTGGTTCCATGCCTCCCCGGACTGCACGCACTTCAGCCAGGCTAAGGGCGGCCAGCCGCGCAGCCGGAAGACCCGTGCGCTGTCCTGGGTTGTGATTAAGTGGATCGGCATGCTGCTGCGCGCTGACTTGGTCAACGGCACCAACACCGCCCCGCGCATCTTCTCCATGGAGAACGTGTGGCAGATTCTTCAATGGGGTCCGCTGATCGCTAAGCGCTGCAAGTCCACCGGCCGCGTGCTGAAGATGGACGGCACCGTTGCAGCGCCCGGCGAGCGCGTGCCGGTAGAGCATCAGCAGCTGGTGCCGGACAAGAAACGCTCCGGTCGCACCTGGCGGCAGTTCATCGCCGCGCTGCGTGCGCTGGGCTACGTGGTCGAATGGAGAAAGCTGGTCGCGAGCGACTACGGCGCCGGCACCAGCCGGGAACGCCTGTTCCTGCTCGGCCGCCGCGACGGCGAGCCGATCGTGTGGCCGGCGGCAAGCCACGGCAACGCGCCGGGCCAGAAGCCGCGCGTATCCGCCGCCGACTGCCTGGACTTCAGCATCCCCTGCCCGTCCATCTTCGGGCGGAAACGTGACCTCGCGGACGCCACCATGCGCCGCGTCGCCAAGGGCGTGATGCGGCACGTACTGCAGGCCGCTGATCCCTTCGTGGTGCCGGTTCCGGCGAGCTGCGCGGACAACAGCGCATCTGCCGCAGCCTTCATTGCCGAGCACGCCAACGCCAGCAACCAGCGCACGATGGCGGGCGACGAGCCGCTCCGCACCGTTTGCGCCGGGGTGAAGGGTGGCCACTTCTCGGTGGTGACGCCGATCCTCGCGGGCGTCGGCGGGCGCGCGGGCCAGTCCGAGCCGCGCTCTGGCGCTGACCCGCTGTACACGATGACGGCGAAGGCTGACACCGCCCTTGTGGCGCCGGTGCTGGTGCAGACCGGCTACGGCGAACGGGAGGGCCAGGCACCGCGTGCGCTTGACCTGCAGCAACCGCTCGGCACGGTGGTCGCCGGCGGCGTGAAGCACGCGATCGCCGCCCCGCACCTGGTGAAATTCCGAGGCGACAGCATTGGCACGCATGCCACCGAGCCAGTGCCGACGATCACCTCTGGTGCAGGCGCCGCACGCCCGGCCGGCGCTGCGCATGCGCTCGGTCTGTCTGCCGCCACGCTGGTCACCCTGCGGAACAACATGGCCGGCGCTGACCCGCAAGAGCCGCTGTCGACCATTGCAGCGCAGGGTGAGCACCACGCGCTGGCCACTGCATTCCTGGAGCAGGCCAACGGCGGCTTCTACGAGGGCGGCGGGCGCGATGCGCGCGCCCCGGTCAGCACGATCACCGCCACCGGCAGCCAGCAGCAGCTGGTAACCGCAGACCTGGCCCAGCTGTCGCCGGAGCATCAGGAAGGCGCGCTGCGTGTTGCCGCGTTCCTGGTGAAGTACTACGGCACCGGCGCCAACGTGCCGAGCCTGACCGACCCCGCCGACACCATCACCACGAAGGACCGGCTGGCGCTGGTCACGGTGGTGATCAAGGGCACGCCCTACGTCATCGTCGATATCGGCCTGCGCATGCTCAAACCGCACGAGCTGTACCGCGCGCAGGGCTTCCCAGCGGGCTACATCATCGATCGCACCGCCAACGGCACCCCGCTGACCACCAGCGCCGCCGTGCGCATGGTCGGTAACAGCGTCAGCCCTCCGCCGCTGCGCGCCCTGGCCGAGGCCAACCTGGACCCGGTGGCGATGCCGCTGGCGGAGGCCGCCTGATGGATTTGACCACCCAGGCCAAGCACACAGCGCGCGTGCTGATCGGCGAAGCGCGCGCCCGGCGGCTGGCGGGCAACGGCTTCTGGTGCATGTTCCGCATGGCCCAGTCCGCCCGCCGCCGCGCTGCCTCCCTTCCCCGCCCGGCGCCGCCGGCGCTCCCCATCCAACCGGAGCTGTTCGCATGAAGATCGGCACTCCCGTCTGCCTCGTTGGAACGGATGGATTCATGCCCCCCGTAGGAGCCTGCGGGACGATCGTTGAACCCATCGATGAGACGGGGGACTACGGCGTCGAGTTCGATACCTACCCATGCCCCCACCCACCGGGAACCCACTGGTACGCGCACAAGACCTGGCTCGTCCCGCTTCTTCCCCTCCCTGACCACGCCCCTGCTGCGGCGGCCGATAAGACAGAAGTTCTGGAGATATCCCCATGACCCAGCGACACATCAGCCACCCCGAGCCGCTGCCGGCCTGCGCCGCCGGTCACAGCGCGCGCCACATCCACGACCTGCGCAGCATCGCCGCCGGCGGCGGCCACTTCGTTGAGTGCCGGTGCCGGGCGACCCGGAAGCACGCTGACGCGGATACCGCGATCGCGGAATGGAGGAGGGTCAACCGGCCGCCGCGCGCCGCGCGCAAGAGCGAGGCCCCGGCGGAAGCCGACAACGTGGTGCAGCTGCTGATGCCCCTCCGCGATGACGGGTCAGCCGCCGCACAAAGGAGGGCCCATGGGCGCCGCTGAGGTTCTTTGGCCGGACGTGATGGACTTGGAGACGGCCGCCGCATACCTGCAGTACCACCCGGTCACCCTGCGCAACTGGATGCGCAAGCGGAAAGGCCCGCCCGGCCGCAAGGTCGGCGGCAATTGGCGCTTTCTCCGCGCAGCACTCGACGCATATCTCACGGAAACGAAGCAACCCGAATGGCCCGCCATCCCTACAGACTTGAACCGCGCGGCAAGAAAGGCATCCTCTGGATCCGCTTCACCGCGCCCAACGGACGTGAAGTATTTAGAAGCTCTGGGACTGTCGACCGTGAGCTCGCTACCGAGTGGGCGTCGAAAATCCACACGGAGCAGTACCGCGTAGCACGCCTGGGCGAGAAGCCGCGCCGCCTCTGGACCGAGGCGGTCGTGGCGTGGTTCGAAGACCACAAGGGCAAGCGCAGCATCAAGAAGGACCAGCACAACCTGAAATGGCTGTCCCCCTACCTGGGGCACCTGCATCTCGACGAGATCAATTCCGACGTGCTGGCCATGGTATCCAGCCAGCGCAAGGCCGAGCCGAAGAACAAGAGGCGGAAGAAAGACGGGAGCACGTTCACCGATGAGCCCACCTCGCAGGCGACCGTGGACCGGATGATGGCCTTGATCCGGTCCATCTTGAAGGATGCCCAACGCCGCGGCTGGACCGATTCGTCCCCTTCCATTCAGATCAAGGAGGCGGACGGCGGTGATGACTACCGCTGGCTGACGCAGAACGAGGCCGTTCGCCTTCACGACGAGCTGGCGCCGCACCTGCGGCCGCCATTTCTCTTCGCCCTGGCCACAGGCTGGCGTGAGCAGAACGTGCTGCGGCTGATGTGGGACCAGGTAGACCTGGACCGGCGTGTGGCGTGGATCAAGGGGAGGCAGGCGAAGGCGAAGAAGGCCATCGGCGCACCGCTCAACAGAAACGCGATGGACATCCTGCTGGAGCAGCGCGCGAAGAGGGTGGCAGGGAACCCGTGGGTGTTCCCGAGTGGATCGGAGAAGGACAGCCAGCCGTACGTCCGGGCAAGCAACACCGGGTGGTACGCCGCACAGCGGCGGGCCAGGGTCGAACCGCTGGCCTGGCACGACCTGAGGCACACGTGGGCGAGCTGGCACGTCATGGCCGGCACCAGCCTGCGCAGCCTCATGGAGCTGGGCGGCTGGCGGTCCTATCAGTCCGTGCTGCGGTACGCCCACCTGTCGCCCGAGCATCTGGCAGCCGACGCAGGGCGCATTGAAACTCTGGCCGAGCCACTGCGTTCTCGGTCAAAGTAGCCTTTGGCTGAGAGAATATGGAGACGTAAAAAAGCCCCGCAATCGCGGGGCTTTTTTCACTTCTTAGATCTTTTTGGCTTCGGGACTTCGATACTCATGGTGCTGTCCGAAGTGCTTGGCCGGAGGCCGAATGCGCCAAAGCCTACGCCCATGGCGGGTACGGGACTATCAGTTTGCTCTTCTTTCATCTGGATTGGCCCCAGCTTGAACTGGACTACCACTTCGTATCTTCCAGGTGCCAGCCCAAGCTCCCTCGCCATGAGTAATCCCAGGTCCTGCACCGAGTACATCGGTGTGGCCATGTCTTCGGGAAGGCCGTCCCCAAACTCTTGCGTCTTCTCAGTGGACACCGGCAATCACCTTTGTCAAAGCCTTATTTGCTACAGCAGAAGTGTAAAGATCGAACACCTGCTCAGAGCTGTTGACGCTGATGTACTGGTGACTGTGAGTGTGGTTGTTGACCACGTGCTCAACGCCTATGACGTAGCACTGAATAGCTGCAGCCACCATTTCATTCAGACTGGTCTCGTCGGCTGCAGCGCGCACCCGCGCGGCCTTATGCAGCTCGGGAGAAATACGGACATTGAAGGTTCCACTCAGCGGCTTCTGTGGCTCGCGGCCGAGTTCTTCGCATGTAGCCACGTAGTCATCGACAGCCTCTTTAAAAGCTGCCTCTATATCTTTAGGCGAGTCTGCCTGATACGTCACAAGATCATCAATGAAGAGGATCTTGCCCCGGCAGACAAAGCTATCAAGATCCAGCTCAGCAGTTCCTTCATAGCCGGCGTACTTGATGATGTTCATTTTTTCTCTGTGCTCCCCAGGAACCCATGAGTTGTGAGGTGATCTACCACATCCACGATGCAGCCCTTGTCGACGTTGGGCTGAGGATGAGGCTCATGACAACAAATCAAAGCGTCCTTCTCTTTGTTGTAGAACTTGCGCCTTGATCCGCCGGACTTGCCGGGTTTCAATTGATCGTAGCCCAAGCTGCCAAGCAGCGCGGTGAGCGAATCCCAACTGACATCCGAAGGGGGCGGCCTTCGGCGCATCCGTTCCAGCGTTTTGTCATGCTTCGACATCCAGTCGCGCTCCAAGTTCAATCAGTGTAACTAAAAAATAGTTGCAAAACACCCGGTGCCGCAGCTTTGTGACGGCGATCGCTGAATGCTACGCGATCTTCACGCGGACAGATGGCTTGTTCTCGTTCATATTCATGACGAATTTGTTAAGAGAAGCCGGCCTATTGCGTCTTATAGCCTTTAAACGGCCAGGCTAGCTCCCGCCAGCAGTTGCACGGGATTTGCACGGGCGGGGGGGATAGCTACCACTATGGATCAAACACTTAGCGCTACAGGCATGAATTAGTAGGGCTACTAAAGTGTTTGATCTAAAAGAGTTTTTCTACTGGTGCATGGGATTGAAAATCCCCGTGTCGGCGGTTCGATTCCGTCCCCGGCCACCACAATTTCAGATGACCTGCAGAAATGCAGGTCATTTTTTTTGTCTGGCGTTCGCCCAGGCTACATCGCGCATCGTTCAAGGAAGGGGGGTCTGCACATGGTTCGTGCTCTGTTCGCCGCGCTGTTCGGCAAACGCCATGCTGTCTTCCACAGCACGCACCCGCTCGAGGCGACCGTGCTGCAGCTCAGGCAGTCGATCCAGCACGGCCCTCGCCTTTCTGCCGCGGGGATGCGCGGGAAGGTCTCCGCTCAACGGATCCGCCTGTGCTGGAAACGCCCCTTCGTCTCCAATTCGTTCAAGCCGTATTTCATCGGCCAGTGCATTCCCACCGAGCGCGGCGCGCGGCTGGAAGGTGCGTTCCAGATGCACCCCTTCATCCGCACCTTGGTGATCGGCATGTTCGTCAGCCTGCTCATCTTTCCGCTGGTGGCGGTGGTGAAGCACTGGCAGCTCACACACGAACTCGCCCCCGCACTGTTCGCCAGTCTGGTGGTCGTGCCTGCCGCCTACCTCATCGCCGCCGCGGTGCTGGTGATCGTCAGGATCAGCCGCTGGGCCGCACGCGACGACGAAGCGATGATCGATGCGGAGATCCATCGCGCATTGCAGAGCGGGCAAAGCGACCAGGGATGATGTCCTGCGTGACGCAATGGCATGCCTTGCCGTTCTTCGCCACGCGCTGGCATGCTCACCTGGCGGACAGGGCGTCTGCGGCCACGCTTGTTCGCACCTCATGGCCGCGCACACAGGGAGAAGTGAATGTCGAACGGCATCGACGTGCTGCAGGCGCAGATCGCGCAGCTGAAACGCAGTCAACGAAGACTCACGCTGGGCTACGCGGGGTTCGGCGTCCTGGCCGTGGCGGCGTTGATGATGGGGGCGACGTCGCAGCGCAGCGCCAGCTTCGACGTCATCGATGCCCAGCGCATCAACATCAAGGAACCTGATGGGACGTTGCGACTGGCGATCTCCAATCGCACGCTCTTTCCCGGGGTGCTCATCCACAACAAAGAGCAACCGCATCCGCGCCCGATGGCAGGCATGCTGTTCTTCAACGATGAAGGCACGGAAAACGGCGGGCTGATCTACAACGGCTCGCTCGACAAGAACGGCAAGCCCTCCAGCGGCATGAGCCTGACCTTTGATCGCTATCAGCAGGACCAGCAGATGCAGTTGCTGGGCGTGGACGAAGCAGGGACACACTCGGCAGGGCTGACCTTCAATGACGTTGCCGACGGCCTGGACCGTCCGTTCTTCTCCAAGCGGGACGAAGCACTTCATCGGAATGGCGTACCTGCGATCACCGAGCGCGTGTTCCTTGGCAAATCTGATGCGCGCGATGCCATGCTGACCCTGCGCGATGGTCAAGGAAAGCCGCGGCTCGAACTGGTGGTCACGCCCTCGGGAGACGCCAAGGTGCGCTTCCTGGACGAGAACGGCAACGCCACGCGGGAACTCTCCGCTGACAGTCGGTAGCGCGGGTGCCGCACGCTGCCACGCGCACGCCAGCGACGTGGGGCGGCCACTGCATGACGGAATATTCACAATTTCCGTCCTGCCTGTGCCTAAGCTCGCTGCGTCTTGTGTGGAGTGTCGACAATGCGCAGCCGCTATCTGATCAGTGCCCTGCTCGCCCTCGCCGCTACCGGGTCGGCCTGGGCGGCCGCGCCGGTGACCTCGGTGGAGGCGCTGGACATGGACCGCTACGCCGGCCAGTGGCATGAGATCGCGCACCTGCCGGTATCGTTCCAGAAGAAGTGCGTCGGCGACATCACCGCCACCTACAGCCTGCGCGCCGATGGCCGGATCAGCGTGCACAACGCATGCCGCCAGGCCGATGGCGATCGCGTCGCCGCGGATGGCGTGGCACGGCCCGTCGAGGGCCACCCTGGCAGGCTGCAGGTGCGCTTCGTGCCGGACTGGCTCTCCTGGGTCCCGCTGGTCTGGGCCGACTACTGGGTGATCGCCCTGGATCCGGGCTACCAGTGGGCGGTGGTCGGCGAGCCGGACCGCAGATACCTGTGGATCCTCTCGCGTTCGCCGAGCATGGACACCGCCCTGTTCGAGCAGCTCAAGGCGCGTGCCGAGGCGATGGGCTATGACCTGGCCCCGTTGCGGGTGATGGCGCCGCTGGACTGACCTGGCACGCCGGCCACGCGCCGCGCCGCCGCTCGGCCGTGTTCCCCCAGACTAAAAGCACGTGGCCCGGTCACCCCGGTGCCCTACCCTTGCCCCCTGCTGCCCCGGAGCAGCACGGACACCATACGCCGTAGTATGCTCATACCCATGCAGTATCCGCCCGAGGATTGCGCCATGTCCCACCGCTTCCGTTCCGCCCTGCCCATCGGCCTGATCGCCGTCGCCTGCCTGACCCTTGCCGCCTGCAACAAGACGGTCAAACGCGTCTCCGAGCCGGCCGCCAGCGTGCAGGAACTGACGGTGCGTGCCGATGGCAGCTGGACCGTCGCGCTGCGCCTGCAGAACTTCAGCTCCATGCCCATGACCTTCGACAACGTGTCCCTGCAGCTCAAGGTGAGCGATCAGGACGCCGGTGCGCTGCAGCTGCAGCCGGCGCTGTCGATTGGTGGCGTGTCGGCCGATGTGGTCAACGTCGACCTCAAGCCGAGCTCGGGCGCGCGCCTGGTGATGGCCGACGCGCTGGCCGGCAACCGTACCCTGGCCTATTCGCTGAAGGGTTCGGTGAGCGCGACCCCGCAGGAAAAGAAGCAACGCACCTTCGAGATTGACAGCCGCAGCACGCTCAACCAGGCCCCTGGCCTGCCCGGCGTCCTGCGCTGACCGGCGGGCTGTCCGCCACCCTTCGCCACTGATCGAGACCGTCCCCGATGAGCAGCTACACCGCCCCGCTTTCCGATATCCGTTTCGCCCTGCATGACGTGCTCAAGGTCGAGCCGCTGTTCGCGCGCCTCGGCCTGGCCGATGCCACCGCCGATGTGGTGGATGCCGTACTGGAAGAAGCCGGCCGTTTCAGTGCCAGCGTGCTGGCGCCGTTGAACAGCGTGGGCGATGAGATCGGCTGTGTACTGGACCAGAGCACCGGCGAGGTCACCACCCCGCCTGGCTTCAAGCAGGCGTACACGCAGTTTGTCGAGGGCGGCTGGACCGGCCTGACCGCTGCGCCGGAGCTGGGTGGCCAGGGTCTGCCGCACACGCTGGGCGTGCCGCTCAACGAAATGATCAATGCCGCCAACCTGGCGTGGGGCAACTTCCCGCTGCTCTCCCACGGCGCCATCGAGGCGCTCAAGCAGCACGGTGAAGCGTGGCAGCAGGAGGCCTTCCTCAAGCCGCTGATCGAAGGCCGCTGGACCGGCACCATGTGCCTGACCGAACCGCATTGCGGCACCGACCTGGGCCTGCTCAAGACCAAGGCCGAACCCAACGCGGACGGCAGCTACGCCATCACCGGCACCAAGATCTTCATCACCGCCGGCGAGCACGACCTGACCGACAACATCGTCCACCTGGTGCTGGCCAAGCTGCCGGATGCACCGGCCGGCGCCAAGGGCATCTCGCTGTTCGTCACCCCGAAGTTCAAGGTGGACCGCGAGGGCAAGATGGGCGAGCGCAATGCGCTGCGCTGCGGCTCGATCGAGCACAAGATGGGCATCAAGGGTTCGGTCACCTGCGTGATGAATTTCGACGGCGCCGAAGGGTATCTGGTGGGCCAACCGCACAAGGGCCTGCAGGCGATGTTCACCATGATGAACACCGCACGCCTGGGCGTCGGCCTGCAGGGCATCGGCCTGTCCGAACGCGCCTACCAGAACGCCCTGAAGTACGCCCGCGAGCGCCTGCAGTCGCGTTCGCTGAGCGGCCCGAAAAACCCGGAAAAGCCGGCCGACCCGATCCTGGTCCACCCGGATGTGCGGCGCATGCTGCTGACCATGAAATCGCTGGTGGAAGGCAGCCGCCTGTTGGCCCTGCACGCGGCCACCCTGATCGACGTCGCCCACCATGCGCAGGATGCCGGCGAACGCGAACGCGCCGACACCCTGGTGAGCTTCCTCACCCCGATCTCCAAGGCCTGCCAGACCGAATGGGGCATCGAGAACACCTACAACGCGCTGCAGTGCTTCGGTGGCCACGGCTACATCCGCGAGCACGGCATGGAGCAGCTGGCACGCGATGCCCGCATCACCACGCTGTATGAAGGCACCACCGGCATCCAAGCGCTGGACCTGATCGGTCGCAAGACCGCCTCCAGCCAGGGCGCCGGCCTGAAACTGATGCTGGCCGAGATCGAGGCCTTCGCCAAGGCCAATGAAGGCAACCCGGCGCTGGCCGAGTTCATCGCCCCGCTGCGCGCCAAGGCGGACGAATGGGGCAAGCTGACCCTGGCGACCCTGCAGCGCGCGGCCACCAACCCGGACGAACTGGGCGCGGCCAGCTTCGATTACCTGTTCTATTCGGGCTATGTGGTGCTGGCCTACTGGTGGGCACGCAGCGTCGCTGCCGCCGATGCCTCCGCGCAGAGCGCTGCGTTCAAGCAGGCCAAGCGCGAGACCGCCCGCTTCTACTTCGCCCGCGTGCTGCCCCGCACGCTCAGCCACGCCGCCGCGATCCAGGCCGGCGCCGAACCGCTGATGGCGATGACCGACGCGCATTTCGGCGAAGGTTGATCGGTCGCCGGACCACCGACGCCTGATCGTCGGCAGGTGCCGACCGCCAGTCGGAGCACCGATACCTGATCGTCGCTAGGTGCCGACCGTTGGTCGGCACCCCGATACACGTTCTGGAGAAAAGCCCCCTTGATGTTCAAGGGGGCGCGCCAACGGCGCGGGGATAAGGTGGAATGCCCGGGGCCGAATCGTTACCGAATGGGTAGGCGCTTGCCGCCTATACCCATTTGGTAACGATTCGGGTATAAGCTGTTTTCCCGATGGAGACAGACACTACACGCTTGGGTCTGATCGATACCGGAGCCTCGTCCGCCCCGGTCGCCGAGGTATCGCCGATCGTTACGCTGCATCGGCCCGGCTCGGTACGGTTATTGGCCCTGGACGCCCACGGGCGCGTGCTCGACTGGATCAATTGGCAGGACGCGTCCTGCCTCTACGCACGCGGTGCGGTCGCCTGGACCCTCGGTGACCCCTGCCTGCACATCCGCGGCGGCATCTGCCGCACCACTGGCCTGCAGAGCGGGCTGGACCTGCACCCGATCATCGCCGCCCGCGGGCATGCCCGTTCCCGTGCGATCGACCCCACCCCGAATCTCTCCAATCCGGCCCTGTTCGCGCGCGATGCGCATCTGTGCCTGTACTGCGGGCAACAGTTCAACCGCCCGCAACTGACCCGCGACCACGTCATGCCGATCTCCAAGGGCGGCCTGGACGTGTGGGAGAACGTGGTCAGTGCGTGCTTCCACTGCAACTCGCGCAAGAGCAACCGGACCCCGCAGCAGGCCGGCATGCCGCTGCTGGCCGTGCCTTACCGGCCCAGCTGGATCGAACACATGATCCTCTCCAACCGCAACATCCTGGCCGACCAGATGGCGTTCCTGAAGGCGCAGCTGCCCAAGCGGTCCAAGCTCTGCGCGTGAGTGCGCTGCGACGTTCTGTCGCAGCTGCCGTCACCGTTTACTCACTGAAAAGGCGGTTTGCTTGCCCCACCCCCATTTGGGGGGGAAAATAGGCGCTCAGAAGAAGCGCGATAAACATGATCGACTCCGCCCGCTATCCCCGCCTTGCGCGCATCCAGTCACCGGATGACCTGCGCAGGTTCGATGAATCCGAACTGCCCGCGATCGCGGATGAACTGCGTGCCTACCTGATTGAGTCGGTGGGCAAGAGCGGCGGCCATTTCGGCGCCGGCCTGGGCGTGATCGAATTGACCGTCGCCCTGCACTACCTCTATCAGACGCCCGTGGATCAGCTGGTCTGGGACGTGGGCCATCAGACCTACCCGCACAAGATCCTGACCGGCCGCCGCGACGAGATCCACACGGTCAAGCAGAAGGATGGCGTCGCGCCGTTCCCCAAGCGCGAGGAAAGCGAGTACGACACCTTCGGCGTCGGCCATTCCTCGACCTCGATCTCCGCAGCGCTGGGCATGGCGATCGCACGCCAGGCCGAAGGCGATGACCGCAAGGTCGTGGCCGTGATCGGCGATGGCGCGATGACCGCCGGCATGGCTTACGAGGCCCTCAACCACGCCGGCGGCATGGAGCAGGAACCGAACCTGCTGGTGATCCTCAACGACAACAACATGTCGATCTCCGAGGCCGTCGGCGGGCTGACCAAGATGCTCGGCCGGGCCACCGGCAGCCGCACGCTCAACGCGCTGCGCGAAGGCGGCAAGAAGATCCTCGGCGACAAGAAGCACAACCCGACCGCGCGCTTCGTCAAGCGCTGGGAAGAACACTGGAAGGGCATGTTCGTGCCGTCCACGTTCTTCGAGGAAATGGGCTTCCATTACACCGGGCCGATCGACGGCCACGACGTGCCGGCGCTGGTCGCCACGCTGAAAACGCTCAAGAGCCTGAAAGGCCTGAAGCTGCTGCACGTGATGACCACCAAGGGCAAGGGTTACGAGCGCGCCGAAGGTGACCAGATCGGTTACCACGCGGTTGGCCCGTTCGATCCGGACAAGGGCCTGGTCGCCAAGGGCGGGACCAAGAAGCCCACCTATACCGACGTCTTCAGCGACTGGCTGTGCGATGCCGCCGCAGCCGAACCGAAGCTGATGGGCATCACCCCGGCGATGCGCGAGGGCTCTGGCCTGGTGCGTTTCAGCAAGGAATACCCGGACCGCTACTTCGATGTGGCCATCGCCGAACAGCACGCCGTGACCCTGGCGGCGGGCATGGCCACCCAGGGCGCCAAGCCGGTGGTGGCGATCTACTCGACCTTCCTGCAGCGCGCCTACGACCAGCTGGTCCACGACGTGGCCGTGCAGGAGCTGGATGTGCTGTTCGCGATCGACCGCGCCGGTGTGGTCGGCCCGGATGGCGCGACCCATGCCGGCAACCTGGACTTGAGCTTCCTGCGCTGCGTTCCGCACATGGTGGTCATGGCCCCCTCCGATGAGGCCGAGTGCCGCCAGATGCTGACCACCGGCCTGCGTCATCCCGGCCCGGCAGCGGTGCGCTACCCGCGCGGCAGCGGCACCGGTGTTGCGGCCGGCACCGACCTGTCCACGCTGGAAATCGGCAGGGCCGAGCTGCGCCTGCCGGGCAGCCGCATCGCCCTGCTCGCCTTCGGCAGCACCGTGACCGCCGCCGAACAGGTGGGCCGCGAGCTGGGCCTGACCGTGGTCAACATGCGCTTCATCAAACCGCTGGACCGTGCCCTGCTGCTGGACCTTGCGCAGCGCCACGAAGGCTTCGTCACCATCGAAGACAACGTGGTCGCCGGCGGTGCCGGCTCCGGCGTGGCCGAGCTGCTCAATGCCGAGAACGTGCTCAAGCCGTTCCTGCACCTGGGCCTGCCGGACAGCTTCCAGCACCATGCCAGCCGCGAAGACCTGCTGGCCGAAGCCGGCATCGATGCCGCCGGCATCCGCCAGGCCGTGCTCAAGCGCTGGCCAATGCTGGTCAACAGCGGCCAGGCGCTCAGCGCAGCGGGCTGACGCGCTGTCGGCCACCGTCGGGTGGGCTCGCCGCAGAAACACCGAGGCCGCGTCTGATCGACGCGGCCTCGTTCGTTTCAGCCTGCATCACGCACCCTGGCGCTGTGCAGCGGCCCTCAGTAAATCTGGAACTGTGCCCGGCAGCCGCCGTCCACCCAGACCCCGGTACGGTCCCAGCCCCAGGTGCGGCCTTCGATGCAGGCGTTGCGCGAGGTCTGGCGGATCAGCCGCGCCTCGCGGCGCACATTGGCCACGCAGCGCTGACGGCGATGGTCATTGGAATCGCAGGTCAGGATCTGGCCCCGGCCACTGTTGCCGCCGCCGTTGTGCCCCCAGCCACCGCCGCCATTCCAGCGGCCGCCGCGGCCACCTTCGGCGATGAACTCGGCCCGGCAACCCTGCGTCACCCATACGCCGTTGCGGGCCTGGCCCCAGGTCTGCCCTTCCACGCAGGGCGAGCCGGAGATCTGCCGCACCAGACGGGCACGGCCCGGCAAGGCGCATTGCTGCGTGCGGTTCTTGATCGACTCGCAACGCACCGGTCCGCCGCTGTAACCGTCGTCGTAGTAGCGGTCGTAGTTCTGCGCCTGGGCGGCACCGGCCAGCGCCATCAGGGCCGGCACCACGGCCCAGCGCAATCGTCTGGCTGCCTGGGAAGGGCGGTTGTTGGACATGGGGGACCTCGATGCTGTGTGGGGAGGCGCACAGGATCGGTGATCGTCCGGCCGGGCGACATAGGCCAGAAGTCGCTGATTTCATGCCCTATTTAGGTACCCGACGCGAGGCTGACTGAGCCGACCGAAGCCGGTCACATCCGTTCTGGTGGCTGCTTCACGGCCGATCAGCCGTAGCGCACGGCGTCCACGTAGGTTTCCAGCACCTGCACCCGGACGGCGCTGCTGTTGCCGGTTTCGGCAAAATGCTCGCGCGCTAGGGCATCGGCGAAGTCAAAGGCGGTGGCACCGTTGCGGAATGCGATCGGTGCGGATTTGGCCGGATGCACGACGTGCCAGCGGCGTTCGATATGTTGCAGTTTGATCACCATGCGGATCGTTCCTTTGCGGCATGCCTGGGCGAGAAGCTCACGACGGGAGGGATCCATCCCTCAGCAGGAACGATAGAGCAGGCCGCAGCCTACGGGTATCGGATTAGTCTGATTTTGCTCAACTATCGGTACCAAGGAACCGGAAAGGTTCGGCCGGCTGGAATCGGGGCAGCGCGTCGCCGGCGAACACATTGCGCTGGTCCGGCCCCAGGTCGAGTTTCAGCACCGGCGCACCGCGCGAAAAATCGGCCTTGTTGAGATCCACCCAGAAGGTATTGGGGGTCATCGCCGATTCGAAGAAATACAGCTTGCGCTTGTGATCGGCGACAGTTCGCCAGCGGGTGGAAGAAATGTTCGGCTCCCCCGGCGTGGTGATTCCATAGGGCACGGACACATTGCGGATCACACTGAACACGCTCGCCAGCGCCACCACCGCCTCTTCACTTTTGGGAATGGCGTTGATGTAGAACTTCGCGCGTGCGAACCGATCGGCCGAGCGGTTGGTGCCGGGCAGCATCACGGTGCCACCAATCTCCTGCCAGTACGCGTTCAGCGCCAACTGCTGGTCGAACACGGGCGAGTTGGTCATCACCTGGTAAACGCGATCGTGATGGATCACCTGCCTGCCGTTGATGTATTCGACGATGGCGCTGTCGCCGCTGGCGTCGGACAAGGACAGGTGCAGCGTGGCCAGTCGCGATTCGCCCGGCACCTTGTCGGTCACGATGGAAAACGGCTCGCGTTCCAGCGCGGCGACGGCCTCGGCAACGGTGGCGAAATTGTCGAGCGCGTACTGCGCCCACAACGAAATCGCCAGCCCGGGTTTGCTGCCACGCTGCTGTGGGTACTCCGATTCGGCCAACCACAGCAGATTGGCTGACAGTCCCGCTTCGTTGAGGCCGTCGGTGGTGGAGATGTCGTAGCCGGTGGCGACGACGCTGCCGTAGCGCGACGTCCAGCGGATCGAGCGCGGCCCGGCCTGGCCATCGCGGCTGATGCCTTTGGGCAACACCCATAGATTGGTGGCGACATCGCTTTTCCAATCCATCGAGCGGGCGGTGATCACGTCCTGGTTGTCGCCCAGGTACACCACGCGCGTGCAGGCATCGGCCTGGGCGCAGACAAAGGTGAGTGCCGCAGCAAGCGTAATGTGACGCATCGAAAACAGCAGTTTCATGGCGTGCCTCCTGGCCGTGGCGCTGACAAGCTGGCGTCGAACCTGATACAGGCGATACCCACGCAGACTCGTCGCAAGCATCCTGCTTCAACGCATCATCGCTTCCACGGCGCTGGTCATGCACTACAACGCAGCATCGGCGGAACCGTTCCGCGTCATATCAGCCCACGCCAAGTGATGGAGGAGTGAACCCGGCATCCTGCACGTGGCATCGACGGACCCAGCGCGAGACTGCCTGCGACCTCAAGCGCCCATGGAGGGTCCATGTCCATTCGAGCCGCCCTGCTTCCCCTGCTTCCCCTGCTCGCCGCCCTCACCGCCTGCGCCCATCCTGCACCGCCACCCTCACCCACTGCGGGCGTACCGGGCGCAGACCGCGATGCGCACGGGTGCATCGGCTCGGCAGGCTACCGCTGGTGCGAACGCACACAGCAGTGCGAACGTCCTTGGGAGCTGGCGAAGGCCAAGGGGCTGGAGAATACCGCCGAGGTCATCACCGCCTACTGCGCTGAGCCGCCGGCCGGGCCGGCGAAACGCTGATCCCACACGGGATCAGCCGTCCTTGTTCTTGCCACCGAAATCGAGCGGCTTGCTGTCGCCACCGCCTCCGTCATTGAACCGGATGTTCAACTCATTGCAGCGGCTTTCACGGCGGGCGACCTGCGCCGGCAGGTCCTTCACCTGCGGCGAATCCTCGCACTGCGGGCGCGAGGCGACATCGTCATAGGTGGCGCACCCGGACAGGCCAGACAGGGCCAGGCCGGACATCACGATCACACCGAACAGCGAACGTACGCGCATCGAACCGGCACCTGAAAGGGGGACCTGTCCGTTGTCCCACGATGCCTCTGCCCGATCACCTGCCATTGGTCATGCCGGGGTCGCTGCCAGCACCGGCCGCGGATCCACCGGCAGCACCACCAGGAACCGCGCGCCACCACCGGGGGCGCTGTCCACGGCGATGGTGCCGGCATGCCGCAGCACGATCTCACGCGCGAGATGCAGGCCCAGCCCGCTGCCGCTGCCGCTGGGCCGCAACCGATGGAACGGCTCGAACACGGACAGCCGCTCGGCCTCGGGCACACCAGGGCCTTCATCGCTGACCGACAGGCTGCCGTCATCGTGCAGCGCCACCGCGATCATGCCGCGGCCACCGCCGTGGGCGATGGCGTTCTGCAGGAGGCTGGCGATGACACGGTGCAGTGCATGTGGATCGCCGCGGACCCAGATCGGCTGGTCGGGGGCGTCCACCGAGAAGCCGTAACCGGCATTCACGACCAGCGGCGCCACGTCGGCGGCAACCTCACGGGTCAGTGCGGAGAGGTCGATGCGCTGCGACTGGCTGCCGTGGCGGTCCAGCCGCTGCAGATCCAGCAGCTGCTCGGCGATGTTGCTCAGGCGGCTCAGGTCCAGCTGCAGGCGCGAGCGTGCCTCGCCGGGCGGGAGATCGGCCAGCCGCGTGGCCAGAATCGCGATCGGCATGCGCAGCTCATGCGCAGCGCCGGCGAGGAAGCGGTCCTGGGCGTCGTAGCTTTCACCGATGCGGCGCACCGCCGCGTTGAACGCATCCACCAGCGGGTAGATCTCCAGCGGTACCGCACGCGTATCCAGGCCGCTGCCACGCTCGTTGACCTGGATCGCGGCCGCCTGCGCTGCCACGCGGTTGACCCCGCGCAGCGCGCGGTGGATCACCCACGGCGCCACCACCAGCGTGATCACCAGCACCGGCAATGCGATCCAGCCCCCCAGATAGCGGAAGATCAACAGCAGCTGCCGCACGATGCTGCGTTCGGGAATGCCGCCCACCGCCACGTGCAATCGCCCTTCGGGCCGATCCACGACCACCACGCGCACGGCAAGCGCATCGGCATTGATGCGGGTGCGGATATCGGTCTGCTCGATGTGATCCAGCCGCGCGACCAACGGGCGGTACTGCACGGGCACCTCGCCATGCACCAGCCGCCGGCCGCGTTCGTCGGCGGCGGCGAACCAGAACGTGGCCGGCGGGCGCGGCACGGCCAGGGCGACCTTCGGTGGATCCGCCTCCAGCCCCTGGGCGCCAACGGAGATCGCCGATGCGATCTGGTCACTGGTCTTCCAGTCGATGTAGGCCGAGCGACGGTCGCCGTAGGTCAGCACCATCGCACTCAACGCCAGCGCGATGGTCGCCGCCTGGATCAGGCACACCTTCCAGACCAGGTTGAAGGCCAGGGAATCGGGTTTGAGCAGTCTCACGGCGTGTCCTTGAGCAGGTATCCGATGCCGCGCATGACATGGATCTCCACGCCGGCATCGGCTTCCAGCAGCGCCTTGCGCAGCTTGGAGACATGCGCATCCAGCGCGTTGGACTGGATGGCATCGTCAAAACCGTACACGGCCTCCAGCAACGAAGCGCGGCCCACCGTGCGCCCCTGGCGCAGCGCCAGCGCTTCGAGCACCAGCAGCTGCCGCCGCGGCAATGCCAGCAGCACATCGCAAACGCGTGCCTCGCGCGCCACGAAATCGAACTGCAGCCGGCCCAGTGACAACACCGGCAGGGTGATCTGCGAGGGGCGCCGGGAGATCGCGCGGATCCGTGCGAGCAGTTCTTCCACGGCGAAGGGCTTGGTCAGGTAATCATCGGCACCGACATCCAGCCCGGTGACCCGGTCGGCCACCGAAGCGCGCGCGGTCAGCATGATCACCGGCAGGTTCGGCACCCGCTCACGGGCGACCTGGACGAAACTGGCGCCATCGCCATCGGGGAGCTGGCGGTCCAGCAGGAGGATCTGGTGTACGCCGGCCTTGAGCGCTTCATCGGCCTGGGCCATCGAGCCGACCACGTCGACCACCATGCCATGGCGCGCCAGGCTGACCTGGATCGCGCTGGCCATTTCCGGATCATCTTCCAGGAGAAGAAGGCGCATGGGAGCGGTGCCTGCGGGGTACGAAGGAGGCGATGGTACCGCGCAGGCCGACGTAACGTTCCGACAATGTAGGGCGCCCACCATGAGGCTCCGGTTGTTCCCCTTCGGCAGGTCCATGCACGTCCGTTTCCGCTTTTCGCGTCCTTCTTCCGCTCTGCTTGGCCTGGCCCTGGGCACTGCGTTGACCGCCACCGGCGCCCAGGCCGCCGATGCCCCCGAAGCGGGCAGGAAAGGAAGCGTCGGCATCGCCGTTGTCGCCCTCAAGGCCCCGTACGCCGGCTATGACACCGACCGCCTGGCCGCCCCGATCGTCAGCTGGGAAGGCCGCTCGTTCTTCTTCCGCGGTGGCAGCGTGGGCTATCGCCTCCACCAGACCGCGCAGTCCGAACTGGCACTCACCGCCTCGCCGTACGTGATGCGCTTCAAACGCCGGGACAGTCATGACCCGCAGCTGCGCCAGCTGGACAACCGCAGCCTGTCCGGGATGCTGGGCGTGTCCTGGCGCCACCAGGCCGACTGGGGCGTGCTGCAGGCCAACGCGCAGGCCGAAGTGACCGGGCACGGGGGCGGCTTCTCGGCCGATGCCCGATACGCCTACCCGGTTCCCGCCGGCCGCGTGACCTTCATGCCTGCGGTGGGGGTGACCTACACCAGCGCCGATCTCAACGACTACTACTTCGGCGTGAGCCAGCGCGAAGCGGCCCGCAGTGGCCTGGCGCATTACTCGGCCGGCAGCGGCGTGTCGCCATACATGGACATCGCCGCGGTGATGCCGCTGGGCCCCCGCTGGACCGCGACCGCATCGATCCGTCGCACGTCGCTGGCCGATGCCGTGCGCGACAGCCCGATGACCCGTGGCGATCACATGGACACCGCCGCCCTCTCCCTCAGTTACGGATTCTGATCATGCGTCAGGGAATCGTACGTCGTGTCGCGGATCTGGCCTTGCAGATCGAACCGGACCGCGCCGCCGTTCTTGAATGGATTCTGCATTCCCCCCTGCCCGCGCTCGACGGGCAGACCACGTTCGAACTGGCCTGCCAAGGCCAGGGCGAACGCGTCGTCGCGCTGCTGGACACGCTGCTGCGGCAGGGCGGTCCGGCGCTGCCACGCGGCTGAACCCACGTTTTTCCCCCACCGGTGTCCTGGAGGCGCGAATGCACAACGCAACCGATACCCTGCTGCTGCGAGCAGCCAATGATGACCTGGCCGCGCATGCGATCGTGGCCAATCTCCACCGCGCGATCCAGCAGCGCATGGACCGTGACAGCCAGGCCCATGGCCGGTTCTCGCGTGCCTACATCGCCGAGCTGTTCGATATCGGGCGCACCATCAGTGCGCAGTGCCGGCCGCACCACGTCGACAGCGACTGGATCACCGCACGGCGTGCGTGGCTCGATGCGGTCCTGCGCGACCATCCGCTGGACCGTGGTGATGCGCGGCTGACCGCCGCGCGGCATGCCGCCGATGGCTTCCTGCTCCGCGCCTGCGTGCTCGGTTGTGACGCCACGCCGGACGCGGCGACCGAGCGCGTGCGTGATGCCCTCATCGCCATGACCCGGCCGGCGCGCTGAGCGACATCGCACACCGCCCTTCGGGCGGGTGTCGCCGACACCTGCACATGACCGCCGAAATCACCGTGCTACATTCTGGCCAAGGGGCAGGCTGACTGCGCCTGATGCCGGTATCGGCCGGCCTGGAGCGTGCGCATGCGGTGTTGGGCCCTGCTGGTTTCCCTGCTGTTCTCCGGTGCGGTGCACGCGCAGCAGGACGCGCCGCCGGACCTGGCCTTCGATCGCCCCGGCATGGGCTTTGCCGCCTCGACCCTGCCCCGCGGTGGCGTCGCGCTCGAGGCGGGGCTGCCCGCTTTCAGCCGCGACCGCGACGACGGGGGGGTGCTGAGCACGCAGTACAGTGCCGACATCAACCTCCGTATCGGGTTGGCCAGCCATGTGGAACTGCAGGCCTTCACCTCGCCCTGGAACCATCTGCGCGTGGCACCGCGCAATGCCCCCGCCGAGCGCAGCAGCGGTGCCGGTGATGTGGGCGTCGGCCTGAAGTTCGCCCTGCCCCTGCCCTCGGACACGCACGCCGTGGCGCAGTTGGCCAGTACCACCTTCGCCACCGGCTCGCGCGACTTCAGCGAAGGCGCCACGCAGTACGCGCTGGGTGCGAGCTACGAGTACGCGTTCAACGATCACTGGACCGGCGCGCTGTACGCCAATGTCACCCGCGGTGGCAGCGAGGACAGCGTGACCTGGGCACCCAGCCTGAGCTTTGCCGCCACCGATACCATCAGCACCTATCTGGAGGCGGGCTTCACCGATAGCGACGGTGAGCCTTCGACCGGAATAGCGGGGGCTGGCATCACCTGGATGGTGACCCCGACAGTCCAGCTGGATGCCTCGTTCGACGTGGGCCTGGATGAGGACAGCCCGGACACGCAGGCCGGGCTGGGGGTATCGGTGTATTTCCAGTGAGCTGCGTGCGCTGGAACGAGAGCCACCAATGAAAAGGCCTGCGCGAAATCGCGCAGGCCTTCGTTCCTGACCGTTGGCGCAGGCGCGCGCCCGGTCAGGTCACCTTCTTGGCGATGGTCATGCCCAGTACGAACAGCACGACGGCGATGATGATGCCCGCCCAGAACAGGAACTTGGCAATGCCGATGGCGGCGCCACCGATGCCCGCAAAACCGAGGGCGCCGGCGATCAGGCCGATGACAGCAAAAATGATGGCCCACTTGATCATGATGATCCTTTCCCCGAATCGGGTTGAATGACAGGACTCCACCGTAGCCACTGGGCTGTCTCACCTTCGTGAACGCGTCGGCTGAACGGTGTGAAGTCAGGGGCGGGCCATGAGCTGCATGTTCATCGGCTGATACCTCAGGCCGGAGGATTCGGCCGCCTCGCCTGCGCACGCAAAGCCATAGCGCTCATACGCCGGCACCGACGACAGCGAAGCGCTGACACTCAGCACATCCACGCGTGCGTGATCGATCATGGCGGCCATCAGCGCCTTGCCTATGCCCTGCTGCTGAGCGGCAGGGTCCACGAACAACATCGCCACGTGGCGGCCCTCCTTGAGCTCCGCCACACCGACGATACGGTCCTGCTGTTCGAACACCAGCATGAGGTTGTCGTGCGACATCCGCGTACGGAATCCTTCCACCGAAGCGATGCGGGAAAACGTCTCGATACCCACTGGGGTCAGTGAATCGGCCACCGATCCCATGAAGGCCGCCATACAGATGCGGCTGGCCTGTTCCAGATCCGCCGCTAGCAAGGTGCGCACCGCCATCTTTTTCTCTTTCCTCGTCCATGGGGTTGAGCAGTCACTCTACCCCGATGGCCCCTACCCGCCCATTCTTCGTCGCATGCGGGGGCAGGCCAGGGATCCTCACCCGGCACATCGGGCAGTGGCGAGCGCTCGGCAGTACTGCTGCCCCGGGCACGGACGAACCCGCCGCGTGCGGGCACCGGCAGCACCCAGGACACCGAGCGCCACGCGCCCTGCCCGGTCCAATCGCCAGCCCCGAACACCCGCGTGTGCATGCTCAGCCCCTGCGCATCGCCCTGCGCGCCCACGATCAGCTCCAGATGATCCAGCACCGGATGCTGACCGGCGGCATTGGGCGGGGTGGGCACGCGCCTCAGGCGATACGCCTGTCGATCAGAACGTGTGTTCCGGGCCGGGGAACGTGCCTGCCCCCACCTCAGCCGCGAACTCACGTGCCGCCTTCTGCAGCAGCCCGTGCATGTCCGCGTACTGCTTCACGAAGCGCGGCAGCTTGCCGGTGCGCAGCCCGGCCATGTCCTGCCAGACCAGCACCTGTGCATCGCAGTCGCTGCCCGCCCCGATGCCGACGGTGGGGATCTTCAGCGCCGCGGTGATCTGGGCGGCAACCGCGCCGGGCACCATCTCCATCAGCACGGCGAACGCACCTGCCGCCTCCAGCGCACGCGCTTCCTCGATCAGGCGCGCGCCATCGTCGCCCCGCCCCTGCACGCGGAAGCCACCCAGCTGATGCTCCGACTGCGGCGTGAAGCCAATGTGCGCCATTACCGGAATGCCACAGCTGACCAGTTTGCGTACCTGCGGCACCATCTCGATGCCGCCCTCCAGCTTGACAGCATGCGCCCCGCCTTCCTTCATGAAACGGACGGCGGTATGGAAGCACTGCTCCGGCGAGGCCTGGTAGGAACCGAACGGCAGATCGGCGATCACCAGCGGCCGGCGCGTGCAGCGGCTCACCGCGCGCACCAGCGGCATCAGCTCATCGACCGTGACCGGCAGCAGCGAGTCGTTGCCGAACACGTTGTTGGACGCCGAATCGCCGATCAGCAGCACCGGAATGCCGGCGTCTTCGAAGATCGCCGCGGTATACATGTCGTAGGCGGTGAGCATCGCCCACTTCTCGCCGCGCTCCTTCATCTGCTGCAGATGCGGGATACGCACGCGCGGGGCCGGGACCGGGGCACTGCCCGGGGTCGCGTAGGGATGGAGCTGTTCGGTCATGCGAAGGATCCTGGTGGGGAACAACGTGGGGTCAGAGTGTGCCGGTTCCGCTCAGCAAGAGCACCGCGATCAGGATCATCGCGGCGCCCGAGATGCGGCCGACCACGCGTGATGCACGGGGGCGGGTGCGCAGCACGGCACCGGCGCCATACCCGACGGCCAGATAGACCGCCGCGCAGCTGACCAGATGCACCATGCCCAGCGCGAGGATCTGCACAGGCATCGCCCATGCCGCGCTGGCGGAAATGAACTGGGGCAGCAGCGCCAGGAACAGCAACAGCACCTTGGGATTGAGCCCGCTCACGCAGGCGCCCTTGACCGCCCAGTGGCGCCAGCCCGCCACGGCCTGCCCCGCTTCGGCGGCGGCGACCGGCGGATGGCGCAGCAGCCCGATGCCCAGCCACAGCAGATACAGCGCGCCCAGGACGGTCAGTACGTGCAGCGCGACCGGTGCCTGGGCGAACAGCGCGCCGACGCCCGCAGCGACCAGCCCGATCGCCAGCAGGTGACCGGACAACAACCCGGCCACCGCCGGCACTACCGCGCGCCCGCGCAGGCCGGCAGCGATCGCGTGCGCCCAATCCGCGCCGGGGGTGAGCACGAAGAGGATCGAGACCGCCCAGAAGGCGGCAATGACGCTGGGTTGCATGGGGTCCAAAGGGCGGTCTTGCCGCGATCCGTGTGCCAGACAGAAGAATATTCCCGCTCCTTTGGAATGTGCTTCCAAATACTTGCCCGGCACGGCCACTCAGGAGGAAACTCTTGCGCATGGACATCACCGACCAGCGGATTCTTGCCGAGCTGCAGAAGGACGGCCGCCTCACCGTGACCGAACTGGCCGAGCGCATCGGCCTGAGCGTCTCGCCCTGCCACCGTCGCGTGCGGGCGCTGGAACAGTCCGGCGCGATCCGGGGCTACCGCGCCGAGCTCGATCCCGCCGCGCTGGGCCTGAAGTTCTCGGCGCTGGTGTTCATCACCCTGCGCGACGGCGACCGCCACGCCGTGGACGCTTTCGAGCAGGCTGTCGCCGAGGTGCCCCAGGTCCTGCAGGCGCAGCGCCTGTTCGGCGATCCGGACTACCTGCTGCACGTCATCACCCGCGACCTGGCCGCGTTCCGGCAGCTTTACGACGAACACCTTTCCGCCCTGCCCGGCGTGCAGCGGCTGACCTCGACCCTGGTGATGAAGGATGTGGTGATCGACCGGCCGTTGCCGTTGCACGCTCAGTGAGGCGACGGCTCTAAACCTTCTGGCCGCTGCCGGCATCCAACGGTGGGACAGCCACCGGACGAGGAACGACATGAAGCCATGGATGCGGATACTCCCGACGCTGCTCATCGCTGGCCTACTGCCGCTGGGCTCGGCCGCGGCCGAGCAACACGGCTCGGCGCAGGTGGTCACCGCCGACATCGAGAACTTCTGGATCGCCCACGATGCGATCCGCAGCGAACCAGACCCAGCGCGCAGACAGCAGCTCATCCAGTTGCTCTACATCGACAGGGGCACGCCCGGCCTGCATGCCTTGATGCAGGCCCGCGCCTATACCGCCGGGCAGTACGTGGCCGCGATCGATGCCTGGCCGCGCTACTGGGCGTCTGTGCGCCCGCTGACCCACCGGGCCTTCGCTGCGACCACCGGGCTGGAAGCTGACCTTGCCACGTTGAAACGCCTGTATCCGGCATTGCGCCCGGCCAGCATCACCTATGCGATCGGCGTGCTGCGCACCGGCGGCACCACGTTGGACGACAAGGTATTGATCGGCGCCGAACTCGCCCTGGGCGATGACACCGTGGACGTGTCCGAACTTCCCCAGCCGTTGCAGACGCGACTGCGCACGTTCTATGCCTCCCAGCCATTCCACAACAACGGCCAGAACAACATCCACGAGTACATCCACACCCAGCAGATCGAGGCCGGCGACACCTTGGCGCAGTACGCGCTGCGTGAGGGCGTGGCGGAACTGGTGGCCGAACGGGTCACCGGAAAGAAGCCCGACCTGCCGCTGTACGTGTATGGACCGACGCACGAGGCCGAGCTCAAGCGGCAGTTCCAGGCGGACCGTCGCGGCAACGACTACCGCGACTGGCTGTACAACAGCAGCGCCAACCGTTTCGGCGTCAGTGATCTGGGTTATTACGTGGGGTATCGCATCGCCAGCGCGTACTACGCGGCACAACCGGACAAAGCCAAGGCGATCGCCACGTTGATCGAGCTGCGGTACGACGATGTGGCGGCGGTGGATGAGGTGATCTTGCGGTCCGGGTACATTCGCTGAGCCGTGAGCACCGCCGCGGGTAAGCAGCCCACAAAGAAAAAAGGCCTGCGCATCGCTGCACAAGCCTTTGATCGAATCACCAACATTGGTCGGGACGGCCGGATTTGAACCGACGACCCTCTGCCCCCCAGGCAGATGCGCTACCAGGCTGCGCTACGCCCCGATGATGCTGGCAATGTCCCCGCCTCTCAGCGGGCCGACGAGTATAACGGGTTTGCGTGAAAAATGGTTCAGCGGCGCAGCAATTGAAGCACTTCTTCCAGTTCCATCCGCGTCTGCTTGATGATCTGGTTGCTCAGCGCCGATTCCTCGCGCGCATCGGCACCTTCCAGGCGCAGGCGCGCACCGCCGATGGTGTAGCCCTGCTCGTAGAGCAGGCCGCGGATCTGGCGGACCATCAGCACGTCGTGGCGCTGGTAGTAGCGGCGGTTGCCGCGGCGCTTGGCCGGCTCCAGGCTGGGGAATTCGGTTTCCCAGTAGCGCAGCACGTGCGGCTTGACGTCGCACAGTTCGCTGACCTCACCGATGGTGAAGTAGCGCTTGGCCGGTATCGGCGGAAGTTCTCGGTTACTGCCCGGATCCAGCATATGCCTCTACCCTTTCCTTGAGCTTCTGGCCCGGACGGAAGGTGACCACCGTACGGGCGGAAATCGGAATTTCCTCACCGGTCTTGGGGTTGCGACCCGGGCGCTGGTTCTTGCGCCGCAGGTCGAAATTCCCGAAGCCGGACAGCTTCACCTGACGTCCCTGTTCCAATGCTTCACGCAGCACATCGAAGAACGCGTCGACAAATTCCTTGGCTTCGCGCTTGTTCAGACCGACTTCGTCGAACAGCTTCTCGGCCATCTCCGCCTTGGTCAATGCCATTGCCTGCTATCCCCCATGCTTCCCGCTCAACCGCGGATCCGGGCGTGATGTTCACGCTCCATGGCAGAGACCGCCTCGGCCACCACCGCATCCACGTCGCGGTCCGTCAGAGTGCGCGACTTGTCCTGCAAAATCAAGCCCATAGCGAGACTCTTGAAGCCCGGCTCGACCCCCTGGCCGACGTACCGGTCGAACAGCGTGACCTCGCGCAGCAGCGGGCCGGCAGCCCGGCGCAGGGTCGCTTCCAGGTCGGCCCAGGCGGCGGCCTCGGGCACCAGGAAGGCCAGATCGCGGCGCATCGACGGGAAGCGCGACAGGTCGGTGGCGCGCGGCAGGGCGCGGGCGGCCAGCGGGGCCAGGTCCAGCTCGAAGGCGACCACGTCCACGTCGATATCCATGGCCTTGGCCAGCCGCGGATGGATCTGGCCGATCCAGCCCAGGCTCACGCCGTCACGGTAGACCTCGGCCGAGCGTGCCGGGTGGCCGTACGGACGCTGCGAGGGCCTGAACTCGAGCTCGGCGCCGCTGGCACCAGCCAGCGATTCCAGGTCGCCCTTGAGGTCATGGAAGTCGACCTTGCGGGTCGGCAGGCCCCATTGCTGGGTGTCGGCATCGCCACAGATCGCGGCAGCCACGCGCTGGGTTTCCAGCGGCGCGGGCTGGCCCTCGCCAGCCTGCTGGTGGAACACGCGCCCCAGTTCGAACAGGCGCACGCGGCCCAGCTGGCGGGCGGCGTTGCGGCCCAGGGTGGCGACCAGGCCCGGCAGCAGCGACGGGCGCATCACCGCCAGTTCGGCCGACAGCGGATTGGCCAGCGCGACCAGACCCTCGCTCAGCTGCCACTGCGCGAGCAGCGCGGCATCGACGAAGGCGTAATTGATGGTTTCCTGCAGGTCACGGGCCACCAGCTGGCGGCGCACGCTCAGGTCGTCCAGGCGGGTCTCGGTCGGCATGGCGATGCGCGAGGCACCGCCCGGCAGCGTGGTCGGAATCTGCTCGTACCCGTGGATACGGGCCAGCTCTTCGATCAAGTCTTCTTCGATGGCGATATCGAAACGGCGGCTCGGCGCGGTGACCTGCCAGCCATCAGCGGTCGGGGCCACGTCCATGCCCAGCGCGCGCAGGATGCGCTCCACATCGGCATCGGCGATCTGGATGCCCAGCACGCGCGCGATACGGGCGCGGCGCAGGCCGATGGTGGCGGTCGCCGGCAGGTCGGCGTCGCGCACGGCCTCGGTGACCGGCGCGGGGGTGCCGCCGGCCAGGTCCAAAATCAGGCGGGTGGCGTACTCGATCGCCGCGCGCGGCAGCACCGGGTCGACACCGCGCTCGAAGCGGTGGCCGGCATCGGTGTGCAGGCCCAGCTTGCGGCCACGGCCCATGATCGCGGCGGGCGCGAAGTGCGCGGCCTCCAGGAACACGTTGGTGGTGTCGTCGGTGACGCGCGTATCGAAGCCGCCCATCAGGCCGGCCAGCGCGATCGGGCGGTCGGCATCGGTGACCAGCAGGAAGCTGTCGTCCAGCGCGGCGTCGCGACCATCGAGCAGCTTCAGGGTCTCACCCGCACGCGAACGACGCACGCCGATGCTGCCCTGCAGGGTGCCCAGATCGAAGGCATGCATCGGCTGGCCGAGCTCGAGCATCACGTACTGGGTGACGTCCACCAGCAGCGACACCGGGCGCACCCCACTGCGGCGCAGGCGCTCGGCCATCCACAGCGGGGTCGCGGCACGGGCGTTGACGCCCTCGATCACGCGACCAACGTAACGCGGTGCTTCGGCGCCAGCGTCCAGCTGGATGGACAGTTCACGCGTGCCCACGGCGGCCACCGGCGCAGCGTCGAACGGCACCACTTCACTGGCGCACGCAGCGGCCACGTCGAAGGCGATGCCGCGGATGCTGAAGCAGTCGGCGCGGTTCGGGGTCAGCTTGATCTCGATGCTGGCGTCGGGCAGGCCGAGGTACTCGACCAGGGTCTGGCCGACGGGCGCATCGTCGGGCAGTTCGAACAGGCCGGACGCATCGGTGTCCAGGCCCAGCTCCTTGGCCGAGCACAGCATGCCGTTGGATTCCACGCCACGCAGCTTGGCCGGCTTGATCTTCAGATCACCGATCTGGGCGCCCACCATTGCCAGCGGTGCGACCAGGCCCGGGCGCGCGTTCGGCGCACCGCATACGATCTGCAGGTGCTCGCCCTGCCCCGCATCGACCTGGCAGATCTGCAGGCGGTCGGCTTCGGGATGGCGTTCGGCGGAAATGATCTTCGCCACGACCACATGCTGCAGGCCATCGCCCAGCGCATCGACCTCTTCCACTTCCAGACCGATCGCGGTCAGCACCGCGCTGAGTTCATCGCGCGAGACGGTGGTCGGGACGTGGCTGCGCAGCCAGTTTTCAGAGAATTTCATGGTGTCACCCTGGTGGGCCCGGCGCAGGCGCCTGGGCCGTGATGAATGGTGGTGCGACGTAGCGCCGGGGGCTGCCCGGCGGTTACGCTGTTACGCGAACTGCTTCAGGAACCGCACGTCGTTTTCGAAGAACGCGCGCAGGTCGTTGACGCCGTAACGCAGCATCGCAAAGCGCTCCACGCCCAGGCCGAAGGCGAAGCCGGTATAGCGCTCCGGATCGATGCCGACGCTGCGCAGCACGTTCGGGTGGACCATGCCGCAGCCAAGCACTTCCAGCCAGCGGGTGCTGCCGTCAGGCTGCTGCCAGGCGATGTCCACTTCCGCGCCGGGTTCCACGAAGGGGAAGTAGCTGGGACGGAAACGCATCTCGAAATCGCGCTCGAAGAACGCGCGCACGAACTCGGACAGCGTGCCCTTCAGATCGGCGAACGTGGAGTGCTCGTCGACCAGCAGGCCTTCGACCTGGTGGAACATCGGCGAATGGGTCTGGTCGCTGTCGCTGCGGTACACCTTGCCGGCCGCGATCATGCGCAGCGGCGGAGCGTGCTCGCCCATGTAGCGCACCTGCACACCGGAGGTATGCGTGCGCAGCAGGCGGCCATCGCCGAAATAGAAAGTGTCGTGCATCGCGCGCGCCGGGTGGTGCGGCGGGAAGTTCAGCGCTTCGAAGTTGTGCCAGTCATCTTCGATTTCCGGGCCTTCGGAGAGCTCGTAACCCAGGCGGCCGAAGATCTCGGTGATGCGCTCCAGGGTACGGGTCACCGGGTGCAGGCCACCGCGCTCTTCGCGACGGCCCGGCAGGGTGATGTCGATCGCTTCGGCGGCCAGGCGCGCGTCCAGCGCAGCGTCTTCCAGCACGGTCTTGCGATCACCCAGCGCGCTGGTCAGCGCGTCACGGGCACGGTTGATGGCTTCGCCGGCGGCTTTGCGCTCATCGGCCGGCAGGCCACCAAGCTGCTTGAGCTGGGCGGTGATGCTGCCGTTCTTGCCCAGCAGGGCCACGCGCAGGGCTTCCAGCGCGTCGGGGCTCTGGGCAGCGGCCACGTCGGCCAGTGCCTGCGTGGTCAGGGATTGGATGTCACTCATGGATAGCCGGAGCCTCGCGTCGGTATGCCATCGCGATGCGCGTCGGGCCGACCCCCCGTCGCCAGCGCTGTCGATCGATGGCACCGGGAGGGCCACCGCCAACACAAAAAAGAATGGGGAAGGACTTGCGCCCTTCCCCATGCATTTGCCTTACCCACAGCCGTTGCGCGTGAACGGCAACGGCAGGGGAATGGACTTATGCCGCCAGTGCGCCCTTGGCCTTTTCGGCCAGTGCAGCAAAACCAGCTGCGTCGTGCACGGCGATGTCAGCCAGAACCTTACGGTCCAGGGTGATGCCGGACTTGAGCAGGCCGTTCATGAAACGGCTGTAGCTCAGGCCGTTGATGCGGGCAGCCGCGTTGATGCGGGTGATCCACAGCGAACGGAAATTGCGCTTCTTCTGCTTACGGCCGATGTAGGCGTACTGCTGTGCCTTGATCACGGCCTGCTTGGCAACGCGGAAGACCTTGCGGCGAGCGTTGTAGTAACCCTTCGCCAGGGTCAGAATTTTCTTGTGGCGGCGACGCGCCTGTACGCCACGCTTTACTCGTGCCATGGGTCAGTCCTCAGAGGTAGGGAAGCATACGGTTCAAACGGCCTGCGTCTTCTGCACGAACATGGTTCGTCTGACGCAGATTGCGCTTCCGCTTGGTCGACTTCTTCGTGAGGATGTGGCTGCGGTTGGCGTGGCCAGCCTTGAACTTGCCGGAGGCGGTCTTGCGGAAACGCTTGGCCGCCGCCCGGTTGGTCTTGATCTTGGGCATTGCTATGTCCTTGATGATGTTTTGTCACTGACCAGGGCGGTGGCATTGCCACACTTTCCGTCCGTGCCCTTGCCTGCTTGTAAGCCCGGGATCCCCGATGGGAACCAGGCCGGTCCTGTTTGCCGTTGGAACAGCGTGCCTTTGTGGGGCGGGAAACCGTTCAAAACAGCACCCCCGCAAAACGGGGCCGCCCATTATGCCCGTGTATACGGACAGTTGCAAACGCTTGATTGGGCGGGTGTTTACCGCGGCGCGGCCGAACCTGAACGGAACGGGCGCGAGCCCGGCGTGACGCCAGGCCGCGCGCGGGAAACGACAGAAGGCGCCGATGGGCGCCCGCTGCGTGGTGCACGGAGAAGTGCGGCCGGGGCTGGGCAGCCGACCAACGGTCGGCTCTACCTTTGCCGCGGTGGGCTGTCCAGCCGACCAACGGTCGGCTCTACTTCCCGCCGGTTCGGGCCAGGCCCGATGGCCGGTTACTTCTTCTTCGGCGCGATCATCATCACCATCTGCCGGCCTTCAAGGCGCGGACGGGACTCGATCACGATGTCTTCGCCCAGATCACCCTCGATCCGGCTGGCCATCTCGCGACCCAGTTCCTGATGGCTCATTTCACGGCCACGGAAGCGGATGTTGACCTTGATCTTGTCGCCCTCTTCCAGGAACCCGCGCATCTTGCGCAGCTTGATCTGGTAATCACCTTCATCGGTGACCGGGCGGAACTTCACTTCCTTGATCTCGACCTGCTTGGTCTTCTTCTTGGCCTCGTTGGCCTTCTTCTGCGCTTCGAACTTGAACTTGCCGAAGTCCATGATCTTGCACACCGGCGGATCAGCCTGCGGCTGAATCTCGACCAGGTCCAGACCTTCGTCTTCGGCCATCGACAGCGCTTCGTCACGCGTCAACACACCAATCATTTCTCCGTCGCTGCCGATCACGCGGACGCGCGGCACCCGGATTTCCTGATTCTTGCGGTTCTGTTTGTTGTCAGGGGTACTGATATTGCAATCTCCCAGAGGAATCAAACCGGCCCATCGCGGAGCATCCGCAGGGCCGGGACTTTCTTACACGGACTGTTCTGCCTGCAACCGCTCGATGAAGGCCTGGACGGACATGCTGCCCAGATCTTCGCCAGAGCGCGTACGCACGGCCACGGCGCCATTTTCCTTCTCACGGTCGCCAACCACCAGCAGGTACGGGACCCGCTGCAGCGTATGCTCGCGAATCTTATATCCGATCTTCTCGTTGCGCAAATCGGCGTTCACGCGGAACCCTTGATCTGCAAGGGTTTTCCTGACTTCACTGACGTATTCAGCCTGAGCGTCGGTGATATTGGCCACCACCACCTGGGTCGGGGCCAGCCAGGCCGGGAACTGGCCGGCATGGTGCTCGATCAGGATGCCCAGGAAACGCTCCATGGAACCGACGATCGCGCGGTGCAGCATGACCGGATGCTTCTTCTGGCTGTTTTCGTCCACATACTCGGCGCCAAGGCGGCCAGGCATCATGAAGTCGACCTGCATCGTGCCCAACTGCCAGGTACGGCCGATGGCATCCTTGAGGTGGTACTCGATCTTTGGGCCGTAGAAGGCGCCCTCGCCCGGCAGCTCCTGCCATTCCACCCCGCAGCTGGACAGGGCCGAGCGCAATGCGCCCTCCGCCTTGTCCCACGTGCTGTCATCGCCCAGGCGCGATTCGGGGCGCAGCGCGATCTTGACCTGGATCTCCTCGAAGCCGAAGTGCTGGTACACCGCCAGCGCCTGCTGGTGGAACGCGGTCACTTCCGCCTCGACCTGGTCTTCGGTGCAGAACACGTGGCCGTCGTCCTGGGTAAAGCCACGCACGCGCAGGATGCCGTGCAGCGCGCCGGAGGGCTCGTTGCGGTGGCAGGCACCAAACTCACCGTAGCGGATCGGCAGATCGCGGTAGCTGTGCAGCCCCTGGTTGAACACCTGCACGTGGCCCGGGCAGTTCATCGGCTTGAGCGCGTAGGTACGCTTCTCCGACTCGGTGAAGAACATCGCGTCCTGGTAGTTGTCCCAATGGCCGGACTTCTGCCACAGCGACACGTCCAGGATCTGCGGGCAGCGCACTTCGCCGTAGCCGGTATTGCGGTACACCTTGCGCATGTACTGCTCGACCACCTGCCACAGCGCCCAGCCCTTCGGGTGCCAGAACACCAGGCCCGGGGCCTCTTCCTGCAGGTGGAACAGGTCCTGCTGCTTGCCGATGCGACGGTGGTCGCGCATCTCCGCCTCTTCGATGCGCTTGATGTACGCATCGAGCTGCTTCTTGTCGGCCCAGGCGGTGCCGTAGACGCGCTGCAGCTGCTCGTTCTGCGCGTCGCCGCGCCAATAGGCGCCGGAAATGCGGGTCAGCTTGAAGGCCTTCAGGAAGCGCGTGTTGGGCACGTGCGGGCCGCGGCACATGTCCACGTATTCCTGGTGGTAGTACATGCCCATCGCCTGGATCTCCGGCGACATGTCTTCGATCAGGCGCAGCTTGTAGTCTTCGCCACGCGCCTTGAAGATCTCGATGACCTCCGCACGCGGGGTAACCTTCTTGATCACGTCGTAGTCCTGCGCGATCAGCTCAGCCATGCGCTTTTCGATGGCGGCCATGTCCTCGGGCGTGAACGGACGCTCGGAGTAGATGTCGTAGTAGAAGCCTTCGGCGATGACCGGGCCGATCACCATCTTGACGTCCGGGTACAGCTGCTTGACCGCATGACCAACCAGATGGGCGGCGGAGTGGCGGATGATCTCAACGCCCTCCTCGTCCTTGGCGGTGATGATGCGCAGGCTGGCATCGTGGTCGATGACGTCACTGGCATCGACCAGCACGCCATCCACCGAACCGGCGATGGTGGCCTTGGCTAGGCCGGCGCCGATCGACTGGGCGACGTCCATGACACTGACGGGATGTTCGAATTCACGGCGGCTGCCGTCGGGGAGCGTGATCGCGATCATGAGAGTGCTTTGGTCTGGTGGCCCGCAGGGGGCCTGGAGAATCCGGGGGCGAGGCAATAAAAAAGCGCCACGAAGGCGCCTGCGTCAGGGGCCGTCGGGGGCGTTCAGCGGTGGGCGGTGGTAGTGCTCATGTCACACGCTAGACCGGCGCAGGGCGCGGGCCACCTTGTTGCCTCGATAGAGATGCCCTGATCTTAAACCAATCTGCCGATGAATGCGCCGCCGCGCGCCGGCGTGCCCCCCCGCCCAGGCGCCTGAATGTGTACGTGTGGCGCCCATAAACGGCAATGATTACCATGCGCGGGTTACTGTCCTGACCAGGACAGGGTTGCCGATTGGATTCCCCCATGCCCTGCCCCGCTTCCTTCCCGGCCTGCCGCGCCCTGCCGCGTGCGCTGGCGGCCACCCGATGATCACGGTCGCCCTGACCTCGCTTGGCTTCTGCAGCCTGGCGCTGGCCGGCTCGGCGTTCTCGGCGCTGGCGCTGTATGCCGCCTCGCCGCACTGCCGCTGGCCGCGCCTGCGCCGGGCCGGCCGCCTGGGCCGGCAGATCAGCCTGATCGCCGCGGTGGCGGCGCTCTGGCTGTGGATCGCCAATCTGGGCATCGCCACCGGCGTGGTGGTGATGCTGTGCAGCTGGATGCTGGTGGCGATCGCGCTGCCCCTGCTCGCCGCCTGGCACCGGCCGGCGCAGGTGACACGCTGATGTGGGCACGGGCCGGCGCCGGCGTCCTGGCGGGGTTCTTCGTGGCCGCCGCGGCGACCGGGCTGATCGCCTGGCTGCCGCCGGGGCCGTGGCAGAACGCGCTGGTACCCAGCCTGATCGCGTTCATCCCGCTGTGGATGCTGGCTGCGATCTGGGCCTTCAGCTTCCGCACCGGGCTGCGGGCGTGGGCCGTGATGAGTGCCACCGCCGTGGCCGGGTTCGGCCTGCTGTGGCTGCTGCGCCTGACCGGCGCGGTGCAATGAGAGCGATGCGATGAAGTTCAGTTCCCAGACCCTGCGTACCTTCACCACCGTGCACACGTGGGTCGGCCTGGTCGCCGGCTTCGCGCTGTTCGTCGCGTTCTACGCCGGCGCGCTGACCCTGTTCCACCACGATCTGCCGCTGTGGCAGACCCCGCATGCGGTGGACACGCCGGCCGCGAGCCTGGACGACGCGCAACGCCTGCTCGATGGCGTGCTCGAACGCCACCTGGCCGCGCGTGCCCACGTCGGCATGACCTTCCCCGGTGGCGATCACCCGCAGCCGATCGCGTATTGGCAGGATGCCAAGGGCACCTGGCTGTACGCGTGGCTGGACCATTACGACGGCAGTGTCACGCCCCCGCAGACCGGGCTGGCGGAGCTGGTCAACGAGCTGCATTACAGCCTCGGCCTGCCGGTCGCGGGCACCTACCTGATGGGCATCGTCAGCCTGCTGTATGGCGTGGCCCTGCTCAGCGGGCTGGTCATCCACCTGCCCAGACTGCTGGGCGATCTGTTCGCGCTGCGCCCGGGCCGCAACCTCAAGCAGATGTGGCAGGACGCGCACAACGTGATCGGCGTACTCAGCCTGCCCTTCCACCTGATGTTCGCGGTGACCGGCGCACTGCTCTGCCTGATCTTCCTGCAGATGGCGGCGCTCAATCCGCTGATCTTCGACGGCAAGTTGCTGCAGGCGGTGCCGGCAGCGATGGACACCGCGCCGATACGCGAGCCCAGCGGCCAGCCAGGCGATGAAACCAACCTGCGCATGCTGCATGCCCGCGCCATCGAGGTGGCCCGGGCGCAGGGCGTGGCTGATTTCGAGCCGGCCTTCCTCAAGCTCGCCCATGCCGGCGATGCCAACGCCACGATCGAGATCACCGGCGAATCCGGCGGCACCCTGGGGCCGCTCGGCGCGGTCGGCCTGGATGCGGCCAGCGGCCGCCTGCTGAGCAGCCAGTTGCCTGGCCAACGCGATGCCAACCACGCCACCCTGAGTGCCGCCTATGCGCTGCATTTCGGTGAATTCGGCAATGGCGTAGTGGTGTGGCTGTACTTCCTGCTCGGCCTGGGCGGCGCCTTCCTGTTCTACTCCGGCAACCTGCTGTGGATCGAATCGCGGCGCAAGCGACGCCAGGTCGAACAAGGTCGCGCGCAGATCAACATGGCCCGCGCGACCGTGGGGGTATGCATCGGGTTGTGCGTGGCGATCTCGGCCAGCTTCGTCGGCGCACAGATCCTGGAGCAGGTCGCGCCGCAGGCGGTGGACCACGGCATCCGCTGGATCTGTTTCGTCACCTGGGGCGTCTGCGCCCTGTGGGCGGCGCTGCGTCGCCCCGACCAGGCGGCCCGTGAGCTGCTGTGGGCGGCCGCGATCAGCACCGCGCTGGTAGCGGTAATGCATGGCGCCCTGACCGGCTTCTGGCCGTGGGCGAGCGCGGCACGGGGCTACTGGCCGCTGTTCTGGGTGGACGCGGTGGCGCTGGCACTGGCCTTTGGTTTTGCCACCCTGGCGCGTGCGAGCCTGCGCCGGGCACGGCATGGTGATCCGAACAGCGTCTGGAGTGCACCACGCTGATCGCCTCGAAGGCTTGCTGCGGCGGGCCTTCAGAATTCTTCAGCCGGGTTTCCAGCACTTCAGACCGCCCCATGGCGTAGTCGGCCCTCATCTCGAGGAGCCTTGCCCATGCACCCCTGTCGCCCCCGTTTTTCCGCCGCGCTGATCTTCGCCCTGGCGGTTGTCCTGCCACCGACCGCACTGGCCGGGCCCACCCAGTTGGACGCAGCCCGGATCACCGCGCTGGAGTCGGCGATCGCCACCCAGGACATCAAGCAAGTCACCAGCATCGTGTTGCTGGTGGACGGCCAGGTGGCGTACGAGGGCTACTTCAACGGCGGCTCGGCGGACACCCTCAACGACGTGCGCTCGGCCAGCAAGAGTGTCACCGCGATGCTGGTCGGCGCCGCCATCGGCGACGGCTCCCTGCCCGGCGTGCAGGCCCGCGTGTACGACTACTTCCCGGCGTTCACGGCCCACCATCCGGTCGACCCGCGACTGCGCGCCACCACCGTGGAAGACCTGCTCACCATGAGCACGCTGTGGGAATGTGATGACGAAAACGCGTTCTCGGCCGGCCACGAGGAACGCATGTACGTGACCGAGCACTGGCTGGACTTCGTGCTGTCGCTGCCGGTCAAGGGCTTCGCACCGTGGATGACGCGCCCGGAAGACAGCCCGCACGGTCGCGCGCATGCCTACTGCACGGCCAATTCCTTCGTGCTCGGCGCGGTGCTGGAACAGGCCACGAAGCAGCCCTTGGCCGACTACGCCGCGCAGGCGCTGGAACGACCGCTGGGGATCACGACGAGCAGATGGAACCGCTCCCCGGAAGGCATCGGCATGGGCGGCGGCGGGACGCGCTACCGTAGCCGGGACCTCGCGCGGCTGGGCGAGCTGGTGCTCGCCGAGGGGCGCTGGCAGGGCAAGCAGCTGATCCCGGCGCGCTATGTCCGCGCGATGGTCAGCGCCCAGGCCACCACCGGTGATGGCAGCGACTACGGCTATCAGTGGTGGGGGCTGAAGCTTCCGGTCGATGGGCACGAAACCACGATCTGGACCATGTCCGGCAACGGCGGCAACTACGTGTTCGTGATACCCGGCAAGAAGCTGGTCGCGGTGATCACCAGCCAGGCCTACAACCGCAGCTACGCCCACCCGCAGTCGCGCCGCATCCTTACCGAGTTCCTGCTGCCCGCGCTGCGCTGAGGCCATCGAGGTCTGTTGGCCGCCATGGGGCGGCCAACACCCGGGCGCGCTGGGCGGATACGTCTGTCTCGATCGTGTCGAGCAGTTCCTGCCAGCCGGCCGCACCGTGCAGCGGCGCAAACAAAGGGGTGGCGCGCAACCACGCCGCATCGCGGAAGCCGGCGTTCACCGCGTGATGCAGGGCCACCAGCGCAGCGGCCTCATCGCCCTGGGCCTGCAGCAACATCGCACGCTCCAGCGCGGTGTCGGACCAGCCATCATCGCCTTGCCCTTCCAGCATCTGCAGGCGCTCGGCGATCCAGGTCGGGGCAGGCGCCGGATCGCCATAGAGGCCGGCCAGGGTCTGCCCCATCGACTGCTGCGGGCGCAATGCCCGGCTCTGCTCGAAGGCTTCGGCGGCGCCCTTCCGATTCCCGCTCAACAACAGCATCTCGCCCTGCAGGCGCAGCAACTGCGGATGTGGCGTCCCGCGAGCCAGTGCCTGATCCAGCGCCTGCTGTGCTTTGGCCGACTCCCCCATTGCCAACAGGCTGTGCGGCCAGGCGATGTTGGCGAACACATTGTCCGGATAGAGCTGGAAGTTGTGCGCGTGCCGGCGAGCGGCCGCATCGGTGAACCCCAACAGCTCCAGTTCGCGTGCGACCTGTACGTCGCGGAACCGAACCCGCTCGGGCGCGCGCAGCGACAGGTTGTCCTGCAGGGCCTGCGCGAGGTCGCCTTTTTCCTGCTGCAGATAGGCCAGCGATGCGCGCGTGCGCTCGTCACCCGCGTCGCGCCGCAGTGCCTGCCGGTAGTCCGCCATGGCGTGCGACATCGCACCGAGGCAGTCGTGGGCATAGCCGCGTGCGGCCCAGCCGGCGGCATCTTCCGGCGCCTTGAGCACCAGCTGGCTGCTCAACACCAGCGCCTCCTGCGCACGCTCGCGCGCGCCGTTGAACAAGCAGGCATCGGCCGCCAGCGCTCGGGCGAGTCCACGCCGTGCGATAAGCGATTCAGGGTCGATCTGCAGCGCCTGGCGGTACAACGCGATCGCCCGTTCGTTGTTGCTGGCCTGGCCGATACCCGCGTAATAGGCGGCGCGCTGCAGCACCGCCTCCGCTGGCGACGCCGGTGCGCTGGCGGGACGTACCAAGGCGAACACGACGGCAGCAGCGGCGACCGTTACCCCAGCCAGCCAGACCCACCGTGCGGGTGCGCGCGCGCCGGGTGCGACGGGAGCGCCCTCCGTGCTGGCGCTGGCAACGGCATCACGCATCACCGGCTGCGGCGAGGCGCACAACTGGTAGCCACGGCCACGAACCGAGCGGATGTAGCGCGGCCGGCGGCCGTCATCGCCCAGCGCCTGCCGGAGCAGCTTCACCCGCTGGCTGATCGCATCCTCGCCGACCACCGCCGGTGCCCAGACCTGATCGGCGAGCGTGTCGAAATCGACGACGGCGTTGCCGTGGGCCAGCAGGCAGTCCAGCAGCCGCCAACTCAGCCCGCCGACCGGCAATACCTGATCCCCTCGCCGCACCTGCTGGGCAGGGCGGTCGATGTGCAGATCCAGCAGGCGGACGGTCTCCATGGCGGCAAGCATAGGGCACGCCGCGTGCGTGGCGGCGGCCTTCGGCGCGCTTACTTCGCAGGTTCCCGGAACGGTGCCACCATGGCCTTGAGCAGGCTGCCCTGCGCGTCGTCACCGGTCAGCTCCCACATGAAGACGCCGCGCAGACCGCTGTCCTTGGCGAAGCTGGCGCGCAGACCGATCGAGGTAGGATCCTCATAGCTGACGAAGACCTTCCCGGTGGCGTTGTACAGCCACGGCGTCTGCGCGACCGGGTGCCAGTGCCGCTCCCAGCCGGGCTGGCCGAGCATGCTGGCCTGGATCTGCCGCCAGTCGCCGGCCGGATGCGGCGCGCTGTAGTGCTGGTAGAGGCCCTGGTTGGCATCGCTCTCCAGCTGGAAGCCACGGCCGTAGAACGGCACGCCGAGCACCAGCTTGTCTTTCGGCACACCGTGCTGCTCGTAGTAGGCCACCGCCCCGGCCACGCTGTTCCAGCGTTTCAGTTCCGGCGACAGCGGATCCTCCGGCACCGCGTGCAGCGGCGCGTTGAAGGTGGACACCGCCGAGAAGCCGGTGCCCATGTCGTAGCTCATCAGGTTGATGAAATCGAGCGTGCGGCCGAGCTCCTTGAGTTCATAGCTGCGGGCCGGATCATACGGGCCATCTGTCTGCACGCGGCCGGCGGGCAGCGCGGCGGTGACCAGCCGGTGCTGGCCGTCTTTCTTGTCCAGCGCATCGAGCTGGCGGCGGAACTCGCGCACCAGGAGGGTCATGTTGCGGCGATCTTCCGGGCGGTCGGTGATCTGGGTCGGGCCGCCATATACCGGGAACTCCCAATCGATGTCCACGCCATCGAAGCTGCCGCGATGGCGCTCGAAGAACGTCGCCACGCAGGAGGCCACGAAGCGTTCGCGGCTTTCCGCGGTCAGCGCCGCATCGGAGAACCCGCCTGCGTTCCAGCCGCCGATCGAGATCAGGGTGTGCAGCGTCGGATGCGCACGCTTGAGCGCGGCCAGTGCCCTGAAATGCGCATCGGCCTGCGGCGCGACCAGGCATTGACCTTGGTCGATGGTGGCGAACGCATAGAACAGATGGGTGAGCGTATCGGCCGGAATGGTCTCCACTGGGTAGCGGTCTGCCGCCCCCCCCGGGTAGTACGCGCCGATCACCTTGGGCAACGACTCCATGGCGGAGGCGGCCTGCGGCATCACGCTGGCGATCAGAACGGCCAGGACAGCGACGGTTGGACGGAACATGGGATCTCCCGGGGCGAAGGCGAAGCCACGTTAGCAGCGTGCTGTGGTGCGCGGGCGCTTTGCGCGGTGATGTCCTGCGAATCCGTCCAGCGGACACTGACGGCTGACGCACGCAGGCCTGGCGGCTGTCCACAGGCCGTGCGGCAACACCCGGTACGCGCCACGGACGCGTCACTCGAAGTCGCCGCCCGCAGCGGACGACCGCGCGGTCTGTCCTGCTCTGCCGCGCCGCCCGCCCGTATGCCTGCATGCCTGACGGCGACAGGTGTTCACCCCCGCCTTGCGTCATCGGTTTTACAGTTCAGCGATAGTGACTGCCTGCTGCGTGACACCGATGACCGACCTGCATATCGACCGATTGGACCACCTGGTCCTGACCGTGGCGGATGTCGCCGCGACCTGTGAGTTCTACCACCGCGTGCTGGGCATGGAGGTGGATACCTTCGGCGAGGGACGCAAGGCGCTGCGCTTCGGCCTGCAGAAGATCAACCTGCATGCGCACGGCAACGAATTCGACCCCAAGGCCGAACGGCCGACACCGGGCTCGGCGGACCTGTGCCTGATCACCTACGCGACCATGGACGAGATCCTGGCGCACCTGCAGGCGCAGGGCGTGACCGTCGAAGAAGGACCGGTCCAGCGGACGGGTGCGACCGGACCGATCCTGTCGGTGTATTTCCGCGATCCGGACCGGAATCTGATCGAGGTATCGCGCTATCTGGCGTAATGCGCCCCACCCAACGGCAGTCATGCGTGGCATGGCATGGCACTCCACCGCGAACCGGCGCTGTTGGTTGGACATGCGGGCACAAAAAAAGCGGGCCGAAGCCCGCTTTTTTTGTCTGCGAAAGCGTGAGGACCAACGGTCCTCACCTACCCTCCGATCGGCGTGGGCCGATCACTCGGCGGCAGCGGCGCCTTCGCCTTCTTCGACGGCCTTCATCGACAGGCGGATACGGCCCTGCTTGTCGACTTCCAGGACCTTGACCTTGACCACATCGCCTTCCTTCAGCACGTCGCCGACCTTCTCGACGCGGTCGCTGGAGATCTGCGACACGTGGACCAGGCCGTCCTTGCCCGGCAGGATCGTGACGAACGCACCGAAGTCCATGATCTTGGCGACCTTGCCTTCGTAGATGCGGCCCGGCTCGACGTCCGAGGTGATCTGCTCGATGCGGGCCTTGGCAGCCTGCGCAGCGATGGCGTTGACCGAGGCGATGACGATGGTGCCGTCATCCTGGATGTCGATCTGGGTGCCGGTTTCCTTGGTGATGGCCTGGATGGTGGAACCACCCTTGCCGATCACTTCGCGGATCTTGTCCGGGTGGATCTTGATGGTCAGCAGGCGCGGCGCGTAGTCCGACAGCTCTTCGCGCGGGGCGGTCAGGCCGTGGGCCATTTCACCCAGGATGTGCAGACGGCCAGCCTTGGCCTGCTGCAGTGCCTGCTTCATGATCTCTTCGGTGATGCCTTCGATCTTGATGTCCATCTGCAGGGCGGAGATGCCCTCAGCAGTACCGGCCACCTTGAAGTCCATGTCGCCCAGGTGATCTTCGTCACCCAGGATGTCGGACAGGACGACGAAGCGATCGCCTTCCTTGACCAGACCCATGGCGATACCGGCCACCGGCGACTTGACCGGCACGCCGGCGTCCATCAGGGCCAGCGAGGAACCGCAGACCGAGGCCATCGACGAGGAGCCGTTGGATTCGGTGATTTCCGAGACCACGCGGATGGTGTACGGGAACGCTTCCAGCGACGGCATCACTGCCAGCACGCCGCGCTTGGCGAGGCGGCCGTGGCCGATTTCGCGACGCTTCGGGCCCATCATGCGGCCGGTCTCACCCACCGAGTAGGGGGGGAAGTTGTAATGGAAGAGGAAGTTTTCCTTGTACTCACCGGCAACGGCATCGATGACCTGGCCATCACGGGCGGTGCCCAGGGTGATGGTCACGATGGCCTGCGTTTCACCGCGGGTGAACAGCGAGGAACCGTGGGTACGCGGCAGGATGCCGGTCTTCACCGAGATCGGGCGGACGGTGTCCAGCGCACGGCCGTCGATGCGGACCTTGGTGTCGAGCACCGAGTTGCGCATGGTGCTGTATTCCAGCTCGCCGAATTCCTTCGACAGTTCGGCCGGGTTCCAGCCGTCAGCGGCCACACGGCCTGCCAGCGACTCGGTCACGTCCTTCTTGATCGCCGAGATGGCGTCACGGCGCTGCAGCTTGTCGCGCACCTGGAAGGCTTCGCCCAGGCGCGGGCCGATGGCTTCCTGCAGGGCGCTGATCAGCGCGGTGTTCTTGGCCGGGGCTTCCCAGGTCGACGGCTTGGTGCCGGCTTCCACGGTCAGCTCGTTGATCGCGTTGATGACCTTCTGCATTTCGCGGTGACCGAAGGTCACAGCGCCCAGCATCACGTCTTCGGACAGCAGCGCGGCTTCGGATTCCACCATCAGCACGGCGTTGGCGGTACCGGCGACAACCAGTTCCAGCTCCGAATCCTTCAGTTCGGTCACGGTCGGGTTGAGGATGTACTCACCGTTCTTGTAACCCACCTTGGCGGCGGCGATCGGACCCTTGAACGGGGTGCCGGCCAGCGACAGCGCGGCCGAGGCGCCGATCAGGGCAGCGATGTCGCCATCGATGTCCGGGTTCAGCGACATCACCGTGGCGATGATCTGAACTTCGTTCTTGTAGTCTTCCGGGAACAGCGGACGGATCGGGCGATCGATCAGGCGCGAAATCAGCGTCTCTTTTTCGGTCGCGCGGCCTTCGCGCTTGAAGAAACCGCCCGGGATACGGCCACCGGCGTAGAACTTCTCCTGATAGTCGCAGGTCAGGGGGAAGAAGTCCTGGCCCTCACGCGCGCTCTTGGCGGCAACGGCGGAGACCAGCAGCACGGTGTCGTCGAACTTGACGATGACGGCACCGCCGGCCTGACGGGCGATTTCGCCGGTTTCAAGCGTGACGGTGTGCTTGCCGTACTGGAAGGTTTTGGTGATTTTTGCCACGGGGGTTTCCTTGGATGATGCTTTCTTCAATGGACCGCGGGCGACCCTTGCCGCCGACGGGTGACCGGTTGTCCGGCCCAGGCGTTTATTGCGGTACTACCAAAACAAAACCGCGGCGCATTCCTGCGCCGCGGTGGGGGTTCGTGCTTAGCGACGCAGGCCGAGCTTTTCGATCAGGGCCTTGTAACGCGGAGCGTCTTTCTTCTTCAGGTAGTCGAGCAGGCTGCGGCGACGGTTGACCATCTGCAGCAGACCACGACGGCTGTGGTGATCCTTCTTGTGGGTCTTGAAGTGGCCGGTCAGCAGTTCGATGCGGGCGGTCAGCAGGGCGACCTGGACTTCCGGGGAGCCGGTGTCAGCCGCGCTGCGCTTGTTTTCTTCAATGACCTTCTGGGTGTCGATCGACATATCAGTTTTCTCTTGGATGCGTGGCCCGCAGAAACGTCAGGTTGACGTACCGCGCGACTCGCCGTTAACGAAAGGATGAACCCGCAGAACGCGGGAAGCCTGAAAAGGCCGCGAAATTGTAACGTCAGCGGCCGTCCGGGACAAGGACCGGGGTGGTGCCCGGCCGGGGCCGGTCAGAGGTTGAACAGGCGCTGCGGGGCCAGCAGACCGGTCTCGTCGACCTGCCCCAGGCCCTGGATCGCCTCGCCCGGCCCGAACACGACCACCCCACCCTGCGGCCAGCCAGCATCGCGGATGCGCTGGCCCACGCGGAAGCGAGGGGTCTGCTCCTCGTTCAGCGTGACCCGGGGGTAATGCGCCAGACCCGCGTCCAGCGGCAGCAGCAGGGCCTCCATGCCGGCCTCATCGCCCTGCTCGGCCAGGCCGCGCAGGGTCTCCAGGGTGACCATCGGCGCGTCACGGAAGGGATCCACCCACAGCCGGCGCAGGCCGGCGATATGGGCGCCGCAGCCCAGGGTCTCGCCCAGATCGCGGGCCAGGCTGCGGATGTAAGTGCCTGAACCGCAGGTCACCCGCAGCGACAGACGGGTCGGCTGCTGGTCCAGCACCTCCAAGGCGTGGACCTCCACGTCGCGTTCGGGAGCCTCGATCGCCTCACCGCGGCGCGCCTTCAGATACAGCGGCTCGCCGCCCTGCTTGAGCGCGGAGTAGATCGGAGCGCGCTGGCGGATGCGACCGCGCAGCGGTGCCAGGGCAGCCTCCAGCTCGGCCGCGCTGATGGCCGGCACCGGCCGCTCGCGCAGTACCGCGCCATCGGAATCATCGGTATCGGTGGTCTGGCCCAGCACCACCTCGGCGTCATAGGCCTTGGCCGAGCCGAGCAGCAGGCCGGCGATCTTGGTGGCTTCACCAAAGCACAGTGGCAGCAGGCCAGTCGCCAGCGGATCCAGGCTGCCGGTGTGGCCGCCCTTCTCGGCGCGGTACAGACGGCGTGCCACCTGCAAGGCTGCGTTGGAGCTCATGCCGGTCGGCTTGTCGAGCAGCAGGATGCCATCCAGGCGACGGAACGAAATTCGGGGTGCCATGCATTCAATTCAAATCGGCGCCGTGTGGCGCTGCCGGTCAATCCGGCCTCCGGCGGAGCGGTCGCACTGCGACAGGCCCCACCCCATAAGACAACAGCCCTTGCGGGCTGTTGGTCCATCAGGCGTTCTTTTCGCCTTCGTCGGCAGCATCGTCGCCACCGTCGTCATCGCCCTGCCGGCTCTTCTCTGCCGCCAGCGTATCGGGCAGATCGCGCAGGATGTTGTCGATGCGCTCGCCGCGATCCACCGAATCATCGTAGTGGAAGTGCAGTTCGGGCACGTGGCGCAGCTTCATCGCACGCGCCAGCTCCATGCGCAGGCCCCAGGCCAGTTCCTTCAGGCCCTTCATCGCTTCCACCGAACGTTCGGGCATCAGCGCCGTGACGAAGATCTTGGCATGCGCCATGTCACGGGTGATTTCCACGTCGGAGACGCTCACCGAAGGCAGGCCGTGTTCACGCACTGCGTTGTGCACGAGTGTTCCCAGTTCACGGCGGATCTGGGCGGAAACACGGTCGGTTCGATGGAAGGTCTTTGGCACGGTAGGCGGACTCGTCTTGAAGGGTGATGCGAAAGCGAAAAAGCCGGACCGCGAGATGCGGTCCGGCCTGGAACATTACAGGGTGCGCGGCACTTCGATACGCTCGAAGCACTCGATCTGGTCACCCGGCTTGACGTCGTTGTAAGCCTTCACGCCGATACCGCATTCGGTACCGTTGCGGACTTCCTCGACGTTCTCCTTGAAGCGACGCAGCGATTCCAGCTCGCCTTCGAAGACCACGACGCTGTCGCGCAGGACGCGGATCGGCTTGCTGCGCTTCACCGTACCTTCGATGATCATGCAGCCTGCGACCGCACCGAACTTCGAGCTGCGGAACACATCGCGGACCTGGGCGATACCGATGATCTCTTCGCGGATTTCCACGCCGAGCAGACCGGAGGCCACCTGCTTCACCTGATCGATCACGTCATAGATGATCGAGAAGTAACGCAGGTCCACACCGTTGGACTCGATGATGCGACGCGCGGAGGCGTCGGCACGCACGTTGAAGCCGATCACGGTGGCCTTGGAGGCAACCGCCGAGTTGGCGTCCGACTCGGTGATGCCGCCCACGCCGGAGTGGATCACGTTGATGCGGATGTCGTCGTTGGACAGCGCGACCAGTGCCTGGCTCAGCGCCTGCACCGAACCCTGCACGTCGGCCTTGATCACCAGGTTCAGCACCTGCTGGCCATCGCCCTTGCCCAGGGTCGCCATGATGTCTTCCATGCGGCTGCCAGCGGACTGCACCAGGCGCGATTCACGGCGCTTGGTTTCGCGCTGCTGCGCGACGTCCTTGGCCAGACGCTCGTCTTCGACCACGACGAAGTCATCGCCGGCATCCGGCACGCCGGACAGACCCAGCACCTGCACCGGAATCGACGGGCCAGCCTGGTCGGGCTGTGCGCCGGTTTCGTCGAACAGGGCGCGCACGCGGCCGTACTGGATACCGCAGACCAGGTAATCGCCCTTCTTCAGCGAACCCTGCTGCACCAGCACGGTGGCGATCGGGCCACGGCCCTTGTCCAGCGAGGACTCGATGACCACGCCGCTGGCGCGGCCGTCGGCCACGGCCTTCAGCTCCAGCAGTTCGGCCTGGATCGAGATCGCGTCCAGCAGGTCGTCGATGCCCAGGCCGGCCTTGGCCGAGATCTCGACCATCTGGGTATCGCCACCGAAGTCTTCGGACACGACCTGCTCGGTGAGCAGCTCGTTCTTGACGCGCATCGGATCGGCGCCGGACTTGTCGATCTTGTTGATCGCCACGATCAGCGGCACACCCGCCGAACGGGCGTGCTGGATGGCTTCCTTGGTCTGCGGCATGACGCCGTCATCGGCCGCCACCACCAGCACCACGATGTCGGTCAGCTTGGCACCGCGGGCACGCATGGACGTAAACGCCGCGTGGCCCGGGGTATCCAGGAAGCTGATCACGCCCTTCGGCGTTTCAACGTGGTACGCACCGATGTGCTGGGTGATGCCACCGGCTTCGCCCGTGGCGACCTTGGTGCGGCGGATGTAATCCAGCAGCGAGGTCTTGCCGTGATCGACGTGGCCCATGATGGTGACCACCGGCGGACGTGCCACCGGCTCGCCCTGGTTGCCACCGGCCAGCGCCAGCAGCGCGTCTTCGGCGTCGTTGGTGTTGGCACGGATCACGTTGTGGCCGAGTTCTTCGGTCACCAGCGCGGCGGTGTCGTGGTCGATGGTCTGGGTGATGGTCGCCATGACGCCCATCTTGAACAGCGCCTTGACCACATCGCCGCCCTTGACGGCCAGCTTCTGGGCCAGATCGGCGACGGTGATGGTGTCGCCGATGGTGACGTCACGCACGATCGGAGCGACCGGACGTTCGAAGCCATGGGCACCACCGCCGCTGCGCGACTGGTTGCTGTCACGGCGGCTGCCGTGCTGCACGCGCCCGGTCGGACGACCGCGCGAGTTGCTGTTGTTGCCGCGGCGGGCACGATCGGCGGCCGACAGATGCAGCTGACCGGCAAAGCGGTTGCCACCATCGTCGTCGCGCTTGGCGCCCGGACGGTTGTTGTTGTTGTTCGAGTTGCGATCGTCCGAACGCGGCGCCGGACGGGCAGCCGACGGTGCCGCCGGGCGCGCATTGCGCGCCGGTGCATCGGCAGCAGCCGGCTTGGCGGCAACCGGGGCCGGGGCCGGCGGTGCGTTCTTGGCCGCTTCGGCAGCGGCTTCAGCCGCCTTGCGCTCGGCTTCGGCACGTTCCTTGGCGTCGATTTCTTCCTGACGCTTGCGGGCGATCTCTTCATCGCGCGCACGGTCCTTCTCGGCCAGTGCGCGCTGCTCGTCCAGATTGCGCTGGCGGGATTCCTCCAGCTTGCGCAGGATGTCGGCGCGCTCCTCATCCGCGGTCATCGGCTTGCCGCTGGCGTCCTTCATGTAGGTACGCTTCTGGCGCACTTCCACGTTGACGGTGGTCTTGCTGCGGCCGGCACTGACGGTCACTTCCTGCAACTTGCGACGGTTCAGGGTGATCTTCTTGGCGGCTTCGTCGGTGCTCTCGACGGGCTGCTCGGTCTTGCCGTGCGAGCGACGAAGGAAGCCCAGGAGCTTCACCTTCTCGGTACTGGTCACGACCTGGTCGGGACCGCTGAACTTCATGCCGGCTTCGGCAAGTTGTACGAGCAGTTTATCGACCGGGGTATTGACCAGTTCGGCAAGCTTGCGGATGGTGGTTTGCTGCGACATTCGGATCCTATGATCTGGTTGGCGCTCCCTCGAAACGTGCGAAGGCAGCGCGGAGTCTAAGCCCTGAGCGGGTCAGGGCACTGTTCATCGCTGGCTCATTCGCCGCGCTCCAGGCGGGCGATCTCCTCGGCTCGGGCGGCAAGGATCAGGGCGGCGGCGCGCTCCTGGTCCATGTCCTCGATGCCGAACTCGAGGATCTCGTCGGCGGCCAGGTCCGACAGGTCCTCACTGGTACGCACGCCGTGACCGGCCAGGGCGTAGGCGGTTGCCTCGTCCATGCCTTCCAGGGCGAGCAGGTCTTCCGACGGCGAGCCGTCTTCCAGACCTTCTTCCACCGCCAGCGCTTCGTTGAGCAGCGCATCGCGGGCACGGGCACGCAGCTCTTCGACGATGTCTTCGTCGAAGCCTTCCACGGCCAGCAGTTCGCCGACCGGGACGTAGGCGATTTCTTCCACGGTGTTGAAGCCTTCGGTCACCAGGATGGCGGCGATTTCCTCATCCACTTCCAGCTTGTCCATGAACAGCTGGCGGGCAACGCCCTGCTCTGCCTCGGACTTGGCGGTCACCTGGTCCTGGGTCATCACATTGAGCTGCCAACCGGTCAGGCGGCTGGCAAGACGGACGTTCTGGCCGCCCTTGCCGATCGCCTGGGCCAGGCGTTCTTCTGCCACGGCCAGGTCCATCGAGTGCTTTTCTTCATCGACGATGATCGACTGCACTTCCGCCGGCGCCATCGCATTGATGACGAAGTTGGCCGGGTTCTCGTTCCACAGCACGATGTCCACGCGCTCGCCGTTGAGCTCGTTGGACACGGCCTGCACGCGCGAACCGCGCATGCCGATGCAGGCACCGATCGGATCGGTACGCGAATCGTGGGCCAGCACGGCGATCTTGGCGCGGTCGCCCGGATCACGTGCGCAGGCCTTGATCTCGACCAGGCCCTGGCCGACTTCCGGCACTTCGAGCTTGAACAGTTCGATCATGAATTCCGGGGCGGCGCGGCTGATGAACAGCTGCGGGCCACGCGGTTCCGAACGGACTTCGGCCAGGTAACCGCGCACGCGGTCGCCAGCGCGCAGCACGTCGCGCGGAATGCCCTTGTCCTTCGGAATGAAGGCCTCGGCGTTGCCGCCCAGGTCCACATAGATGTTGCCGCGCTCGGCGCGCTTGACCACACCGGTGACCAGTTCGCCAACGCGATCCTTCCACGCATCGACCACCTGCTGACGCTCGGCCTCGCGCACGCGCTGGACGATCACCTGCTTGGCGGCCTGCGCGGCGATACGGCCGAAGTCCGGGTTTTCGATCTGCTCTTCGATGAAATCGCCGACTTCCACGCCGTCGGCTTCATCGATGGCGTCCATCAGACGGATCTGGCGGTCCGGAGACTCCATGACCACGTCATCGGCCACCACTTCCCAGCGGCGGAAGGTTTCGTAGTTGCCGTCCTTGTGGTCGATCGACACACGGGCCAGCACTTCTTCTTCCGGGTAACGCTTTTTGGCAGCCGAAGCCAACGCTGCCTCGATGGCATCGAAGATGACTTCGCGCGGGACGCCTTTTTCGTTGGCGACCGCATCCACTACCAGCAAAAGTTCCTTGCTCATTGGCTCACTCCGCGCGCGGCTTTTTGGCCGCCGGCTCGTTGGATGGTTTCTTGTTCGCCTTGCCACCCTGTTTGGGTGCCGGGCCAGTCGGTTTGGTCGGAGCCAGGCCGAGGGCGGCCCAGTCCGGCATGATGCGTGCCTTGTCGATGTTTTCGATGTCGGCGGTGAACGGAGCATTGTCGACCTTGAAGGTCACCGTGCCCTGTTCGATATCCACGGCGAGGATCTCGCCCTGCAGACGGCGGCGGCCGTCCTGCGGCAGGCTGAGCGTCACCTTGGCCGATTCGCCGATGGCGCGCTGGAACTGCTCACCGGTGAACAGCGGGCGGTCCACGCCCGGCGAAGACACTTCCAGCGTGTAGTTCGCCGTGATCGGGTCTTCGACGTCCAGCTGGGCGGACACTTCGCGGCTGACGCGCTCGCAGTCGTCGATGTTGACGATACGCTCGGGCTGTTCGGCCAGCGGCACGTCGATGTACAGGCGCAGCGTGGCACCACCCGGGGCGGTCAGATATTCCACGCCCAGCAGCTCGAGACCCAGCGACTGAACGGTGGGGGCGAGCAGATTCGCGATTTCGGTTGCCTTGTCGCTCACAGTCGGCCTTGATTCGTTGAAAAGAAATACGGTCTGGTCCATGGCTTGGACCACCTTCCGGAAACAACAAAGGGCCCGTTGGGCCCCTGTCCGGTACAACTCCGGTCATGCTGGATTCCGGTGCAGATGCGCACGTGGTGCGAATCTGCGAGCCCAGCGTTCCGGGGGGTCACGGCGGCCTGGGTACAGGTTGCCGTTCCTGGAAGCCGGTCGCGGGGCCTGTTCATATCCCTTGAGGGGATAGGAAAAGACAGTCCGCTAAGCCACTGATGATAGCCGTTGCACCGCGCTGGTGCAATGGTTGGGGTGGCCTCTGGTGTCCCTGTTCGGAAAGCTGAACAGCCAAGCTGTGACCCTCGTCGTGGGCAGCGGCGCGGGCAGGTCCGCAGAAGGCGCCGTGACCCAACGAGAAAAGCGACCTCGTTACCGAGATCGCCTTTTCGTCTACTGCATCTGCACTGCAGATTTTCTGTGGTAGCGGGGGCAGGATTTGAACCTGCGACCTTCGGGTTATGAGCCCGACGAGCTGCCAGACTGCTCCACCCCGCAGCAGAAGCGGAATTGTAAGGGAGTTTTCATTCCCGTGCAACCCCATGTTGAAACGAATACCTCGCATCGAGGAACGGCAGCCGGGGGACGGTTTCCTCCCCTGCCCAGGAGAGCAGCCGACCAACGGTCGGCTCTACCGGGCCTGGAACGAAAAAAGCGACACCGTTTCCGGTATCGCTTGATTCGTCCACTGCCTCCGGTTTGCACCGGAGCTATATGGTAGCGGGGGCAGGATTTGAACCTGCGACCTTCGGGTTATGAGCCCGACGAGCTGCCAGACTGCTCCACCCCGCAGCAGAAGCGGATGAGTGCGGAAGGCCCGGGGGACTTCCTAGCAACGATCTTCTGGCGAAACCGCTGCATCAACAACTCAGGAGATGAATATTACACGAGTTGCGCACGTTTGTATCGTTTTTTACGAAATTTGTGCAAATGCCTGCTGGCACCACACCATGATCGGGTTCCACGCCACGCCCAGGGCCAGCAGCGCCAGCGCGTTCACGCCCAGCACCACGCCCAGCACGCGGTCGTTGTTGGCCGGCAGCGGCTCGCCCACCGGCTCATCGAAGTACATGACCTTGATGACGCGCAGGTAGTAGAAGCAGCCGATCACGGCGCAGATCACGCCGACCATGGCCAGCCACAGCATGTCGCCCTGGATCGCCGCGCCGAGGACGGCCAGCTTGGTCCAGAAGCCCAGGAACGGCGGGATGCCTGCCAGCGACGCCATGATGCACAGCACCAGGCCGGCCATCCACGGGTTGCGGGCGTTGAGGCCCTTGAAGTCTTCGATCTTCTCGGCTTCAAAGCCATTGCGCGACAGCGCGATGATCGCGCCGAACGCGGCCGTGGACATGATCGCGTAGCTCAGGGCGTAGAACAGCGCCGCCGAGTAGCCACGCTCGCCACCGCCGGCCATGCCCATCAGCAGGAAGCCGATGTGCGAGACGGTCGAGAAGGCCAGCATGCGCTTCAGGTTGGTCTGCGCGATCGCCATCAGGTTGCCGATCACCAGCGACAGTGCGGCCAGCCCACCGATCAGGTACTTCCACTCGTCGGCCAGCGGACCCACGCCCATCTCCAGCAGGCGGTAGGCCATGCCGAACGCGGCCAGCTTCGGGGCCGAGCTGATGAACAGCGCGACCGGTGCCGGGGCACCCTGGTACACGTCGGGAAGCCACATGTGGAACGGGGCGGCACCCAGCTTGAAGGCCACGCCGGCGATCATGAACACCGCGCCGGTCAGCAGCAGCATCTTCTCTTCGGTGTGCGGAATGGCAGCGTTGATCGCATCCAGATGCAGCGAGCCGGTGGCGCCGTAGATCAGCGACATGCCGTACAGCAGCAGGCCCGAGGCCAGCGAACCCAGCACGATGTACTTCATCGCCGCTTCCGAGGCCAGGCCGTTTTCACGGTTGCTGGCGACCAGTGCGTAGGAGCACAGCGCCAGCAGTTCCAGGCCGAGGTAGACCATCAGCAGGCTGCCGGCCGAGACCAGGATCATCATGCCTGCGGTGGCGAACAGGATCAGCACCGGGATCTCGCCCTGGTACAGCTTGCGCTCGCGCAGGTAGCTCCAGCCGTAGATCAGGGTCAGGCCGCTGCACAGCACGATCACGGTCTTCATCACATCGGCCGCGTTGTCGCGGACGAACATGCCGTGGAAGACCTCGCCCTGCCCGCCCACTCCGGTGGCGAGCATGAAGAACACGACCGCCAGCGCAGCGATCGAGAACAGGTGGGTCCAGATCTTGTTCTTCTCACTGATGAAAAGATCAAGCATCAACAGGGCGAACGCACTGCCGACCAGCACCAGCTCGGGAGCGAGCGGCGGGAGGTCAGCGGCGGTCAGTGGCAACAGCGGCGAGGTGGTCATCATCAAATCCTGGAATCAATACTCTCGACGGCCCGATTACAGCAGCTTGCTGGATGCGATCTGCATCGCCAGCTTCGCGATCGAGGGCTCCATCAGGTCGGTCAGCGGCTTGGGGTACAGGCCCAAGGCAAGGGTGCCCACGGCGAATACACCCAACACCAGCCACTCGCGACCGTTGATGTCCTTCAGCTCGGCGACATGGGCGTTGGCCACTTCACCGAAGAACACGCGCTTGTACAGCCACAGCGTATACGCCGCGGTGATCACCAGGGTGCTCGCCGCGCCGAGCGCCAGCCACGGATTGCGCTGGAAGCTGGCCATGATGATCATGAATTCACCGACGAACCCGCTGGTACCCGGCAGGCCGGCATTGGCCATGAAGAACAGCATGGCGAAGGTGGCGAACCAGGGCATCACGTTGACCACGCCGCCGTAATCGGCGATGCGGCGGCTGTGCATGCGGTCATACAGCACGCCAACGCAGGAGAACATCGCGCCGGACACGAAGCCGTGCGAGACCATCTGCACCATCGCGCCCTGCAGGCCCAGACGGGCGGCATCCGGGTTGCCGGCGTCGCGCACCAGCCACATGGCGATGAAGGTACCCAGGGTCACAAAGCCCATGTGCGCGATCGACGAATAGGCGATCAGCTTCTTCATGTCGTCCTGCACCAGGGCGACCAGGCCAACGTAGATCACCGCCACCAGCGACAGCGCGATCACCAGCCAGGCCCACTCATGCGAGGCGTCCGGCACGATCGGCAGGTTGAAGCGCAGGAAGCCGTAGCCACCGATCTTCAGGGCGATCGCGGCCAGGATCACCGAACCGGCGGTCGGCGCTTCCACGTGGGCGTCCGGCAGCCAGGTGTGGACCGGGAACATCGGCACCTTGACCGCGAAGGCGATCAGGAAGGCGAAGAAGATCCACGTCTGTTCCTTGCCCGACAGCTGCAGCTGGTACAGGTCGGCCAGCTGGAAGCTGCCGCCCTTCAGGTACAGGTAGATCAGGGCCACCAGCATCAGCACCGAGCCGAGGAAGGTGTACAGGAAGAACTTCAGCGCAGCGTAGATGCGGCGCGGGCCGCCCCAGACACCGATGATCAGGAACATCGGGATCAGCATCGCTTCGAAGAACACGTAGAACAGCATCGCGTCCGTCGCCGAGAAGATACCGACGGTGACACCTTCCAGGATCAGGAAGGCGGCCACGTACTGGTTCACGCGCTTGTCGATCGCGCTCCAGGCACCGATCAGGGCCAGCACCGAGACCAGCGTGGTCAGCAGGATCAGCGCGATCGCGATGCCGTCGACGCCGAGGTTGTAGCCGATGTCGTAGGCGGGGATCCAGGCGCGGGTCTCGACGAACTGCAGCGCGTCGATTCCCGTGTCATAGCCGCTGAGCAGCGACAGGCTGGCCACGAAGGTCAGCACCGCGACGCCCAGGGACGCCCACCGGGCGGTTTGGGCATCCCGGATGGCAAGGATCAATGCACCGCCGATGATCGGCAGCCAGATGAGAACACTAAGTAGGGGCCAGTTCGACACGTCTTCTTATTCCGTACAGGTCATCAACGCAGGTAATGCATCAGGACGCCCAGAAGGGCAATCAGGCCGATGATCATCGCGAAGGCGTAGTGATAGAGGAAACCGGATTGGGTGCGACGCAGCAGGTTGGCCGCCAGATCGATCAGGCGCGCCGAACCGTTGACCACCACACCATCGACCACATTCGTGTCGATCGCGCGCGAAACCTTGCCGAGCTTGATACCGCCGCCGGCGAAACCGCCGATCCAGAGCTTGTCGAAGCCGTACTTGTTCTCCAGCACCGACACGATCGGCGCGAAGGTCTTGCGGGCCTTGCCGGCCAGTTCCGGCTTCCACAGGTAGAACAGCGCCGCCAGCAGGAAGCCGACCACCGTCAGGATGAAGGCCGGGGCCATCATGCCGTGGATCGCGAAAGCCACCGGGCCGTGGAATTCTTCGGCCAGCGCACCAATGGTGTTGCGCGCCGGGTCGTAGAAATCAACGATGCCGGTGAAGAACGAATGCACCTGGCCCGGGATGGCGGTGTCGGCGTGGTGGCCGGCCCAGTCGGTGCCATACAGCATCGGACCGATGCTGAAGAAACCGATGACCATCGAGGGGATCGCCAGCAGGATCAGGGGCAGCGTCACCACCCACGGGGTTTCGTGCGGCTCATGCGCGCCATGGCCGTGGCCATGATCGTCATCATGCGCGTCGCCATGGTGGGCGTCGGCTGCGTGCGCGTCTGCGGCGTGATGATCGTCATGGCCATGGCCGTGATCGTCATGCGCATCGCGGAAGCGTTCCTTGCCATGGAAGGTCAGGAACAGCAGGCGGAAGCTGTAGAAGCTGGTGACGACCACGCCACCCAGCACCGCCCAGTACCCGTAGGTCGCCACCCAGCTCGAGGACACATGCGCGTGGTGCTGCGCGGCCTCGATGATGGTGTCCTTGGAGTAGAAGCCGGAGAAGAACGGGGTGCCGACCAGGGCCAGCGTACCGATCCACATGGTGATGAAGGTGATCGGCATGTACTTGCGCAGGCCGCCCATCTTGCGCATGTCCTGCTCGTGGTGCATGGCGATGATCACCGAGCCCGCGCCGAGGAACAGCAGCGCCTTGAAGAAGGCATGGGTCATCAGGTGGAACACGGCCGCCGAGTAGGCCGACACACCCAGGGCGACGGTCATGTAGCCCAGCTGGGACAGCGTGGAGTACGCGACGACGCGCTTGATGTCGTTCTGCACGATGCCGATCAGGCCGGTGAAGAACGCGGTGGTGGCACCGATGAACAGCACGAAGTTCAGCGCGGTCTGGGACAGCTCGAACAGCGGCGACATGCGGGTGACCATGAAGATGCCCGCGGTGACCATGGTCGCGGCGTGGATCAGGGCCGAGATCGGGGTCGGGCCTTCCATCGAGTCCGGCAGCCAGACGTGCAGCGGCACCTGGGCCGACTTGCCCATCGCACCGATGAACAGGCAGATGCAGATCACGGTGGCGACCGACCAGATCACCGGCTCGCTCATCACCGGAATGGAGGTGCCGAACAGGTTGATCGTGCCCGACCAGATCTGGATCAGCGCATCCGGGTGGCCCAGCACCTGCGCGTTGGCGAACACGGTGGCGTAATCCAGGGTGCCGAACACCCACAACACGCCGGCGATGCCGAGGATGAAGCCGAAGTCACCGACACGGTTGACCAGGAAGGCCTTCATGTTGGCGAAGATGGCGGTCGGGCGCTTGAACCAGAAGCCGATCAGCAGGTACGAGACCAGGCCCACCGCTTCCCAGCCGAAGAACAGCTGCAGGAAGTTGTTGCTCATCACCAGGGTGAGCATCGAGAAGGTGAACAGCGAGATGTAGCTGAAGAACCGCTGGTAGCCCGGGTCATCCTGCATGTAGCCGATGGTGTACACGTGCACCAGGAAGGACACGAAGGTCACCACGACCATCATCATCGCGGTGAGCTTGTCGACCATTAAGCCGACGTGCGCCGAGTACTGGCCCACTTCGAAGAACGTATAGATGTTCTGGTTGAACGGCTGGGCGCCGCCCCACAGCAGCATGTACAGCACATAGCTGGACAGCACGCAGCTGACCGCCACGCCGAGGATGGTGACCGCCTGCGCGCCAGCGCGACCGACCTGACGACCGAACAGGCCGGCGATGATGCTGCCGAACAGCGGTGCGAGCACCACTGCGATCAACAGACTCTTGGAGAGAGTGATTTCCATCTACGGATCAGCCCTTCAGCGAATCGACTTCGCCGACATTGATGGTGCGGCGAGTACGGAACAGGGTTACCAGGATCGCGAGGCCGATGGCGGCCTCGGCCGCGGCCACGGTCAGGATGAAGAAGACGAACAGCTGTCCGGCCGTATCACCCATCTCACGCGAGAACCCGACGAAATTGATGTTGACCGACAGCAGCATCAACTCGATGGACATCAGCAGCACGATGATGTTCTTGCGGTTGAGGAAGATGCCGGCAAGGCTGATGCAGAACAGCACCGCGCCGAGCGCCAGAATGTGGCCAAGCGTGATCATGGCTGCGCCTCCTCGTTGCTGGACGGCTTGATGTTGGTGTGCACGACCGGCTTCTCCGCGTCCATCTTGACCACGCGCAGGCGGTCGCTGCCCTTGACCATGGTCTGCTCGGACGGGTTCTGGGTCTTCAGGCCGGTGCGGCGACGCAGGGTCAGCATCACGGCGGCAACCACGGCCACGGTCAGGATGACGGCGGCGAACTCGAACGGCAGCAGGTATTCGGTGAACAGGCTGCGGGCCAGCCAGGTGATGTTGGACGTGTCGGCAGCCAGCGCGGCAGCGTTGTCGGCCGGGAACGGATTGACCGCCCTGCCCTTCACGCCGATCAGCACCAGCATCTGCACCAGCATCGTCACCGCCACCACCAGGCCGAGCGGCAGGTAACGCACCCAGCCCTCACGCAGGTTGGAGGGATCGATGTCCAGCATCATCACCACGAACAGGAACAGCACCATGACCGCGCCGACGTAGACCAGCACCAGGGCCACGCCCAGGAACTCGGCGCCGACCAGGATCCAGATGCAGGCCACGGAGAAGAAGGTCAGGATCAGGCACAACACGGCATAGACCGGATTGCGCACGCTGATCACCGCCGCAGCGGAAATGCCCGCCACGATGGAGAAGACCCAGAAACTGATATTTACCCAATCCATCATTCGACCTCAGCGGAAAGCGGCATCGGCGGCGCGACGCTCGGCGATCTCGGCTTCAAGCCGATCACCGATGGCCAGCAGCTGCGGCTTGGTAACGATGTTCTCGCCACGGTTCTCGAAGTGGTACTCGAGAATGTGGGTCTCGACGATCGAGTCCACCGGGCAGCTTTCTTCACAGAAGCCGCAGAAGATGCACTTGAACAGATCGATGTCGTAACGGGTGGTACGGCGGGTGCCGTCCTCGCGCTTGGCCGAATCGATGGTGATCGCCAGCGCCGGGCACACCGCTTCGCACAATTTGCATGCGATGCAGCGTTCCTCGCCGTTGGGGTAGCGGCGAAGCGCGTGCAGGCCGCGGAAACGCGGCGACTGCGGGAACTTCTCCATCGGGTACATCAGCGTGTACTTGGGCTTGAAGGCGTACTTCAGGGTCAGCCACAGACCACCGAGCAGCTCAAGGAGCAGCAGGCTTTTGAAGTAATGGGTAATTCGGTTCATCGCTTAGACGCCCTTCTGGATCACGCCGTAAAACACCATCAACGCCGTCACTGCAATCCAGAAGATGGTGAGCGGGATGAAGACCTTCCAGCCCAGACGCATGATCTGGTCGTAACGGAAGCGCGGGAAGCTGGCACGGAACCAGATGTAGGAGCTGGCGAAGAAGAAGACCTTCAGCAGCAGCCACGGCCAGCCGCCCACCCAGATCCACTCAACCCAAGGCGCAATGGCCTGGTTGCTGAGCTGGATGTCGAACCAACCTTGGAACGGGCTCAGCCAACCACCGAGGAAGAAGATCGAGATCAGGAAGCTGATCAGGATCATGTTGGCGTATTCGGCCAGGAAGAACAGCGCGAACGCACCACCGGAGTATTCGACCATGTGGCCGGCCACGATTTCCGATTCACCTTCCACGACGTCGAACGGCGCGCGGTTGGTTTCGGCAACGCCGGACACCCAGTACACGATGAACAGCGGGAACAGCGGCAGCAGGAACCAGTCGAACAGACCGGAGCTGCCCGCCTGCGCCATCACGATGTTGCTCAGGTTGAGGCTGCCCGAGGCGATCATCACGCCGACCAGGGCAAAGCCCATCGCGATTTCGTAGCTGATCATCTGCGCCGAGGCGCGCATCGCACCGAGGAACGCGTACTTCGAGTTGGAGGCCCAACCGGCCAGGATGATGCCGTACACGCCCAGCGAGGTCATCGCCAGCAGGTACAGCAGGCCGGCGTTGGCGTTGGAGAGCACGATCCGGGCGTCGAAGGGAATCACCGACCAGGCCGCGAAGGCCGGGCCCAGGGTGATCAGCGGCGCAAGGATGAACATCGCCTTGTGCGAGCTGCTCGGCTGGATGATTTCCTTGAACAGCAGTTTGAAGACGTCGGCGAAGGCCTGGAAGATGCCCATGCCGACATACATCGGGCCATGACGCACGTGCATCCAGCCGATCAGCTTGCGCTCCCAGACCACGTAGAAGGCCACCGAGATGATCACCGGCATGGCGATCACCAGGATCTTCAGGATGATCCAGAGCAGCGCGCCGATGTCGCCCAGTGACAGCAGCCACTGGTGCAGCGGGTCGACCGCGTTCAACAGCAATTCGTTCATGCAGCCACCACCGTTACGCGTGCGGCACCCAGCGGTGCGGTTGCACCGTGGCCCGATTCAATCCAGACCGACCCAGCGGCAACGCGGGCGTCGACCACCACCGGCAAGGTGGCACGGCCGGCATCGGTGCCGACCTTGGCCATCTGGCCTTCCACCAACTGCAGGCGGGCAGCGTCGTCGGCGTTGAGCACGATGCGCGGGGCGTTGTTGAGCGGATGCGACTGCAGCGCCTGGGCACGACGGACCACCGCATCGGTGCGGTAGATCGCGGCGGTCGAGGTCACTTCCAGGCCCTCGCCCGCTACCGGCGTGGCCGCCGAAGACGACACGTTGACGCTGACCGGGGCCAGGCTGGCGCGCAGGCCGGCCAGATCGGTGAACTCGAAACCGGTCAGCGACAGTTCGCCGCCCAGTGCACGCAGCACGCGCCAGCCTTCACGCGCCTCGCCCGGCAGCTTGCCGCCGGCACGCGCCGACTGCTCGCGACCATCGAGGTTGGTCAAGGTGGCATCCACTTCCGGCAGCGCGCCGATCGGCAGGATCACGTCGGCCACATCGCGGGTCGAGGCACAGGCGAACTGGCTGAAGGCCACCACCTGGGCACCGGCCAGTGCCTTGCGGGCAGCGGCGGCGTCGGCGAAGTCCAGGCCCGGCTCGATGCCGTAGATGGCGTAGGCCTTGCGCGGCTGCGCCAGCATGGCGTTGACGTCCTTGCCGGCCGGCAGCACGCCGGCGCGGGTCAGGCCCACGGCATTGGCGCCCTGCGGGATGCGGCACAGCTTGGCACCGGTCGCGGCAGCGAAATCACGCGCGGCGGCGCGGATCGCGGCAGCCTGCGGGTGGTTTTCGGCGATGCCACCGACGATCAGCACGGCATTGCTGGCGCCCTTGACCGCGTCGCGCAGGTCGGCATTGCCGAGCGCGTCGATGAAGGCCGACGGGGCAACGATCTGCTTGCTGGCCAGCTTGAACGCGAAATCGAAGTCGACCGGATTGACGGCATGGATCTTCGCGTTGCGCGTGGTCTGTGCCTTGCGCAGGCGGGCATGCAGCAGCGGCAGCTCGTGACGGATGTTGCTGCCGAGCACGACGATGCTGTCCGCGCCTTCGATCTCGGCCAGCGGCAGGCCGAAGACTTCGGCGGTGGCGGCGTCGGAGAAGTCGCGGTTGTTGATGCGGTGATCGATGTTGGTGGTGCCCAGGCCGCTGGCGAGGCGGGCCAGCAGCGCGCCCTCCTCGTTCGAGGCCGACGGGTGCACCAGCACGCCGAGGTCGTCGCCCTGGTTCGCGGCGAAGATTTCCTTGGCGGCGGCCAGGCCTTCAGCCCAGCTCACTTCCTTCCACTCGCCGTTGACCTTGCGCAGCGGCTTGACCGCACGGTCATCGCTGTACAGGCCCTGGTGCGAATAGCGGTCGCGATCGGACAGCCAGCATTCGTTGACGGCTTCGTTGTCGCGCGGAACTGCGCGCAGCACTTCGCCGCGACGCACGTGCAGGAACAGGTTCGAGCCCATCGCGTCGTGGTAACCCAGCGACTCACGCGCGGTCAGTTCCCACGGACGGGCGCGGAACTGGAACACCTTGTTGGTCAGCGCGCCGACCGGGCAGACATCGACGACGTTGCCGGACAGCTCGGTCGTCAACGGCTTGCCGTCGTAGGTGCCGATCTGCAGGTTTTCACCGCGGTACATGCCACCCAGTTCGTAGGTACCGGCAACGTCGGCAGTGAAGCGGACGCAGCGGGTGCACTGGATGCAGCGGGTCATTTCGGTGGCCACCAGCGGACCGATGTCCTCGTCGGGCACCACGCGCTTGCGCTCGTTGAAGCGGCTGACCGAACGGCCATAGCCCAGCGAAACGTCCTGCAACTCGCACTCGCCGCCCTGATCGCAGATCGGGCAGTCCAGCGGATGGTTGATCAGCAGGAATTCCATCACCGAGCGCTGGAACTTCAGCGCCTTTTCACTGCGGGTGGCGACCTTCATGCCATCCATGACCGGCGTGGCGCAGGCCGGTGCCGGCTTGGGCGACTTTTCCACGTCGACCAGGCACATGCGGCAGTTGGCGGCGATCGGCAGCTTCTCGTGGTAGCAGAAGCGCGGGATCGGAATGCCGGCCTTGTCGGCGGCCTGGATGATCATCGAGCCCTTGGGCACGACCAGGGACTGGCCGTCGATTTCGACGGTCACATGATCCGGTGGCACGCTCGGGTTTACGGGTTGCGCGCTCATGCGGCGGCTGCCTCCACCTTCTTGCCGTCAACCATCGAATGACCGTTGACGATGTAGTACTCGAATTCGTCCCAGAACTGGCGCAGGAAGCCCTGGATGGGCCATGCCGCCGCTTCACCGAACGCACAGATGGTGTGGCCTTCGATCTGGCCGGCCACCGTCTTCAACTGATGCAGGTCTTCCATCGTGGCCTTGCCGGCGACGATGCGCTCCAGCACGCGGTGCATCCAGCCGGTGCCTTCACGGCACGGGGTGCACTGCCCACAGGATTCCTTGTGGAAGAACTGGCTGATGCGGCAGGCGAACTTGACGCAGCAGACGCTGTCGTCCAGCACCACGATGGCGCCCGACCCCAGACCGGTGCCCAGGGCACGCAGGGTGTCGTAGTCCATCTGCAGGCCCTTGAGCTCCTCAGCCTTCAGCACCGGCATCGAGACGCCGCCCGGGACCGCGCCCTTGAGCGTGCGGCCCGGTTTCAGACCACCTGCCATTTCCAGCAGATCGTCGAAGGTGGTGCCCAGCGGCACTTCGAAGTTGCCGCCCTTCTGCACGCAGCCGGAGACCGAGAAGATCTTCGGGCCGCCGTTCTTGGTCAGGCTCAGGCCCTGGAACCACTCCGGACCGTTGCGGATGATCGCCGGCACCGAGGCATAGGTCTCGGTGTTGTTGATCGTCGACGGCTTGCCGTACAGGCCGAAGTTGGCCGGGAACGGCGGCTTGTAGCGCGGCTGGCCCTTCTTGCCTTCCAGCGATTCCATCAGCGCGGTTTCTTCGCCGCAGATGTACGCGCCGGCGCCCAGCGCACCGTAGATGTCGATGTCCACGCCGCTGCCGAGGATGTCCTTGCCCAGCCAGCCGTTCGCGTACGCGTCGGCCAGGGCCTGCTCGAAGTTCTCGAACGGCTCGTGGTGGAACTCGCCACGCAGGTAGTTGTAGCCCACGGTCGAGCCAGTGGCGTAGCAGGCGATCGCCATGCCTTCCACCACCGAATGCGGGTTGTAACGCAGGATGTCGCGGTCCTTGCAGGTACCCGGCTCGGATTCATCCGAGTTGCACAGGATGTACTTCTGCATCGTGCCCTTGGGCATGAAGGACCACTTCAGGCCGGTCGGGAAGCCCGCGCCGCCACGGCCGCGCAGGTTGGACTGCTTGACCATCTCGATGACCTGCTCCGGCGAGATCTTCTCTTCGAGGATCTTGCGCAGGGCGGCGTAACCGCCGGTCTTGAGGTAGTTTTCATACGACCACGGAGTGTCGTAATGCAGGGTGGTGTAGACCACCTGGTGCGGCAACGGTGCGGGACCGACCGGACCACTGGGTGCGTGATGATGTGCCATGTCTTACTCCAACCCGTCCAGCAGCTCGTCGACTTTCTCGACGGTCAGGCGCTCGTGGTAATGGCCGTTGATGACCATCATCGGCGCACCGGCGCAACCGGCCAGGCATTCTTCTTCGCGCTTGAGGTAGATGCGGCCATCGGCGGTGGACTGACCGGTCTTGCAGCCGAGCTTCTTCTCGGCGTGCGCGACCAGGTCTTCGGCGCCGTTCAACCAGCAGCTGATGTTGGTGCAGAAGGCGACGTTGTGGCGGCCGACCTTCTCCAGTTCGAACATCGAATAGAAGCTGGCGACCTCGTAGGCCCACACCGGCGGCAGGTCCAGGTACTTGGCGACGCCGGCGATCAGCTCGTCGGTCAGCCAGCCCGCATTCTGTTCCTGTGCGGCGTGCAGGCCCTGCAGGACAGCCGAGCGCTTGCGATCCGGCGGGAACTTGGCCAGCCAGTGATCGATGTGCGCACGGGTCTTGTCACTCAAGACCACCATCGGGTCGACGTCGCGCGCCGCCTCGAAATTACCTGTCGCCTTCATCGGCCGACCTCAGCGAATACGAAATCGTTAAAAACCAGAACCTGCAGCGCCGGCAGCAGCCGGCGGGTGTCAGGCATCGTGCAAGCGGATGCGATCACCGGTCCACCTCACCGAACACCAGGTCGTAGGTGCCGATCATGGCCACCACGTCGGCGAGCATGTGCCCGCGCACGACCGAGTCGATCGAGGACAGATGGGCGAAGCCCGGCGCGCGCAGGTGCACGCGGAACGGCTTGTTGGCGCCATCGGACATCAGGTAGCAGCCGAACTCGCCCTTGGGCGCTTCGACGGCGGCGTAGGTTTCGCCGGCCGGAACGCAGTAGCCTTCACTGAACAGCTTGAAGTGATGGATCAGCGCTTCCATGTCGTCCTTCATGTCTTCGCGGCTGGGCGGCGCGACCTTGAAGTTCTTGACCATGACCGGGCCCGGGTTGGCCTTCAGCCAGGTGACGCACTGCTTGATGATGCGGTTGGATTCGCGCATCTCGGCCACGCGGCACAGGTAACGGTCGTAGCAGTCACCTTCCTTGCCGAGCGGGATGTCGAACTCGACCGCATCGTACTTGGCATACGGCTGCTTCTTGCGCAGATCCCAGGCGATGCCCGAGCCACGCAGCATCACGCCGGTCATGCCCCAGGCATGGGCCAGTTCCGGGGTGACCACGCCGATGCCGACCGTACGCTGCTTCCAGATACGGTTGTCGGTCAGCAGGGTCTCGTATTCGTCCACGCGCTTGGGGAACTCGACGGTGAAGTTCTCCAGGAAGTCCAGCAGCGAACCTTCGCGCGAGGCGTTGAGGTTCTTCAGGGCCTTGCCCTTGTGCCAGCGCGATTCCTTGTACTTGGGCATGTGGTCCGGCAGGTCACGGTAGACGCCGCCCGGACGGTAGTACGCTGCGTGCATGCGCGCGCCGGAGACCGCTTCGTAGCAGTCCATCAGCTCTTCGCGCTCACGGAAGGCGTACAGCATGACCGCCATCGCGCCCAGATCGAGCGCGTTGGAACCCAGCCACATCAGGTGATTCAGGATGCGGGTGATTTCGTCGAACATGGTGCGGATGTACTGCGCACGCTCCGGCGCCTCGATCCCCATCAGGGTCTCGATCGCGCGCACGTAGGCGTGCTCGTTGCACATCATCGACACGTAATCCAGGCGATCCATGTAGCCGATCGACTGGTTGAACGGCTTGGACTCGGCCAGCTTTTCGGTACCACGGTGCAGCAGGCCCACGTGGGGGTCGGCACGCATGATGGTTTCGCCGTCCATTTCCAGGATCAGGCGCAGCACACCGTGCGCGGCCGGATGCTGCGGACCGAAGTTCATCGTGTAGTTGCGGATCTCCTGGCGCAGTTCGGCCGGGTTGCTCGCAAAGGCCTGGCTGGCCTGGGTGAATTCACTCACTTGCTTGCCTCCGACTGCGCGGATTCACCGGCAGCGGTCTGGAAACGGGCGTCGTCACGGATCACGCGCGGCACGCCGACACGCGGTTCGACCGAGGTCACCGGTTCATAGATGACGCGCTGTTTTTCTTCGTCGTAGCGCACTTCGACGTTGCCGATCAGCGGGAAATCCTTGCGGAACGGATGGCCGACGAAGCCATAGTCGGTCAGGATGCGGCGCAGGTCCGGGTGACCTTCGAAGATCACGCCGAACAGATCGAACGCTTCGCGCTCGAACCAGTTCAGGCCCGGCCAGATGTTGGTCAGCGAGGCGACCACTGGCAGTTCCTCGTTCGGCGCAAAGCAGCGGATGCGCATGGTGAGGTTGTGCTGGTAGGAACGCAGCTGGGCGACCACGGCAAACCGCTGCAGCGGGATCGGCTGCGGCTGGGCGCCATCGCTGGTTTCGCGGGTGGGGAATTCACCCCAGGCGAAACGGCCGACGGACTTGCCCTCGACGCCACGACTGAAACCCTGGGACGACACATCGGCCGTATCCCATTCGTCGCTGCCATAACCGAGATAATCCAGGCCGCACAGGTCAACGGCCTGCTCGAAACCGAATTCGTCGCGCAGCGCCAGAGCGGTGGCATGCCAGTCAGCGGCGGGCACTTCCAGCGTCACTTCGCCGCGGGGTTCGACCACGAAGACCTGCGCACCTGCGAAACGTGCGGAAAGTCGGTCGATGAAGGAATGTGCTTGCTCTGCCATGGGGGCTTGGCGTGCTCTTGTCAGGAGGGATGTCAGCGGGCGATGGTCTGCGTACGCCAGATCTTCTTCTGCAACTGCAGGATCCCGTACACCAGCGCTTCGGCGGTAGGTGGGCAGCCGGGGACATAGATGTCCACCGGCACCACGCGGTCACAGCCACGCACTACTGCATAGGAGTAGTGGTAGTAGCCGCCACCGTTGGCGCAGCTGCCCATCGAGATGACCCACTTCGGGTCCGGCATCTGGTCATAGACCTTGCGCAGGGCCGGAGCCATCTTGTTGACCAGGGTGCCGGCCACGATCATCACGTCGGACTGACGCGGCGACGGGCGGAACACCACGCCGTAACGGTCAAGATCCAGGCGCGCCGCACCGGCGTGCATCATTTCCACTGCGCAGCAGGCCAGACCAAAGGTCATCGGCCACATCGAACCGGTACGCGCCCAATTCAACAGCGCATCGACGCTGGTGGTCACGTAGCCCTTTTCGAGCAGGGGGTTGTCGCCTTCGGGGCGCAGGATGTCATCGACCCGCCCTTCCGGGACCGGGTTGTTCATCAGGCCGTCGAGCGTCTGAATTACTCCCATTCCAGCGCTCCCTTCTTCCAGACGTAAATGAAACCGAGGAAAAGCATGCCTACGAAGAGGCCCATCGTGACCAGCGAACGTGCGCCCAGTTCCATGAAGACCTGGGTCCACGGCACGATGAAGATGATTTCCAGATCAAATACGATGAACTGAATCGCGATCAGGTAGTAGCGCACATCGAACTTCATGCGCGCGTCCTCGAAAGCCTCGAAGCCGCATTCGTACGGCGAGAGCTTTTTAAGATCAGGACGTCGGGGACCGAGGAATCGGCCAACCAGCATCAGCGCAACGCCGATACCGGTGGCAACGATCAGAAACAGCAGAGACGGCAAATATTCGGCCAGCACAGCGATTCTCTCTTGCCTCTGCCGCTGCGCCTGCAGGCGCTTTGGCATGGGGGAGTGGACGGATACCGCTACCTGGCGCTTTGCGCGCCAGACGAACCCGCTTACAAACAAATGGTGCCCAAGAGGGGACTCGAACCCCTACGACTCTCGTCGCTACCACCTCAAGGTAGTGCGTCTACCAATTCCGCCACCTGGGCTTACGATCGCACCGGTTGTTCTCCAGTGCGCCTCATATTGTAACCGTCTTCAGCGAGTCTGGGTGCCTTCCGAAGGCTTTTCTTCACCAGATTTCGGAGTTTCCGCCTGAGCCGGCACAGTGGCCGACGGAACAGGCTGCTGCGCCGGGGTTTCCGGGGCCTTGGGCACGGCCGGAAGCTCGCCTGCCGGTGCGGCCGGCGCAGTGGCGGCCGGCGCCGACATCAGGCCGAGGTCCTGCTGCGCCGCCGGGCGCGAGCCATGGCTGGCGTACCAGGCCATGAAGAGGCTGATGCCGAAGAACACCACGGCCAGCCACTTGGTCGACTTGGACAGGAAGTTGGACGCGCCACGCGCGCCGAACACGGTGCCCGAGGCGCCGGCACCGAAACCCGACCCTGCGGCCGCGCCGGAACCACGCTGCATCAGGATGAGCGCGATCATGGCCACTGCGACCAGCACGTAGACCACATTGAGGATCAACATCAGCATTTCGAATCCGTCCTCGGACATGTCGTGCCGGCGGTTGGGCCGACAACGTAACTAATTAGCGCCCCGCCGCCGCGGCAGCGATGGCAAGGAAGTCCGCGGCCACCAGCGAGGCGCCGCCCACCAGCCCACCATCGACATCGGGCTGTGCGAACAGTTCCGCGGCGTTGTCGGGCTTCACGCTGCCGCCATAGAGGATCGACAGTGAATCCGCAATTCTAGCATCGAGCTTGGCCACTTCGCCACGGATGAACGCGTGGACCTGCTGGGCCTGCTCCTTGGAGGCGGTCCGGCCGGTGCCGATGGCCCAGACCGGCTCATAGGCGACCACGGCCTGGGCGAACCCTGCGGCCCCGACCAGATCCAGCACGGGGGCCAGCTGGGCGGCGATGACCGCCTCGGTCTGGTTGGCTTCGCGCTGCTCGAGCGTCTCACCGACGCACAGGATCGGGGTCAGACCGGCATGCAGAGCGGCGGCGAACTTGCGGGCGACCAGTTCGCTGCTTTCAGCGTGGTACTGCCGGCGCTCGGAGTGACCGACCAGGCCGTAGCGGGCCCCGACTTCGGCCAGCATGGTGGCCGAGACTTCACCGGTGTAGGCGCCCTTTTCATTGCTGCTGACATCCTGGGAGCCGAACGCGACGGCGCGGCCTTCGAAGGCTTCGACCAGCTCGCCCAGATACGGCAGCGGCGGCAGGACCACGACGTCGACGCCCTGCAGCGGGAGGTCGGCAACCAGGTCACTGACCAGGTCGGTGGCGAATTGGCGGCTGCCGTGCAGCTTCCAGTTACCGGCGACGATCTTGCGGCGCATGGCGGGGGCTCCTTTGGGTATCAGCCGGCCATGATAACGGATGCAACGAAATGGCGTTGGTGGGAAAACGCTTACATTTCAATTGGATATTTATTTTCCGCTGCGGACGAAAGTTAGAAGCAAGGGCGTCGGGCCGGTGGACGTGCCTGCCCTCTGACAGTGGGTCGGCCTGCATGGAACAGCTACGAAGCGCCCGGTCGGCATTGAGTCTGCCCTGCCCTGCCATCCGACGAGGAAATCTGTCGGGGGCGAGCGCTGCCGTGCCCAGCCGGGACCGTCGGGCGCCATGGATGGCGCACGTCGAGCCCCCATGGACGGGTTTACGGCGCGTCCCGGCTGGGCATGGCAGCGATCGCCCAACACGTAGCAGCGAATAGCTGAATGCAGCAGGGCCAGTATGTCTGGAGCCGGCCAGCGGCCGGCACTACTGGAATGAAGAAGGCCGCCTTTCGGCGGCCTTCGTGGCTCATTTCAGCTTGATCTCGCGCAGGCGCTCTTCCAGGAAGCCGTGGGCGGTGATCGGCTCCGGGTAGCGGCTCGGGTTCTCCGGGGTGATGCAGGTCGGCAGCACGTCGATCAGGAAATCCGGGTTCGGGTGCAGGAAGAACGGCACCGAGTAGCGCGGCTGGCGCGCCTGTTCGCCCGGGGGATTGACCACGCGGTGGATCGTGGAGGGGTACACATGGTTGGTCAGGCGCTGCAGCATGTCGCCGATGTTGACCACGATGGTGTCCGCGTCGGAGGTGAACGGCACCCACTTGCCCTCGTGCGACTGCACTTCCAGGCCGGCCGCACTGGCGCCGACCAGCAGCGTGATGAAGTTGATGTCGCCATGGGCCCCGGCGCGCACGTTCGGGATGTTCTCCGCCGTGATCGGGGGGTAATGGATCGGGCGCAGGATCGAATTGCCGTTGTTGGTCTTGTCGGCGAAGAAGTCCTCCGGCAGGCCAATGTGCAGCGCCAGCGCCGACAGGACGCGCGAGCCCAGCTTGTCCAGCGCCTGGTAGATCCCGTAACCCCGCTCGCGGAAGCCCGGCACCTCGCTCGGCCACAGGTTCGGGGCCATCACCTCACGGTACGGGGAGTCGTCCGGGATCTCCCGGCCGATGTGCCAGAACTCTTTCAGATCAAAGTGCTGCGAGCCCTTGGCGGTCTCCACGCCGAAGGCCGTGTAGCCGCGCGCGCCGCCACTGCCCGGCACGTGGTACTGGCGCTTGGTCTCTTCGGGCAGCGCGAAGAAGGCCTTGAAGACCTCGTAGGCGGCGTCGATATCGGCCTGCGGGATGCCGTGGTTGCGGATGCCAGCAAAGCCCCATTCGCGGTAGGCCGCACCCAGCTCAGCCACGAACGCATCGCGGTCGGTGTCGAAACGGGTGATGTCGAGGGTGGGGATCTGGCTCACAGCGATTCCTGCTTGTTCATGGTGGTCGGTGGGCCAGCTGTGGCCCGGCTGAACATTGTGCCAGATCGGGCCAACCCCGCCACCGATACATTCCGTGGCAGTGCCTGCAGGACACCCGCGCCGACGTGCGCGCCGAACTGGGCTTCAGCGACGAGCAGATCGTGGTCGGTTGTGTCGCAGTGCTGCGCGAACCCAAGGGCCACCTGGAGCTGCTCAAGGCGATGGCGCCACTTTGCCAGGCCAACCCGCGCGTGCAGCTGGTGATCGTCGGTGATGGCCAGCCGGTGATGGATCGCCTGATCGCCCTGCGCGAGCAGTTCGGCATCGCCGCGCAGGTGCACCTGCTGGGTTACCGCCAGGGCGCTTGCCGGTTGATGGCCGGCTTCGATATCTTCGCGCTGGCCACCCACAAGGAAGCGGCCGGCACGGTGTTCCTCGAGGCCGCCTACGTCGGCGTGCCGATCGTGGCCACGCGCGTGGGCGGCGTGCCGGAGATGGTGGTGGAAGGCAGCAATGCCCTGCTCGCGCCGCTGGGCGACCAGGCCGCGCTGACCAACGCACTGCGTACCCTGATCGAACAGCCCGACCGCCGCCAGCAGATGGGCCTGGCGGGCTGGGAATGGATGCGCAGCGCGCACCGCTTCACCCCGACCGGTCACACTGAAGCGACCGAACACTATTACCACCAGTGGTTGAAGGAACTGGGCCATGGCCAACGCTAGATCCGTCCCGGTGCTGATGCACCACCATGTCTCCCCGTCCCCGGGGATGATCACGGTCTCGCCGGAAAACTTCGAAAGCCAGATCGCCTGGCTGGCGGCCAATGGCTGGACCTCGCTGACGCTGGACCAGTACGCGGATTTCCTCGCGGGCAAGCCGACGCCGGCCAGGTCGATCGTGATCACCTTCGATGACGGTTACTTGGACAACTGGGTGTACGCGCATCCGATCCTGGCCAAGTACGGCATGCACGCGGTCGTGTTCGTGGTGACCGGCTGGATGGGCGAAGGCGATGTCCGCCCGCATGCGGGCCAGCCCGGCGCCACCCTGCCCGCGACACCGGACCATCGCGGCTGCGAGGAGGCGATCCTGCGCGACAACCGCCCGGACGAGGTGATGATGCGCTGGAGCGAGGCGCGCGCGATGATCGCCGCCGGCACCTTCGAAGTGCATTGCCACACGCACACGCACACCCGCTGGCTCAAGCAGGCGATCTCCCGCGAGCACAAGCGCCAGGGCATCGCCGGCGACCTGTCGGTAGCGCGCGATGTCCTGCAGCAGCAGCTGGGCGAGGTCTCGGACACCCTGTGCTGGCCGTACGGCGACTTCGACGAGGACTATGTGCAGATCGCGCGGGCGCACGGCTTCAAGTACCTGCATACCACCCATCCGTTCGGCCGCAACGTGGTCGGTGGCGATCCGGAACACATCTACCGCTTCGCGATCCGCAACCGCCCGGCGAGCTGGCTGCGCAAGCGCATCGCCCACAGTTACCACCCGCTGATCGCGCCGCTGTTCAACCGCTTCAAGGCGAAGAAAAAGAAGATGGTGCCGGGGCCGTAACGCGCTACCCCGCCGCAACGAAAACGCCCCGGTTTCCCGGGGCGTTTCCAGTTTCCGGCCGAGCTTACCGGCTCAGGCCGCGGCCGCCGCCTTCACCGCCGCCGAGAGGCTGTCCAGCGTGGACTGCATCAACTCGGCGCTGTCGGCCTCGACGGTGACACGCACCACCGGCTCGGTGCCCGAGGGCCGCAGGAACGCGCGGCCGTGCCCCTTCACTGCCTGCTGTGCAGCCAGCAGCGCAGCCTGCACGCTCTCGGCCTGTACGGTGGCCTTGGCAGCGCCCTGCAGGCGCACGTTGACGGTCTTCTGCGGCACCTTGTTGAGTACCGACAGCACCTGGCGCAGCGAGGTGCCGTCACGGCGCAGCACTTCCAGCACCTGCAGCGCACTGACGATCGCATCACCGGTGGTGGCGCGGTCCAGGCACAGCAGGTGACCGGACGCTTCGCCGCCGAGCACCCCGTTGTTTTCCACCAGCGCCTGATGCACGTACCGGTCACCGACGTCGCTGCGCTGGAACGGGATGTTCAGCCGTTCCAGTGCCTGCTCCAGGCCGAAGTTGGTCATCAACGTACCGACCACCGGGCCATGCAGGCGACCGCTGCGCTGCCAGGCCTGGGCCAGCACGAACAGCAGGTCATCGCCATCGACCGGATTGCCCTGGTCATCGGCCATCAGCACGCGATCGCCATCACCGTCGAAGGCGATGCCGAAATCAGCGCCGACTTCGCGCACTTTCGCGGCCAGATTGTCGATGTGCATCGAGCCTACGCCATCGTTGATGTTCAGCCCGTTGGGTGCATCACCGATGCTGACCACCTGCGCGCCCATCTCGCGGAACAGCAGCGGGGCAACGTGGTAGGTGGCACCGTGCGCGCAGTCGAGCACGATCTTCAGCCCACGCAGATCGAACCCGCGCGGCACGCTGGCCTTGCAGAATTCGATGTAGCGGCCGACCGCATCACGCGCGCGCATGGCCTTGCCCAGCCGCTCGGACTCGACCGTGGTGAACGGCGCATCGAGCGCCGCTTCCAGGGCCAGCTCGGTGGCGTCATCGAGCTTTTCGCCATCGGCGGAGAAGAACTTGATGCCGTTGTCGTAATGCGGATTGTGCGAGGCGCTGATGACGATGCCGGCATCCGCACCGAGGGTGCGGGTGAGGAAGGCCACCGCCGGCGTCGGCATGGGGCCGAGCAGCTGCACGTCCGCACCGGCCGCGACCAGCCCGGCCTCCAGCGCGGCTTCGAACATGTAGCCGGAGATGCGGGTGTCCTTGCCGATCACCACCACCGGGCGGTGCCCGTTGCGCTCGGTCAGCGCGCGCCCGAGCGCATTGCCCAGGCGCAGCACGAAATCGGCGGAGATGACGCCCTCACCGACCTTGCCGCGGATGCCGTCGGTGCCGAAATACTTGCGCGACGCCATCAGGCCGCCGCGTCCGGTGCCGGCGCCGGCTGGCGTGCCAGCATGGCCAGGATTTCGGACAGGCGATCGCGCATCTCGCGGCGGTCGCAGATCTGGTCGATCGCGCCGTGCTCGAGCAGGAACTCCGAGCGCTGGAAGCCTTCCGGCAGCTTTTCGCGCACGGTCTGCTCGATCACGCGCGGGCCGGCGAAGCCGATCAGTGCCTGCGGCTCGGCGATGTTGATGTCGCCCAGCATCGCGAACGAAGCCGACACGCCACCGGTGGTCGGGTGGGTCAGCACGGAGATGTACGGCAGGCCGGCATCGCGCAGGCGACCCAGCGCGGCCGAGGTCTTGGCCATCTGCATCAGCGAGAACAGGCCTTCCTGCATGCGCGCGCCGCCACTGGCGGAGAAGCACACGTAAGGCGCACCGATCTCCAATGCCTTTTCCGCAGCCAGCGAAAAACGCTCACCGACCACCGAGCCCATCGAGCCGCCCATGAAGGCGAAATCGAACGCCGAGGCGACCAGCGGGCGGCCCTTCATCAGGCCCTGCATGGCGATCAGTGCGTCGTACTCGCCGGTGTTCTTCTGCGAGGCCTTGATGCGCTCGCTGTACTTCTTCTGGTCCTTGAACTTGAGCAGGTCCGTCGGCCCCAGGCGCGCACCGATCTCGGTGGTGCTGTCCGCATCGAACAGCGCGGCCAGGCGCGCACGCGCGCGGATGGCCATGTGGTGGCCACACTTGGGGCAGACTTCCAGGTTCTCTTCCAGCTCAGGACGGTAGAGCGCGCTGCCGCAGCTGCTGCACTTCTCCCACAGGCCCTCGGGGACGCTGCGCTTCTTGCTGGGGACGTTGTCGGTGCGGATGCCAGACGGCATCAACTTGCTGAGCCAACTCATGCGGGATGCTACTTCCGTTCAGGGCGGCCCGTGGGCCGCAAAGGCGGACAGTCTAGCTCACCGTTTCCATGCTCGGGCACCCCCCGGCGGTTGCCGGGGGGCTGACGTAAACCATTCTGGTACGTACGTTTGCGTGCTTCAGGCGGCGTCGAGAGCGCGTCGCAGCGGCGTGAGGAATGCCTGCGCGGTCCGTGCTGCGCCCGTGGCATCGGGCGCCTCGCCCAATGCGGCCACCAGTGCACTGCCCACCACCACGCCATCGGCCTCCACGGCCATGGCCGCCGCACTGGCCGCATCCTTGATCCCGAAGCCGGCCACCACCGGCACGCTGGAGCGGCTGCGCAGGTCGCGCAGGCGGGCACTGGCGGCGCTGCTGTCCAGCCGTTCGGATGCGCCGGTCACACCGGCAAAGCTGACGTAGTAGAGGTAGCCTTCGGCCATCGCGGACAAGGTATCCAGACGAGCGTCGGCCGTGGTCGGCGAGGCCAGCAGGATCAGCGCCAGACCGGCCGCGGTGAAGATCTCACGGGTTTCGGCGGCTTCTTCCGGCGGCAGGTCGACCAGCAGGATGCCGTCCACGCCCGCGGCGATCGCCGACTGCGCGAAGCGGGCCGTGCCATGGATCTCGATCGGGTTGAGATAGCCCATCAGCACCACCGGGGTGGTGGCATCGTCCCGCCGGAAGGCTGCGACCGTTTCGAGCACGTAGCGCAGCCCTGCCCCGCGGCCCAGCGCGCGCTCGGAGCTGCGCTGGATGGTGGGGCCGTCGGCCATCGGGTCGGAGAACGGCACCCCCAGTTCGATCACGTCCGCACCGGCAGCCGCCAGGGCGTGCATCACCGGCACGGTGGCGTCCAGGCCAGGGTCACCAGCGGTGATGAAGGGAATCAGCGCCTTGCGACCTTCAGCGCGCAGGCGGGCAAAACAGGCATCGATACGGTCCACGGACATCTCAGGCACATCCTTCAATCAGTTCAACGGCGCCACTGGCGCCCCAGTACAGCTTCGATATCACCCCGTCGAAGATCTCCAGCCGGATCGCCAGATCCGAGCCGGGGTCCTGCCAGGTCAGGTATTCGCCCGTTTCCGGGTCATAGGCATGCGGTGCGCGCGTACTTCCCGGCGGCAAGCGCTTGAGCGCTTCATCCAGCGTCATGCCCAGGCGCAGCCCAAACGGCCCCGGCTGGGTGATGGCCTCGTAGGAATCCTCGATCGGGGCCAGTTCAAAGCGCTGCACGTGATCGTCCTCGACCATCATCGACACGCCCTCGGGCAGGTTGCCCCGCTCGTAGTACTCGCACGCACCGCTCGGCTCGCCCTCGCTCAGCCCGGCCGAATGCCAGGGGCCATCGGCGGCGAGCTCGGTGAAGCGCTGCCCGATCAGCACATCGCCTGCATGATCCAGCGCGACCGAGACCACCGAAGGGGCGGCCTCGTCAGCCACGGTGGCCTCCGCCGCGGCAGGCGGCGCCGGCTCGTCCTCGATCGGGCGATTGGCGATGTCATCGTCATTGCTGGCCAGTTGCCGCGCCGGTGCGACCGCACCGACCGCTGCGGCAGGCGCCGGCAGCACCGGCGGATCCGGCGGCGTGCATCCGGTCAGGCCGACCACCATCAGCAGCGCACTTCCCTGGCGCAGCAGCGGATTCACAGCACCAGACCCTCGCGCGCAGCGATGGTGTGTACATCCTTGTCGCCGCGGCCGGACAGATTGCACAGCACCAGCTTGTCGCGCGGCAGCTCGCGGGCGATCTTGATCGCCTGCGCCACCGCATGGCTGGATTCCAGCGCTGCCAGGATGCCTTCGCTGTGCGCCAGCTGGTGGAACGCGGCCAGCGCTTCGTCATCGGTGATGCCCACGTACTCGGCGCGCCCGGCATCGGCCAGGAAGGCGTGCTCCGGGCCGACGCCCGGGTAGTCCAGCCCGGCCGAGACCGAATGGGTCTCGGTGATCTGGCCGTCGTCATCGCAGATCACATAGGTGCGGTTGCCATGCAGCACGCCCGGGCGGCCGGCCGCGATGGAGGCGGCGTGACGGCCGGTCTCGATGCCATCGCCGGCCGCTTCGGCGCCGACGATGCGCACGTCGCGATCGTTGAGGAACGCGTGGAACAGGCCGATCGCATTGCTGCCACCGCCGACGCAGGCGGTGATCGCATCGGGCAGGCGACCGTAATCGGTGAGCATCTGCGCGCGGGCTTCGCGGCCGACGATCGCGTTGAAATCGCGCACCATGCGGGGATACGGATCCGGGCCGGCCACGGTGCCGATGATGTAGAAGGTGTCGCGCACGTTGGTGACCCAGTCGCGCATCGCCTCGTTGAGCGCGTCCTTGAGGGTGGCCGAGCCGGAAGTGACCGGCACCACTGTCGCGCCGAGCAGCTTCATGCGGTAGACGTTGATCTTCTGCCGCTCGATGTCGGTGGCGCCCATGTAGACCACGCATTCCAGGCCCAGGCGTGCGGCTACGGTGGCACTGGCCACGCCATGCTGGCCTGCACCGGTTTCGGCGATGATGCGCTTCTTGCCCATCCGCGCGGCGAGCAGCGCCTGGCCGATGGTGTTGTTGATCTTGTGCGCGCCGGTGTGGTTGAGGTCCTCGCGCTTGAGCAGGATCTGCGCACCGCCGACCTGCTGGCTCAGGCGCTCGGCATGGTAGATCGGGCTGGGACGGCCCACGTAGTGGGTCAGGTCCTTGTCATAGGCGGCGATGAAGGCCGGATCGCGACGTGCCTGGTCATAGGCGGCGGCCAGCTCCTGCAGCGGCCCGATCAAGGTCTCGGCGACGAAACTTCCGCCATAGCGGCCGAAATGGCCGTTGGCATCGGGGTAGGCGTGGAAATCGACGATGGGGGAAGTGGGGGAAGCGGACATAGCGCGACAGCCGGTGGAGACAGGCTGCCAATTTAACGCACCTGTCATGACAGGAATATCGATAATATCTGTCGCGACCTGTCAGGAAAACTCACATGACCGACGGACCGTTGCCCCCGCTCAATGCGCTGCGCAGCTTCGAGGCGGCCGCCCGCCTGGGCGGGGTCGGCCGGGCGGCCGACGCCTTGCATGTCACCCATGGCGCGATCAGCCGCCAGTTGCGTCTGCTCGAAGAGTACCTGGGCGTTGCGTTGTTCCAGCGGGAAGGCCGTGGGCTGCGCCTGACCCGCGCCGGCAAGGACCTGCAGGCCGCCTGCGAAGGCGCCTTCGAACAGATCCGCGAGGCGGTCGTGGCGCTCAAGCGCCAACAGCGGCCCGAAGCGCTGGTGCTCGGCTGCAGTGGCAGCATCCTGGCGCGCTGGATGATTCCGCGCCTGCAGGCGCTGCAGAGCGCCCTGCCCCAGCTGCCGTTGCACTGGTCTGCCCAGGACGGCAGCTTCACCAGCGAACAGCAGGGTCTGGATGCGGTCCTGCTGTTGGCCCAGCCACCGTGGCCGCGCGGGTGGCAGGTGCGGGAACTGGCCCCCGAGCGCGTGGGCGTGGTGATCAGCCCCCACCACCCAGCGGCGGCACGGTTGCGCCATCAGCCGCCGGCAGCGTTGCTGGCCGAGCCCCTGCTGCATACCACCTCGCGCCCGCAGGCATGGCCGGCATGGGCGCTGTCGCATGGGCTGGACCCGGCGCAGCTGCAGCTGGGCAGCGGCTTCGAGCATCTGTACTACCTGCTGGAAGCGGCGGTCGCGGGCCTTGGCGTGGCGATCGCGCCGGAGCCGCTGGTCGCCGATGACCTGGCCGCAGGTCGGTTGCTGGCACCGTGGGGATTCGGCGCGACCGGCGGGTTCTGGGTTCTGGCGACCCCGGAGGGCGCGGCGGACCCCCGGGTGGATGCGCTGGCGGACTGGCTCACGGCGCAGCTGGCGGGATGAGCGCGCCACGACCAACGGTCGTGGCCAGCCGGACGGCGGCAGATTTATCAGGTTGCCGGCCAGCGGCCGGTACTACCGCGCAGCGGGCGGAATGACGCCGCCACGACCAACGGTCGTGGCCTACGCGTGGGGCCTGCGGATCAATCCGCTTCGTGGCAATCGGCGCGGCGCACTTCTTCCACGAACTTGCGCATCTTGTACCCGTCCTTGATGCCCGGCTCGGACTCGATGCCGCTGGAGACATCCACGCCCCATGGCAGGGTCGCCACGATCGCATCGAAGACGTTGTCCGGGTGATTCCCCCGCCAGCAGGAACGGCCGGTGCAGACCGGTCGGCAGGCGGGTCCAGTCGAAGGCCACGCCGGTTCCGCCGCCGCCGCCGGGAGCGTGGCTGTCGAACAGGAACCCGGCCGCGCTGGGGTATCGCAGCTGCAGCTGACGGGCGTTGACCTCATCCTTGCCGCCCATCGCCACGGCCTTCAGGTAGGGCATGTTGAAGCTGCGGCAGAACGACTCGTCTTCGTCCCCGTGGAACTGCAGCAGGGTCGGCCGGACGGTACGCAGTACCTCGCGCACCTCTTCCTTGCTGTTGTCGCGGAACAAGGCCACCACATCCACCATCGGCGCGATCGCCTGGCGCATCGCGCGCGCTTCGGCCGGGGCGACCCGGCGCTTGCTCTCGCGGGCGAAGATGAAGCCGACCGCGTCCACGCCGAGCTCGCCGGCCAGGCGCACATCACCGGCACGGGTCATGCCGCAGAACTTGATACGGGTGCGGTAGAAGGAGCGGCTCATAAGGTGACCTCGGCAGGCAGCTGCCAGTTGTCGGGGTACAGGGGACCAACGAAGACCAATCCCTGCGGCGGAGCGGTCGGGCCGGCGACGGTACGGTCGCGCCCGGCCAGCAACTGCTCCATCCACGAGACCGGTTGCTCACCACAACCGACCAGAATCAGTGAACCGACGATATTGCGCACCATGTGATGAAGGAATGCATTGGCCTGAACGGCGACCTCCACCACCTCGCCCTGGCGGGTCACCGAGAGCGACTGCATGTTCCGGCGCGCGTGCAGGGCCTCGCACTGCACGCTGCGGAAGGCACTGAAGTCGTTCTCGCCCAGCAGGGCCTGCCCTGCCGCATGCATCAGCCCGGCATCCAGCGGCCGGCGCTCCCAGCTCAAGGTCTGCCGATAGAGCGCCGGGCGGACCTGGCGATTGAGCAGGCGATAGCGGTAGCGGCGCGCGCGCGCGGCGAAGCGCGCATGGAACTCATCGGCCACCGGAACGCACCAGCGCACGGCGATCGAACGCGGCAGGCGGGTGGTGGTGCCCAGCATCCAGCTGCGCGGATCGCGCACGACGTCGGTATCGAAATGCACGACCTGGCATTCGCCATGGACGCCGGCATCGGTACGCCCGGCACACACGACCTGGATCGGCGCATTGGCCACCGAGGACAGCGCTTCCTGCAGGCTGGCCTGCACGCTCGGGCAGCCGCTCTCACCGAGCTGCTGCCAGCCTTTGAATTCGCTGCCGTCGTATTCCACGCCCAGTGCGTAGCGCATGGTGAACCTCTGTGTTTTGGGGGACCGGCGCAAGCGCCGGGTGGTGCATCAGGCAGCGTCGCGCTCGGACCACACGGCCGGTTCGCTGGAAGCGAACGCGACGTGCTCCAGCGGGCGTGCGCGGATTGCCATCGGGCGGACGTGGCTCATCCCAGCCGCGCCAGCAGTTCGCGCGCCTCGGCCTGGCTGTGCGGGTCGGCACCGACGGCCACTTCGTGCAGCAGCGTGCGCGCGGTCTCGGCGTCACCGAGGTCCAGATAGGCAATGGCCAGTTCCAGGCGGTCGCGGCCAGGGCTGCCGACCGGGGCGATGGGGGCCTCGTCGGCTGGCGGAGCAGCAGCATCGGCAATGTCATCCGCGCGGGCCGTGTCGTCCGCACTGGCGATGACCGGCGCAGCGTCGAAGCCAGCGTGATCATCGCTCGCCTCTGAACCGTGCGCTTCGCCGGCCACGGATTCGTCCGGGAATTCGAAGACGCCGCGGAACGAGGGGTGCGCTTGGGCTTCCAACGCGTGCGCCGGCGGCTCGATCAGCGGTGCCGGGTCACGGAACAGCGCATCGTCCACGGTCACATGCTGCGCGTCGGCCTCGATGCCGTAGGCGGATGCAGCGGTGGGCTCGACCTCCGGCAACACCGGCGCTTCGTCCGTCGCGGGGGCGCTCCAGCGAGGATCATCGAGAGGAACCTGCGGCTCGGCGTCGTGCATGGAAGGCGTGGGCGAGAAGACCGGCTCACGGCGCAGCCCGGCATAGACGTCGGCGTCGGCAACGGCTTGCTCGTCGGGCAAGCGGTGCGCGTCATCGCGCTGTGCGGCCAGTTCGTCCCCCTGGTCGGCCGCCGGCACGGCCGCGGCCAGCGAGGCGCCGTCGAGCCCATCACGCGCCAGTGGCGGCAGCGGCGACGGCTTGCGGCGGCGCAGCAGCGCCCATCCCCCGACCACCAGCAGCAGCACGACCAGGCCCAGCCAGTACCAGCCACCGCCGGCGCTGTCGCGCGTACCGGGCGCCTGCTCCAGACGCTGTTGCGCGGCGGCCAGGTCGGTGTCCCTCATCTCGATCAGCGAGGCCTGCTGCGCCTTGAGCTTTTCCAGCTCGGCCACGCGCTCACGCAGTTCCTGGATCTCGGCATCGCGCGTGGCAACGTCTTCCTTGGCCTGTCGCAGTTGTTCGTTAGCCAGCATGTCGCCCTCGGTGCCGGCAGCGGTGCCGGTGGTTGTACCTGCGGTGGTGCCTGCGGCGGCAACGGCCGGCGCGATTTCAAGGCGAGCGCCCTGGGTGGCGGCCGGGGCCGCGGTGGCGGGTGCCGGCGCTGCGGCGACGCCACTGTCGGCCGGTTGCGGGATCGCCGCACGCGACTGCCGCCACTGCGCGGTGTGCTCGCGCACGATCGCCGCAGCCTGCTTTGCATCGATCTGCGCCACCCCGTCGGCGCCCGGCGTGCGCAGCACCGCGCCCTGTTTGAGCAGGTTCACGTTGCCACGGATGAAGGCATCGGGATTGGCCCGCAGCAGCGCGATCATCGCCTGGTCGCGGTTGATGCCCTGCTCGCGGGCCAGCGAGCCGGCGATCTGCGAGAGGGTCTGCCCGCGCTGCACCGTAACGCTGCCATCAGCGGCGACCGGCGCACTGGGTGCCGCACGTGGCGCGGCCGGGCGCGGCGTGGTGGCCGGTTGCGCACCACGCGACGGCGTGGCGGCAACAGGTGCGGCCTCTGGTGCGGGCTCACGGATGATGGCGTTGGACATCGCGCCGGCAGGGGCGACGATCTCCGGCTCGGCCACGGTGGCGGCGCTGTTGGGCGCGTCCACCAGGGCGGAATACTCACGGACCAGGCGGCCCTGCCCCCAGTCGGCTTCGATCAGGAAATTCAACGAGGGCGTGGCGACCGGTGCCTGGCTGCTCACGCGCACCACGGCGCGGCCCTGCGCATTGCGGGTCAGCTCGAACTGCAGCTCACTGACCAGCCCGGACGGCGGCTCCAGGCCCACCCGGGCGAACGTGGCCGACGAGGCCAGCGCGACGCGGAGGTTTTCCAGTTCCGAAGGATCGGCGGAAATGACGGGAATTTCGGCCAGCAGCGGCTGGCCCGGCTTGGACAGCACCCGGATATCGCCCAGGCCCAGGGCCATGGCCGAACTGCTGGCCAGGGCCAGCAGCAGCGTCGATACATACTTGAGCGGACGCACTGCGCCCGGAGCCCGGTTCTTCATGGCGGCCAATATAGCGGCTCCCCCCGTGATCGGCGATGTTTCAATGCGGGCTGTCGGCGGCATCCCCATGCCGCCGACCACCGCGCGATCAGCCTTCGGCGGCGACCAGCTCGGCCAGCTGCACCGCATTGAGGGCCGCGCCCTTGCGGATGTTGTCCGAGACGATCCACAGGTTCAGGCCACGCGGGTGCGACAGATCCTCGCGGATGCGCCCGACGTAGACGGCATCGGTGCCCGAGGCATGGGTGACCGGGGTCGGATAGCCACCGGCCTCGTGCTTGTCGACCACTTCCACGCCCGGCGAACGCGCCAGCAGTTCGCGCGCGGCATCCGGGGTGACCTTGTCGCGGGTTTCGATGGTGACCGCTTCGGAGTGACCGTAGAACACGGGCACGCGCACGGCGGTCGGGTTCACCAGGATGCTGTCATCGCCGAGGATCTTGCGCGTTTCCCAGACCAGCTTCATCTCTTCCTTGGTGAAACCGTTGTCCTGGAAGTCATCGATATGCGGGATCAGGTTGAACGCGATCTGCACCGGGAAGCGCTGCGGGTCGATGTCCTGGAAGCTGAGCAGCTGGCCGGTCTGCTTGCCGAGCTCTTCCAGCGCCGAGCGACCACCGCCGGAGACGGACTGGTAGGTCGCCACGTTGATGCGCTCGATGCCGTACTGGCGGTGCAGCGGGGCAAGTGCGACCAGCATCTGCATGGTCGAGCAGTTCGGGTTGGCGATGATGCCGCGCGGGCGGTGCTTCAGCGCCTCCGGGTTCACTTCGGAGACGACCAGCGGCACGTCATCGTCGTAACGGAAGGCCGAGGAGTTGTCGATCACCACCGCACCGGCGGCGGCGAACTTCGGGCCAAATTCCTTGGAGACGCTGCCACCGGCGGAGAACAGCGCGATGTCAACGCCGTTCGGATCGAAGGTGCTCAGGTCCTGGACCTTGATCTTCTCGCCCTGGTACTCGATCTCGCCACCTGCCGAACGCGAGGACGCGAGCAGGCTCAGCGTGGCGATCGGGAAGTTGCGCTCGGCCAGGATGGCCAGCATGGTTTCGCCGACAGCACCGGTGGCACCGACGACGGCGACGTGGAAACGACGATCTGGATTGCTCATGGGGGAACCTCGTGTTGGGCGTACCGACCAACGGTCGGTACCTGCCTTGTTTGGGGGATGTGTACCGACCAACGGTCGGTACCTGCCGGAATGTTGAATGTGCGTGCCGACCAACGATCGGTACCTGCCGTGCCTTGGGGATGTGTACCGACCGACGGTCGGCACCTTCCGGTTCGGGAACCTCGCCTGTTGGCCAGCGCGGTTCCCTATCGTTTTGCGTCGTCGATTTTTTTGCCGCCCACGGTCGCGCCGCCGGTTTTCACGGCAGCGACAGCGTCGGCGTTGATCGCGCTCGGCGGGTTGCCCGCGTTCGGCCCCTGCCCCAGTGCGGCGGTCAGGTTGTCCACGGCCAGCTGCACCATCGCCCGGCGCGTGGCCTGGCTGGCACTGCCGATATGCGGGGTCAGCACGATGTTGTGCAGGGCGAGCAGCTCCGGGCGCACCGTCGGCTCGCCTTCGAACACATCCAGCCCGGCCGCGGCCAGGCGACCCTTGGCCAGGGCATCGGCGAGCGCCAGCTCATCCACGATGCCGCCACGGGCGATGTTGACCAGGGTGGCGGTCGGCTTCATCTTCGCCAGCGCGGCGGCATCGATGATGTGATGCGAGGAGGCGTTGTACGGCAGCACCAGGACAAGGTGATCCACCTGCGCCAGCAGGGTGTCCAGGTCCACGTACTGCGCACCGACCTCGGCCTCGGTGGCCTCGGGCAGCCGCGAGCGGTTGTGGTACAGCACGCGCATGCCGAAGCCGTGCGCGCCGCGGCGGGCGATGCCCTGGCCGATGCGGCCCATGCCGAGGATGCCCAGCGTGCTGCCGTGGATATCCGCACCGAGCATGGTCTGGAACGACCACTGGCCCCATTGGCCATCGCGCAACCAGCGCTCGGATTCGGTGATGCGGCGCGCGGTGGCCATCAGCAGCGCGAACCCGAGGTCGGCCGTGGTCTCGGTCAGCACGTCCGGGGTGTTGCTGGCCAGGATGCCGGCGGCGCTGAGCGCGTCGATATCCAGGTTGTTGTAGCCCACACCGACGTTGGCGATCGCGCGCAGTCGCGGCGCGTTGGCGATCTCGGCCGCGCCGATGCGTTCGTTGAGGGTGATCAGCGCGCCATCGACGCCAGCCAACTGCTCGGCCAGCCCCTGCGGCGTATAGCGGGTGACGTCGCCGGTCATGGTCAGGTCGAAATGCTGCCCGAGCTGCTCGACGACATCGTCGAACAGGGGCTGGCTGACCCAGACCTTGGGGCGCGGGTCAGCCATCGATCGTGCCCGGGATGCGCGGGGTGATCTCGCCGACATCGCCGCACTGGGCGCGATGCCGCAGCGCCTGGTCCATCAGCACCAGTGCCATCATCGCCTCGGCGATCGGCGTGGCGCGGATGCCGACGCAGGGGTCGTGGCGACCGGTGGTGATCACCTCGACCGAGGCACCGCTGGCGTCCACCGTGGCACCGGGCAGGCGCAGGCTGGAGGTCGGCTTGAGCACGATCGAGGCGGTGACCTGCTGGCCGGTGGAAATGCCACCGAGGATGCCGCCGGCATGGTTGCTGGCAAAGCCCTGCGGGGTGAGCAGGTCACGGTGCTCGGTGCCCTTCTGCGCGGCGCTGGCAAAGCCGTCGCCGATCTCCACGCCCTTGACTGCATTGATGCTCATCAGCGCGGCCGCCAGATCGCCATCGAGCTTGCCGTAGATCGGCTCGCCCCAGCCCGGCGGCACGCCGTCAGCCACCACGTTGACGCGCGCGCCGACCGAATCACCGGACTTGCGCAGCGCATCCATGTAGCTTTCCAGCGCCGGCACCTGATCGGCGACCGGCCAGAAGAACGGATTGTCTTCCACCGCCGACCAGTCGAAGCCGGTCGGGGTGATCTCGCCCAGCTGCGAGAGATAGCCACGCACCGTGACGCCATGGCGCTGCAGCAGCCACTTCTTGGCGATGACGCCGGCAGCGACGCGCATGGTGGTTTCGCGCGCGGACGAACGACCGCCACCGCGCGGATCGCGGATGCCGTACTTCTGCCAGTAGCTGTAGTCGGCATGGCCCGGACGGAACTGCTGGGCGATGTTGGTGTAATCCTTGCTGCGCTGGTCGGTATTGCGGATCAGCAGGCCGATCGGGGTGCCGGTGGTACGGCCTTCGTACACCCCGGACAGGATCTCGATCTCATCGGCTTCGCGCCGCGCGGAGGTGTGCCGGCTCTTGCCGGTGGCCCGCCGCTGCAGGTCGTGGGCGAATTCGTCGGCGCTGATCTCCAGCCCCGGCGGACAGCCGTCCACCACGCAGCCGATCGCCGGACCGTGCGATTCGCCGAAGGTGGTGACGGTCAGCAGTTTGCCGAAGCTGTTGGAACTCACGGCCGCTGCGCTGCCAGTTCGGTGATGCGGGCACTGTGCGCGATCAGTTCGCGGCACTCGACGGCGAAGATGCCCATCTGGCCGACCTTGAACTCGACCCAGCGGAAATCCACTTCCGGCAGCAGCTTGTACAGGTGCTGCTCGGACTCGCCCACTTCACAGATCAGCAGGCCATCCTCGCTCAGGTGCAGCGGGGCATCGCGCAGGATCTTCAGCACCAGGTCCAGGCCATCGTCGCCGGCACGCAGGCCCATTTCCGGCTCGTAGGAGTATTCCTGCGGCAGGGCATCGGTCTCGTCGTTGGTGACGTACGGGGGATTGGTGACGATCAGGTCGTAATGACGGCCGGTCAGGCCGTTGAACAGGTCGGACTTGAGCAGGGTGACGTTCGGCGTCTGCAGCCGTTCCTTGTTCTCTTCGGCCAGCGACAGGGCCTCGTCGCTGAGGTCCACACCGTCCACTTCCCAGTTCGGGTAGTAGTGGCCCATGGCGATGGCGATGCAGCCCGAGCCGGTGCACAGGTCGAGGGCGCGATGGACATCGCGGCCGGCCAGCCACGGCTCGAAGCCGCACTCGATCAGTTCGGCGATCGGCGAGCGCGGCACCAGGGCGCGCGCGTCGCTCTTGAAGCTCAGGCCGGCGAACCAGGCCTCACCGGTCAGGTAGGCGGCCGGGATGCGCTCGTCGATACGGCGCTGGAACAGCTCCAGCACGCGGACCTTTTCGTCCTGCAGCAGGCGCGCCTGGCCATAGGCCGGGCCAAGGTCATGCGGCAGGTGCAGGCTGTGCAGGACCAGCTGGGTGGCTTCGTCCAGGGCGTTGTCGTAGCTGTGCCCGAAGGTCAGCCCGGCGGCGTTGAAACGGCTGGTGCCGTAGCGGATCAGGTCGATGATCGTGTGGAGTTCGGCGGCCGTTTCGGCAGTCATGGCGGGGCAACAGACAAAGTGGCCCTCGATTATAGGCGCTGGGGCGGGCCGGGGCATCCGTTGCAGTCGAAACGGGTGCGGCTGCCGCATGGGACGCCATCGCCCGCATCCCTCTATCATGGTGGCCACTTCCGGGACGGGGCCCTTATGTTCAATCGCAATGTCGGCATCATCCTGCTGATCGCCCTGGCCGCCGGGCTGGGCCTGGTCGTGGCCCAGAAGGTCTTCGCGCCCAAGCCGGGCGGTGAACGACCGGCCACGGAATCGATCACGTTCTACCCGCAGCCGCGCCCGCTGCCCGATTTCAACCTCGGCCAGTCCGACGGCACCCGCCTGATCCCCGGCGAGCTGAAGGGCCATTGGACCCTGGTGTTCCTCGGCTTCACCTTCTGCCCGGACGTCTGCCCGACCACGCTGGCCGATCTGGCCCAGGCCCAGAAGCAGTGGGAAGCCCTGCCTGAAACACTGCGCCCGCGGCTGGTCTTCATTTCGGTCGATCCCGAGCGCGACACCCCGGCGCGGCTGGGCGAGTACGTCCACGCCTTCCACAAGGACACGCTGGCGGCCACGGCGGATGTGCCCTCGCTGGAGCGCTTCGCCACCTCGCTGGGCTTCGTGTTCCAGAAGGTGCCCGGCAAGCATTTCGATGAAAACCCCGAGGACTACACCCTCGAGCACTCGGCCAGCCTGGCCGTGCTGGACCCGGAAGGCCGCCTGGCCGGCCTGATCCGCCCTCCTTTCCAAGCGCAGGCCATCGCCCGCGACCTGCAACTGCTGACCGAGAAATCCGCCCCATGAGTTTGATGACCACGCTGAGCTACGCCCTGCCCCACCGCCTGCTGTCGTCCATGGCGCGCAGACTGGCGTACTCGAGCAACCCGCGGATCTCGCGCTGGCTGATCGATACCGTGACCGCCAAGTTCGGCGTGAACCTGGCCGAAGCCGCCAACCCGGACCCGCGCAGCTACCGCACCTTCAATCAGTTCTTCACCCGTGCGTTGAAGCCGGGCGCGCGCGTGGCCGATGCCGATCCGCGCACGCTGGTCATGCCGGCCGACGGCCGGATCAGCCAGCTGGGCACGATCGAGGACGGGCGCATCTTCCAGGCCAAGGGGCAGTCCTTCACCGCCGCCGAACTGCTGGGCGATGCCAAGGATGCGGAAGTCTTCCACCACGGCCTGTTCGCCACGGTGTATCTCTCGCCGAAGGATTACCACCGCGTGCACATGCCGTGGACCGGCACGCTGCGCGAGACGGTGCATGTGCCGGGTCGGTTGTTCAGTGTCGGGCCGGCGGCGGTGAACAAGGTGCCCGGGCTGTTCGCCCGCAACGAGCGCCTGGTCTGCCACTTCGATACCGATTTCGGCCCGATGGTCTCGGTGATGGTCGGCGCATTGCTGGTCTCCGGCGTGGAGACGGTGTGGGGCGGCGAGGAGATCCCGGCCTACGGCGATACCATCACCCGCAAGGATTACCGCGGCAAGGGCATCACCCTGGAGCGCTTTGCGGAGATGGCGCGCTTCAATTACGGCTCGACCGTGATCGTGCTGCTGCCGCCAGGCGTGGCCGAGTTCGCGCCGCATCTGGACGCCGAGCATGCGGTGCAGTTGGGGCAGGCGCTGGCCACCCTGAAGTGACGGTAGGGCCGGCACATGGCCGGCACTACCCGGGCTCACGCCCATAAAAAAACGCCCTGGGAAACCGGGGCGTTTTTTTGTGTGCGATGTTCCGCTCGATCAGACCTCGACCGGGCCGACGTCCATGCCGTCGTAGTCTTCCACGCCGTTCGCTTCGGCCAGGGCCTGCAGCTCGTGGTTGCGGGCATCCAGCGAGGCTTCGGTGTGCACCTCGGCGCGCTCCACGTGCAGCACGTGGTACGGGGCTTCGCCCTCTTCCAGATCCGGTTCGAACACTTCCACCAGGGTGTACCCCAGTTCGACCAGCTTCTCGCCCAGGCCGTGCAGCGGCTCCGGGGTGGTGTTGACGAAGAAGTAGCCCCACAGCATCGGGCCGTTGAGGTCCCAATCGGTGTTTTCACGGATGTTGGCGAACATCTCGTTGATTGCGGTGATATCCATCTTGCTGTCCTGTATGCGTGTTGCGGTGAGCGCCGGCACGTGGCCGACGCTGCGATGGATGTGCTGGGCCGGGCGGCCGCAGGCGTGATGCCGGCGAGCCTACCCGGTTATGGCTTACTTGTCGCAGCCCTGCAGTTTGATGCTCTGGCCCTGCCTGAGCGAATAGGCCGGGGCCTTGAGGCCGTTGGCCCGCGCCAACGTGGGCACGTCGCACTGGAACCTGGCGGCGATCTTGCCCAGGGTCTCGCCCTTGCCGACCTTGTAGCTGCGCGCCGGCTTGGCCTTGGGCTTGGCGGCCGGGACCGCCACCGGGGCGGCCGGGGTCACCGCTGGCATCGCCTGGGCCTGGGCGACCGGCACCACGCTGCCGACCGCCACGTTGCCGGTGTAGCTCACCGCCGTGGGGCGAACGATCGCCGCATTGAGGTCGGCGGTGATCAGGGTGCGGGCCAGATCGGCACGCGGGCCGCTGACACAGAAGCGGTTGTACAGCCCGGCGATGCGGGTGGTCGCGTTGATGGTGGTGCCGGCCGGAATCCAGCCGTCGGCCTCATAGCGCGGGTTGAGGTTGCGCAGCGCGCGCATGTAGCCGTCGCGGGTGCCGGTGCTGCCCAGGCAGATGGTCAGTTCATAGATCGTGGTCGACTTGGCCAGGCGGATGGTGGCCGGCTGTGCGTTGATCTTCGGGAACTCCACGCCGTACTGCTGCGGGTGCAGATAGATCCAGGCCGCGGCGATCACCATCGGCACGTAGTCCTTGGTCTCGCCCGGGAACTGGTTGTAGACGCTGTCGGTCCAGAAGCTCTGGCCCGGATACTGGCGGAACACCCGGATGGCACGGCCCTCACCGCCGTTGTAACCGGCCAGCGACAGCTCGACGCTGTTGTTGAGCTCGCGCATGCGCTCGTTGAGGTAGGTGGCGCTGGCCTCGGCCGCGCTGCGCGCATCGAAGCGGGTGTCGAAGCCGGTGCCATCCGGGCCCAGGCCGAAACGACGGCCGGTGGCCGGCATGAACTGCATCAACCCCGCCGCGCCCGCACGCGAGGACGCATGCACCCGCCCGTTGGATTCCTTGGCCATGATGCCGAACAGCAACGCTTCGGGCAGGCCACGCTTTTCCCACTCCGGCCACATCACCGCCCGCAGGTTCTGGTAGTTCTCGTAGCTGGTGAGCAGCGCCGGGCGCATGTCGGTCAGCCAGCGGCGGATGCCCGCCTGCACGGCCGGGTTGTACTCGACCATGGTGTCGAAGGCGTGGCGCTTGTCATTGAGCAGCGCTGCGGCGCGGGCAGCTTCGGGCACGTCGGCAGCCAGCGGGCCGACATGGTCCGGGTCGGCCTCCAGCAGGGTGCCGTCGGCGATGACGGTGCCGTCCTCCCTGTCCTGCTGGCTGTCGGCGTTGCTCTTGAGCAGGCGCTTGTAGGTCGGCAGCAGGTTGCTGACCTGGCAGCCCTTCTGGGCCACGCAGGCGCTGATCACATCCTCCATGTCCTCCAGCGCGGCATCGGCCTCGTTGGTGCCTTTCGGGTCGGCATTGTTCACCAGCACCAGCGCCGCGTTGTAGCGCTTCTCGGCGGCTGTCATGCGCTGATCGAGCGCCTCCACCTTGGCCTTGTCGCGGGCGGAGACGCGCTGGGCATGGGCCTCGGGGACGAACGACAGCATCGCGGCGACCGCCAGCAACGGCCAACCACGGACAAGCAAGACAGGAACGGGCATTTTTGGCACTGTGTGCGAACGATGGGGCAGAGTAGCCGTGCCGCTTGCATCGGGGCAACCCGTCTGCCGGCCGGTCAGTGCCGACGTTTAGAATCCCGCCTATTCACACTGCGAGTTGACCATGGATCCGATTCTGCTCGGCAAAGGCATCACCGACGATATCCCCGTCACCCTGTTGCCGCGGCTGGGCAACCGGCACGGCCTGGTGGCCGGCGCGACCGGTACCGGCAAGACCGTCACCCTGATGACGCTGGCCGAAGGCTTCTCGCGGATCGGCGTGCCGGTGTTCCTGGCTGATGTGAAGGGTGACGTGTCCGGCCTCGCCGTAGCCGGTGCCGGGACGGATGCGCTGCTGCAGCGCGCGAAGGACCTGGGCGTGGCCGACTACGCGCCCGCCGCCAGCCCCACCATTTTCTGGGACCTGTACGGCAAGCTCGGCCACCCGGTGCGCACCACGGTGAGCGAGATGGGCCCGACCCTGCTGGCCCGCATCCTGGAGCTCAACGACACCCAGGCCGGCGTGCTGGACATCGTGTTCAAGCTCGCCGACGACCGCGGCCTGCTGCTGCTCGACCTGGATGACCTGCGCGCCCTGCTCGGCCTGGTCGCCGAAGAGCGCAAGGACATCTCCACCGAATACGGGCTGGTCAGCGCGCAGACGGTGGCGGCCATCCAGCGTTCGCTGCTGCGCCTGTCGCAGGACGGCGGCGAGGCCTTCTTCGGCGAGCCTGCGCTGGAGCTGGCCGACATCATGCGCGTCAACCACGACGGCCGCGGCGTGATCGGCATCCTCGCCGCCGACCAGCTGGTACTGAAACCGCGGCTGTACTCGACCTTCCTGCTGTGGCTGCTCTCGGAGCTGTTCGAAACACTGCCGGAAGTGGGCGATCTGGAGAAGCCCAAGCTGGTCTTCATCTTCGATGAAGCGCATCTGCTCTTCGATGACGCACCGCCCGCGTTGGCGCAGCGCATCGAGCAGGTGGTCCGGCTGATCCGTTCCAAGGGCGTGGGCGTGTATTTCTGCTCGCAGTTCCCCGATGACGTGCCGGCCAACATTCTTGGCCAGCTCGGCAACCGCGTGCAGCACGCGCTGCGTGCGTTCACCCCGCGCGACCAGAAGGCGGTGAAGGTCGCCGCCGAAACCTTCGTGCCCAATCCGAAACTGGACGTGGCTGCCACGCTGGCCAAGCTGGGTACCGGCGAGGCGCTGGTCTCCACACTGCAGGACAAGGGCATCCCCTCCCCCGTGCAGCAGACCCAGATCGCACCGCCGCGCTGCCGGATGGGTGCGATCAGCGAGGCCGAACGTGCGCAGGTGCGCGCCGGCAGCCCGGTCGGCACCCGCTACGACACCGCGATCAATCGCGAATCGGCGGCGGAACGGCTGGCGCAGCGCGCGCAGCAGGCGGTCGAGCAGGCCGATGCGCCCAAGGCCCGCACCCGCCAGCAGGATGAGGCGCAGGAAGGCGGCTTCGGCCAGTCGATCAAGGATGCGATCTTCGGCACCAAGCGCCGCCAGGGCATGATCGAAACCATGGCCAAGCAGACCACGCGCACCGTCGGCACCAAGCTGGGCAACCAGATCGTGCGCGGCCTGCTGGGCGGTATTTTCGGCGGAAAGCGCTGATACTCCGTGTCGCGCCGCATGGCGCGGCACCTTTTGACGAGCACAAGCAGACCTGATGTCGCGTTGGCGTCCCCCCGCGGAAAAAAGCACGGCCCTGATCACCGCACAGGGCCACCAGCGGCTGAAGACCGAACTGGATGAACTGTGGCGGCACAAGCGCCCGGAGGTGGTGAAGGCGCTGGCCGCCGCCGCCGCGGAAGGCGACCGCTCCGAGAATGCCGAATACACCTACCGCAAGAAGCAGCTAGGTGAGATCGACCGGCGCGTGCGTTACCTGACCAAGCGACTGGAGGCGCTGCGCATCGTCGATACGGCGCCGACCGATCCGAACGCCGTGTTCTTCGGCGCGACGGTCGAGCTGGAGAACGTCGACTCGGGCGATATCCACGTGTACCGCATCGTTGGTCCGGACGAGACCGACGCCGGTGCCGGCTGGATCAGCATCGATTCGCCCTTGGCCCGCGCATTGCTGAAGAAGCGCGTGGACGATGAGTTCGAAGTGGAACTGCCCAGTGGCCGCCATGGGTTTGCGATCCTGTCGGTGGCGTATCCCGGCTGACGGCAAGTGCATCGACGCGTGGCGTGGATCTACCGGGGATGTTGGAAACCACCGGGAGTAGTGCCACGCCCTACGTGAAATGCGCGCACATCATCACTGCAGCCGCCGAATCACCCCAGCGCTGTGGGATACACGCGCCCCGGGCGCAACGGGCGGAAGTAGTCGGCCTGCGCATAGAAGGCCGCCGCCTGCCGCGCGTGCCACCCGGGAATCCCCGCCAACGGCAACGGACGCAGCTCCAACGGATCACCAAGCCGCTCACCGTCCGCGATGGCCTGCGCCACCGCCGCGACCGCACTGGCATCGTCATCACTCGGTACCACCACGCACTTGCCGACCAGCAGGCGGTCCGGCAGCAGGGCCTGCTCCAGCAGCGCATGCCCGATCACCGCCGCGACGGCGATATCACCGTTGCGCCAGTGCCCTGCTCCGTCCACGAACAGCGCCGGCCAGTCGTGCCGGTCCCATGCGCCCAGCAGCGCAGGGTCGCGCACCCGCACGATCACGCCTGTTTCGTCGAACTGGGTCAGTGCAGCCTGCGCACGGTTGCGTTGCCCCGGCGCCATCGCCGCGATGTGCCGGCATTGCTGCTGGTTGAGCGCGCGCTTGATGGCAGGGTAACGCGCCCAGATCAGGGCGTTGAACAGGTCATGCCAGTTGTCCGCACGCGTGGCGATCCGGCCGCGCCCGGCGATGCGCGTTTCATAGTGCAGGCCGTCGGCCAGCAACGCCTCGTCCTGCTCGGCCAGATGCTTGTCTGGCAACGCGAGGCGCGCATCGAGTGCTGCGATGGTGGGCCAGTCGGATGCGCCCATCAGATCCTGGAACTCGCGCAGCCCGGCATAGATCGGCTGTGCGAAGCAGGCCGCATCCACCGCGTTGCGCGGTGGTGCGATGAAGCGGCGTCGACCGCCAGTATCGGCAGCCGACGCCGATACGATCACAGCACGTGCAGATCGAACGGCTTGCGCGCTTCGGCGGCGAGGATCGCGTCACCGAACAGATCGTGGTCGTCGCTCTCGGTGATCTCCACATCGACGAACTGACCCACGCGCAGCTTGGCTTCTTCCGCGTTCTGGATATGCACCAGACCGTCGATCTCCGGTGCATCGGCCTTGGAACGGGCCACCGCGATGCCGTCTTCGATGGCATCGACCAGGCACTGCTGCACGGTGCCGATCTTGGCTTCCAGGCGCGCGGCGGAAATCTCCGCCTGGCGCTCCATGAAGCGGGCCAGGCGCTCCTGCTTCACTTCTTCGGGCACCGCACCGGGCAGATCGTTGGCGGTCGCGCCGGTGACCGGCGAGTAAGCGAACGCACCGACGCGGTCCAGCTGCGCCTCGTCCAGGAAGCTCAGCAGCTCCTCGAACTCGGCATCGGTCTCGCCGGGGAAGCCGACGATGAAGGTCGAGCGCACCGTGATGTCCGGGCACAGCTGGCGCCAGCGCTGCACGCGCTCGAGCGTCTTGTCGACCGCGCCCGGGCGCTTCATCAGCTTGAGGATGCGCGGGCTGGCATGCTGGAACGGGATATCCAGGTACGGCAGGATCCGGTTCTCGGCCATCAGCGGCACGATCTCGTCCACGTGCGGGTACGGGTAGACGTAATGCATGCGGGTCCACGCATCCAGCTCGGAGAGGCCTTCGCACAGCGCCTTCAGGCGGGTCTGGTAGGCCTTGTCACGCCACATGCGCTCGGCGTACTTCACGTCCACGCCATAGGCCGAGGTGTCCTGGGACACCACCAGCAGTTCCTTGACGCCACCACGCACCAGCCGCTCGGCTTCGCGCAGCACCTCATCCACCGGGCGCGAGACCAGCTTGCCGCGCATCGAGGGGATGATGCAGAAGCTGCACTTGTGGTTGCAGCCTTCGGAAATCTTCAGGTACGCGTAATGGCGCGGGGTCAGCTTGATGCCGTAATCGGGCACCAGATCCACGAAGGGATCGTGCTTGGGCGGCAGCGCGGCGTGCACGGCCTCCATCACGCTCATGTAGTCCTGCGGACCGGACACCGCCAACACGTTCGGGTAGGCCTCGCGGATCTGCTCCGGGCGTTTGCCCAGGCAACCGGTGACGATCACCTTGCCGTTGGCGTTCATCGCCTCGCCGATCGCATCCAGCGACTCGGTCACGGCCGAATCGATGAAGCCGCAGGTGTTGACCACCACCACGTCGGCCGAGTCATAAGAGGGAACGATGTCGTAGCCCTCGGACCGCAGCTGGGTCAGGATGCGCTCGGAATCGACAAGGGCCTTCGGGCAGCCAAGGCTGACGAAGCCGACTTTGGGGTTCAGCTGGGACATGGATCGCAAGGACTCTGGGGGCCTGGGCCCATGCCGGAATGGCGTGGGGACCTGGGGCCGGAAACGGCGGCAAGTATACCGGCGTTCAGCCCGCGCCCCTGAACCGGATCGGGTCGATCCCGCCAGATACCGCATGCCCGCTGACATCACGCTAACCCGCGCGGGGCCGATAATGAATGCCTGAACCAACGGAGTCTCACACCATGGGTGAGTGGATCACGCTCGATACGCATTACGGACCGGTCCGCGCCTGGCAGGCAACGCCGGCAGGCAAACCGCGCGGGGGCCTGGTGGTGATCCAGGAGATTTTCGGCGCCAACCCGCACATCCGCGCGGTGGCCGACGACTATGCCGCCAAGGGCTATGCGGTGCTGGCCCCCTCGTTCTTCGACCTGGCCGAGTCGGCCCCGGACGGGACCGAACCGCCGGAACTGCCTTACGACAGTGAAGGCGTGGCCGCCGGCCTGCAGATGGTGGACGAACTCGGGGTGGAAAAAGCGCTGGAGATCGTCCGGGCCGCCGCGTCGCGGCTGGCACCGGCTGGCAAGGTCGGCACGGTGGGCTACTGCTGGGGCGGCAGCATCGCCCTGCTCTCCGCGCTGCGCCTGGGCCTGCCCTCAGTCAGCTATTACGGCGCCCGCAATGTGAAGTACCTGGACGAAGCGCCCAAGGCGCCGGTCATGTTCCACTTCGGCGCCCAGGACAAGAGCATCCCGCCTGAAGCGATCAAGGCCCACCGCGAGAAGCTGCCGCAGATGGCCACGTTCGTCTACCCGGCCGATCATGCCTTCAACCGCAGCGTCGGACATGCGTATGATCCAGACAGCGCCCACCTGGCGCTGGAACGCACCCTGGACTTCTTTGCGGAGCATCTTGGATGAGCGAGTTCGAACTGGATTCACGCCTGGCCACCGACAGCGTACTGGTAGCAGAAGGGCCGTTATCGCAAGTGCGATTGATGAACGATGAAAGGTATCCCTGGCTGATCCTGGTCCCACGCCTGAGTGGCGTGACCGAATGGATCGACCTGGATGGCGAGCAGCAGGACAAGCTGCGGACCGAGTTGAACCGGGCGTGCAAGGCGCTCAAGGGCACCGATGGGGTCGAGAAGATCAACATCGGCTCGCTGGGCAACATCGTGCGCCAGCTGCATTTCCATGTGATCGGGCGCCATGTCGGCGATCCGGCATGGCCGGGCCCGGTCTGGGGCCAGGGGCAGGCACACCGTTTTGACCCGGAGGTGCTGGCCGAGCGTGTCGCACTCTGGAAGGAACGGCTAGGATATTCGCCCCAGCCCTAGCGGACCCTGCCCCTGATGCGTTCCAACCTTGTCGCCGCCATCGTCCTGATCCTTGTCGGCCTGTTCCTGCTGGCCAGCAATCTGGGCTGGACCAACATGAACATGGGAAAGCTGATCCTCACCTGGTGGCCGGTCGTGCTGGTGGCGGTGGGCATCGGCCTGCTGTTCGGCCGCAAGTAGAGCGGACCGTTGGTCCGCTGCTTTTTGGCCCGCTGCTTTTGGGTCACCACGCCGCACGTCGGACCAAGCCACAAAAAAAGCGCGGAGTACTCCGCGCTTTTTTTGTGGTCGCCCCTTGATGGGTAACGGTAACCGCAGAAGCAGCCGACCAACGGTCGGCTCTACCAGGCGCGGACGCGGCAGCACGCCCGGGGATCGATCAGGTGCGCCGCGCCACCGGCGTGATCATCAGGTCCGCGGCAGCGTGACGCCGGTCTGGCCCTGGTACTTGCCACCGCGGTCCTTGTAGGACGTCTCGCAGATATCGTCCTTGTCGGCCTGGAAGAACAGCATCTGGGCCACGCCTTCGTTGGCATAGATGCGCGCCGGCAGCGGCGTGGTGTTGCTGAATTCCAGGGTCACATGCCCTTCCCACTCCGGCTCCAGCGGGGTCACGTTGACGATGATGCCGCAGCGCGCGTAGGTGCTTTTGCCCAGGCACACCACGAGCGTGTCGCGCGGGATGCGGAAGTACTCCACGGTGCGCGCCAGCGCGAAGCTGTTGGGCGGGATGATGCACTCATCACCCACGATGTCCACGAAGCTGCCCGGGTCGAAGTGCTTCGGGTCGACGATGGTGGAGTTGATGTTGGTGAACACCTTGAACTCGCGCGAGCAACGGACGTCGTAGCCGTAGCTGGAGGTGCCGTAGCTGACGATGCGCTGGCCATTGGCCTGCTTGACCTGGCCAGCTTCGAACGGCTCGATCATGCCGTGCTGCTCGGCCATCTGACGGATCCAGCGGTCACTCTTGATGCTCATGGGGGGGGTCCTGGGTGCGGAAGGAACAACGGCACCGCCAATGGGCGCCCGGGTGTCGATTCTAAACAGCGGCCCCGGCCGCGACCAGCGTCGAAGCCGTCGCGGCACTGCCTGGCCACTGAGGCCTGGAAACGAACAGGCCCGGCGGGGGCCGGGCCTGGACAATACGGGGGCGTTCCCGCGCTCAGATCAACGAGGACAGGATCGGGATGGCTGCCCGCGGCCGCTTGGCCACTTCCTCGATCAACCGCTCGGCCGCGCGCAGGTAGGCCTGGGCCGCAGAAGACGCCGGCGCGGCAGCAGTGATCGGCGTACCGGCATCGCCCTGCTCGCGGATGCCGATCTCCAGCGGCAGCGACCCCAGCAGCGGCACCCCGTACTGGGCGGCCATGCGCTCGCCACCGCCCTCACCGAACAGATGCTCGACCTGGCCGCAGTTGCTGCAGGTATGCACGGCCATGTTCTCGACGATGCCCAGCACCGGCACCTCCACCTTCTCGAACATCTTCAGCGCCTTTTTCGCGTCCAGCGTGGCGATGTCCTGCGGCGTGGTGACGATCACCGCGCCGGCCAGCGGAATCTTCTGGGTCAGGGTGAGCTGGATGTCGCCGGTGCCCGGCGGCAGATCGATCAGCAGGTAATCCAGGTCGTCCCACAGCGTGTCATTGAAGAACTGCGTCATCGCCGAGGTGGCCATCGGCCCGCGCCAGATCATCGGCGTCTCGTCCTCGATCAGGTAACCGATCGACATGGTCTCCACCCCGAACGCGCGCATCGGCTCGATCGACTTGTTGTCCGGGCTTTCCGGACGGCCACTCAGACCGAGCATGGCGGGCACGCTGGGGCCGTAGATATCGGCATCCAGCAGGCCCACGCGCGCGCCGAGCGCGGCAAGTGCGACGGCCAGGTTGACCGCGGTGGTGGACTTGCCGACCCCGCCCTTGCCCGACCCCACTGCGATCACGTTGCGCACGCGCGGATGCGGCGACAACCCCTTCTGCACTTGGCTGGCGTGGGGACGACGCACTTGGCTGGCAGTCACTGCGGGCACTCCGGGAACACAACAATTGGACGCAACACTATACAGCCTTGACTGCACCTGACTGAAAATCCCGATTGCTACGAAACCATGCAATTTTCGTTAAGTTCATGTTACGGTCGAAACGCACTACGTTGAGCGTTTTCCGCGCGTTCCGGGAGGGAATCATTGGCGTCAGTGCTTTCTGTTTTGTTCTATGGACTATCAATGAATTACAGCACCACCGCACGTCGCAACACGCTCGCCGCTGCACTGTTCTCCGCCCTGATCGCCACCGCAGCCGCTCCGGCCATGGCACAGGATAAAGCCACGACGCTGGACAAAGTCACCGTCACCGGCTCGCTGATTCCGCAGACCGATATCGAAACCCAGACGCCGGTGATGTCCATCACCGCGCAGGACATCCAGACCCGCGGCTTCACCAGCGTGGCCGAAGTCCTCCAGCAGTCCTCGCTGACCACCGGCGGCCTCCAGGGCGGCCAGACCTCGGCGTCCTTCACCCAGGGCGCGGAAGCCTCGGGCATGTTCGGCCTGAACCCGGGTTACACCAAGTACCTGATCAACGGCCGTCCGATGATGTCGTATCCGGCGCTGTACAACGGCGGCGATACGTTCAACAACATCAGCGGCATTCCGATCGACATCGTCGAGCGCATTGAAGTCCTGCCGGGCGGCCAGTCGTCGCTGTACGGTTCGGACGCCATCGCCGGCGTGGTCAACATCATCCTCAAGGAACGCATGGACGGTGGCAGCATCTCCGTGCGCGGCGGCACCTACACCGAAGGTGGCGGCAACAGCGTTCGCTTCAGCGGCGCGCACGGTTTCAGCGCGTTCGATGACCGCTTCAACGCACTGGTCAACGTGCAGATCGAGTCGAGCAACCCGATCTGGGGCTACCAGCGCGACCTGACCCGCACCACCAATGCCAACGGCTACACCGCGCAGCTGCCGAGCAACGATTTCGCCGTCATCGACGCCGATACCAACCGCCTGTACATGATGGACCCGAACAACTGCGCCAACGTGGCCAGCCAGTTCGGTGGCACCACCGTGTTGGGCACCCGCCCGACCGGCCAGTCGTGCGGCACCTACTTCGGCGCCGGCTACAAGACGCTCAAGAACGGCAAGGACAGCGGCCAGTTCTATTCGGCGATGACCTTCGACGTCAACGACAACCTGCAGCTGTTCGCCGACGTGCTGTACAGCAAGGAAAAGACCGAGTACACCTCCGGTTCGAGCTACCTGTGGTGGGGCACCAAGAGCGGCATGGGCGGCTTCTACGACCAGTCCTCGGGCAAGGTGGTGAACCTGCAGCGCGCGTTCGCCCCGGAAGACATCGGTGGCCAGGGCTACAACGACGTCCTCAACAGTGACGAGAGCCGCTCCTACCAGGTGACCCTGGGCGCGAAGGGCATGGCCGGCAACTGGGACTACAGCGCCAGCTTCACCCGCGGTGAGTACAAGCTCACCGAAAACAAGTTCATGCGTTGGAAGGACCCGATCAACAACTACTTCGCCGAACACGTACTGGGCCCGCAGCTGGGCACCACGGCCGACGGCTGGGGCATCTACAACCCGAACTACGACGCGTTCTACTCGCCGATCTCGCCAGAAGATTTCGCCAGCTTCACCGGCTACGCGACCAACCGCAGCCGTACCTGGCAGAACCTGGGCCGCGTGCAGATCACCAACGGCTCGCTGTTCTCGCTGCCGGGCGGCGATGCCGGCTTCGCCGTGGTGGTTGAAGGTGGCAGCGAAGGCTGGGACTACTCCCCCGACCAGCGCCTGCTGGACGGCCAGGTGTGGGGCTCCTCGGCCGTGGCCGGCAATGGCCACCGCAGCAATTATGCGGTGACCTCCGAACTGCGCATGCCGGTGCTGGAGCAGGTCACGGTGACCGCTTCGGGTCGCTATGACGCGTTCAAGATCGCCGACAACACCGTCGACAAGGCTACCTACAGCCTGGGCCTGGAATACCGCCCGATCGACAGCCTGCTGTTCCGCGGCAAGTACGGCACTGCCTTCCGCGCACCGACCCTGTCCGATGCCTTCCAGGGCAAGAGCGGGTACTACGCGGCCAACTCGACCGACTACTACCGTTGCGGCACCCTGGGCTATGCACCGGGCAACACCGCCGACTGCCGTTACCACGACAACGTCTCGGTGTACTCCGAGCGCGCCGGCAACCCGGACCTGGAGCCGATCACGGCCGACGTCTGGAATGCAGGCGTGGTCTGGGCACCGATGGCGAACCTCTCCATCTCGGCCGACTACTACAACTGGAAGATCGAGAACGAAGTCGATACGGCCAGCACCGACCAGCTTCTGCTGGCCGAGTACTACTGCCGCAACGGCCTGCCCAACGGCTCTTCGGCCAGCTGCCAGAATGTGGCCGACTGGGTCGTGCGCGACGCCGCCGGCAACCTGAGCAGCCTGTACACCCCGAAGATGAACGTGGCTCGCCAGAACCTGCAGGCCGTGACGGTCGGCTTCAAGTATCTGCAGGACATCGGCCGCTTCGGCTCGCTGCAGTTCTCGGCCAACTACACCAACATGCTCAAGCGTGAAGTGCAGTCGCAGCCGGGTGAGGAGTTCCAGGATCTGCTGGGCAACCCGATCGCGATGTGGAACTACGACAACTTCGCCAAGGTCCGCAGCGATGCCTCCGTTGGCTGGTCGGTCGACAAGTTCACCACCACGCTGTACGCGAACTACATCGGCAAGACCCCGAACTACCTGGCCGGCATCAACGGCTATGACTACGTCCACCCGGCGTCGGGCAAGGCGGCAGGCAAGTGGGGCTCGTACACCACGTACAACCTGAGCGTGAACTATCGCGCCCAGGATGACCTGACGCTGTCGGTGATGGTCAACAACGTGTTCAACAAGATGCCCGACGGCCAGGCTTACAGCTACCTGGGCACCTCGGGTGCGCCGTACAACACCGGCCTGTACAACGCGTACGGCCGTGCCGTGTACGTCCAGGCCAAGTACGACTTCGGCAAGTAACCGCCGCAGGCCACACCGGCGACCGTGCAGGGCCCTGCCCTGCCGGTTCGCCATCCGGAGCGCCCCGAAAGGGGCGTTTCGCGTTTGTGGGGCTGCCACGTCACCCGCGCCGCCACCGGCGCGAAAGGGGAAGCGAAACCGAAACGACGACCTCGGAAACAGTAATCGTTTTCAACCGCTACCATTCAGCATTGCGCCATCCACTCCGTTGTTACAAATTGTTACATTTTCATACACGACTGATTTTCAAACACTTTTTATCGAACCTCCAGCCTTATGGCCAATGGCTATGTGACTGAGCTGTGTAAGCCTCGTTAAGCCCGTGTTACGTTCGATGACGAAGCACGGAAAGCTTCACACGCAGATGTAATCGCTTCCATGGAAGGCCCTACCCACGTCGACACCGCACTCGGGGATGCCCATGTCTCGCCACAGCTCCACTCTGTCTCGCCACCCGCTGACCGCCGCCGTACTGACCGGCATGCTGCTGACCAGCGCCGTCACCGCCTTTGCCCAGGACACCGGTACCACCAACCTGGACAAGGTCACCGTCACCGGTTCGCTGATCCCGCAGACCGAGATTGAAACCCATACCCCGGTGGTGACCATCACCGCCGAAGACATCCAGACCCGCGGCTTCACCAGCGTGGCCGATGTGCTGCAGCAGTCCTCGCTGACCACCGGCGGCCTGCAGGGCGGCCAGACCTCCGCCTCGTTCACCCAGGGCGCTGAAGCGGCCGGCATGTTCGGCCTGAGCCCGAGCTACACCAAGTACCTGATCAACGGCCGGCCCATGCTGTCCTACCCCGCCCTGTACAACGGCGGCGATACGTTCAACAACATCAGCGGCATCCCGATCGACATCGTCGAGCGCATCGAGATCCTGCCCGGTGGCCAGTCCTCCCTGTACGGCTCGGATGCGATTGCCGGCGTGGTCAACATCATCCTGAAAGAGCGGATGGACGGCAGCGTACTCAACGTGCGCGGCGGCACCTACACCGAAGGCGGCGGCAGCACCTTCCGCGTCAGCGGCGCGACCGGCTTCAACAGCGCCGACGATCGCCTCAACGTGCTGGTCAATGCCCAGTTCGAGTCGAGCAATCCGATCTGGGGCTACCAGCGCGACGTCACCAAGACGACCAATGGCAAGGGCTACACCGCCCAGGTGCCGACCAATGACTTCCTGGTCGTCAATCCGGCGGCCGGCAACGCCTACCTGATGATGGATCCGAACCTGTGCGCCAACGTCGCCGGCCAGTTCGGTGGTACCACCGTGCTCGGCACGCGTGCGGCCGGCCAGTCCTGCGGCTCGATCTACAGCCCGGGCTACAAGACCGTCAAGAACGGCAAGGACAGCGCGCAGGTCTACAGCTCGTTCACCTTCGATGCCAGTGACAGCCTGCAGCTGTTCGGCGACGTGCTGTACAGCTATGAGGACGTGAAGTACGCCACCGGCTCCAACTACACCTGGTGGGGCACGGCCTCCGGTTACGGTCGCTTCTGGGACCAGACCAGCGGCCAGTGGATGAACCTGCAGCGCGCGTTCGCCCCGGAAGACATCAGCGCCAACGGCTACAAGGACATCCTCAACACCGACCGCAACAAGGCTTACCAGGTGACCCTGGGGGGCCGCGGCACGCTGGGCAACTGGGATTACAGCGCCAGCTTCACCCGCGGCGAGTACAAGCTGACCGAGCGCAATTTCGTGCGCTGGGCCGATCCGATCAACAACTACTTCGAAGAGCACGTACTGGGCCCGCAGTTGGGCACCCGCAGCGGCTACGCAGTGTTCGCGCCGAACTGGGACGCATTCTATGCGCCGATCCCGGCCGGCGACTTCGCCACCTTCACCGGTTACACGGAGAGCCAGAGCCGCACGTGGCAGAACCTGGGCCGTTTCCAGCTCACCAACGGCACGCTGTTCTCGCTGCCCGGCGGTGATGCCGGTTTCGCCGTCGTTGCCGAAGCCGGCAGCGAAGGCTGGGATTACACCCCGGACGAGCGCCTGATGGACGGCAGCGTATGGGGCACGACCGCGGTCGCCGGTGCAGGCCATCGCAGCAACTACTCGCTGACCTCCGAGCTGCGCCTGCCGCTGCTCGACTCGCTGACCGTCACCGGTTCGGGCCGCTATGACGCCTTCAAGATCGGTGACAGCACCGTCGACAAGGCAACCTACAGTGTCGGCGTCGAGTTCCGTCCGATCGAGAGCCTGCTGTTCCGCGGCAAGTACGGCACCGCGTTCCGCGCGCCCAGCCTGTCCGATGCGTTCCAGGGCCTGAGCGGCTACTACGCCAACGGCTCCACCGACTACTACCGCTGCGGCCAGCTCGGCTATGCGCCGACCGATACCACCGGCTGCGCCTATGACAGCGTCTCGGTGTTCGGCCAGCGTGCCGGCAACCCGGACCTGGAACCGATCACCGCCGATGTGTGGAATGCCGGCGTGGTCTGGGCACCGTTGAGCAACCTGTCCTTCTCGGTCGATTACTACAACTGGAAGATCAAGAACGAAGTCGACACGCTGAGCTCGGACCAGCTGCTGCTGGCCGAGTACTACTGCCGCAACGGCCTGGTCAACAACACCTCGGCCAGCTGCGACAATGTCAACGAGTGGATCACCCGTGATGCGTCCGGCGTTCTGGACGAGATCTACACCCCGAAGATGAACGTGGCCAGCCAGAACCTGCAGGCCATCACCGCCAGTGCCAAGTACGTGCAGGAACTGGGTCGTTTCGGTGCACTGCAGTTCTCCACCAACTACACCAACATGATCAAGCGCGAGCTGCAGCCGCAGCCGGGCGATGAATACCTGGACCTGCTGCGCGATCCGTACAACATGTGGATCTACGACTCCTACGCCAAGGTGCGCGCCGATGGCTCGCTGGCCTGGGCCTTGGACAAGTGGACCACCACGCTGTACTTCAACTATGTCGGCAAGACCCCGAACTACCTGGCTTACGCCGGCAACGGCTATGACTACGTGCACCCCTCGGGCGCCAAGGCTGGCAAGTGGGGTTCGTACACCACCTACAACCTGAGCGTGAACTACCGGGCAGCGGAGAACATGACCTTCTCGGTCATGGTCAACAATGTGTTCAACAAGATGCCCGACAACCAAGCGAGCAACTACCCGGGCACCTCCGGTACGCCTTACAACAATTACTTCTACAACATCTACGGCCGGGCCGTGTATGTGCAGGCCAAGTATGAATTTGGCGGGAAGTAACACCATAGCCACTCAGCGCTGACACCAGAAAGCCCCGCCGAAAGGCGGGGCTTTTTTCATGCGGCATCGCACATTCGGAATGCGATTACCGGTTTCATCCCACTTGTTAATCACGCCCCGGTTCAGCAGTCAGGCCGCAGCGCAATATGAATAAAGTTTCATGTTCATCCAGCCCATTGTTTTTCAAGATATTTCAATAACGCCTCGCCTTCGCCGCAGACAGGCCGAGGCCATTCAGCGTATTTCACGTTAAGCGCGTGTTACGTTCGCGGCACGCCGGTACGGACTGAACGCAGAATGAAACACCCAAGGACGGCCATGCAGGCCTGATACCGGATCGTTGTTGCACGCAATCAAGAGGTCCCACGGAAGGGAAAGCCACGACATCACCACTACATGGGGTTGCACATGTCTCGCCAAGGTAATTCGATCTCGCGTCATCCGCTTGCCGCCGCCGTCCTCACCGGCCTGCTGCTCACCAGCGCCACCGTCTTCGCACAGGACAACGCCGCCACCAATCTCGACCGCGTCACCGTCACCGGGTCCTTGATCCCGCAGACCGAGATCGAGAACCACACACCGGTGCTGACCGTCACCGCCGAGGACATCCAGACCCGCGGCTTCACCAGCATCTCCGAGGTGCTGCAGCAGTCTTCGCTGACCACTGGCGGCCTGCAGGGCGGCCAGACCGCCGCCTCCTTCACCCAGGGTGCCGAAGCGGCCGGCATGTTCGGCCTGGACCCGGGCTACACCAAATACCTGATCAACGGCCGGCCGATGCTGCAGTACCCGGCGCTGTACAACGGCAGCGACGCGTTCAACAACCTCAGCGGCATTCCGATCGACATCGTCGAGCGCATCGAGATCCTGCCCGGCGGCCAGTCCTCGCTGTACGGCTCTGACGCCATCGCCGGCGTGGTCAACATCATCCTCAAGGAGCGCATGGATGGCGGCGTGCTCAATGTCCGCGGCGGCGCCACCACCGAAGGCGGCGGCAACAACATCCGCGTCAGCGGCGCCAGGGGCTTCAACAGCGCCGATGACCGCTTCAATGCACTGGTCAACGTGCAGTACGAAAAGAGCAACCCGATCTGGGGCTACCAGCGCGACCTGACCCGCACCAACAACCGCATCGGCTACAGCGCGCAGGTGCCCGCCAACGATTTCCTGGTCTATCTGCCCGCCGACAACAACGCGTTCGTGATGATGGACCCGACCCGTTGCGCCAGCGTCGCCGGTCAGTTCGGCGGCACCACCGTGCTGGGCACGCGCGCGGCCGGCGAGTCCTGCGGCTCGGCCTACGGCGCCGGCTACCGCACGCTGAAGAACGACAAGGAGAGCAGCCAGTTCTACAGCTCGATGACGTTCGATGTGAACGACAACTTCACCCTGTTCGCCGATGCGCTGTACAGCCTGGAAGAGGTCAAGTACACGCCGGGTTCGGGGTATACGTTCTGGGGCAGCGACCTGAGCTTCGGCGCGTTCTATGACCAGGACACCGATCAGTACATGAACCTGCAGCGCGCGTTCGCGCCTGAGGACATCGGGCCGAACGGCTACAAGGACATCCTCAACACCGACCGCAACAAGGCCTACCAGGTCACCCTGGGCGGGCGTGGCACGTTCGGCAACTGGGATTACAGCGCCAGCTTCAGCCGCGGCGAATACAAGCTGACCGAGCGCGGCTTCGTGCGCTGGGCCGATGACATCGACAGCTACTTCGAGAACCGCGTGCTCGGCCCGGTGCTGGGCACCACCGATGACGGCTACAACATCTACAGCCCGAACTGGGGCGCGTTCTATTCGCAGCTGCCAGCCGGCGATTTCCAGACCTTCACCGGCTACACCTACAACCAGAGCAAGACCTGGCAGAACCTGGGCCGCTTCCAGCTCACCAACGGCTCGCTGTTCACCCTGCCCGGTGGCGATGCAGGCTTTGCCGTGGTCGCCGAAGCCGGCAGCGAAGGCTGGGACTACCGTCCGGATGAGCGCTTGATGGACGGCAGCGTGTGGGGCACCACCTCGGTGGCCGGTAATGGCCATCGCAGCAACTACGCGGTGACCTCCGAACTGCGCCTGCCGCTGATCGACTCGCTCACCGTGACCGGCTCGGGTCGCTACGACGCCTACAAGATCGCCAACAACACCGTCGACAAGGCCACCTACAGCGTCGGCGTGGAGTTCCGTCCGATCGAAAGCCTGCTGTTCCGTGGCAAGTACGGCACCGCGTTCCGTGCGCCGACCCTGCCCGACGCCTTCCAGGGCGAGAGCGGTTACTACGCCAACGGCGCGGTCGATTACTACCGTTGCGGCCAGCTCGGCTACGCCCCGGCCGATACCCTCGCCTGCCCGTACGGCAACGAGTCGGTGTTCGGCGTGCAGGCCGGCAACACGGAGCTGGAACCGATCACCGCCGATGTCTGGAACGCCGGCGTGGTCTGGGCACCGATGAACAACCTCTCGGTCTCGGTGGACTACTACAACTGGAAGATCGACAACGAAGTCGACACCCTGAGCTCGGACCAGCTGCTGCGCGCGGAGTACTACTGCCGCAATGGCCAGGGCAACCCGACCTCGGCCAGCTGCGAGAACGTCGCTGACTGGATCACCCGCGATGCGGCCGGCAACATCGAGCAGATCTTCACGCCCAAGCTCAACGTCGCGCGCCAGAACCTGCAGGCCCTGACGGCCAGCTTCAAGTACGTGCAGGACATCGGCCGCTTCGGCTCGCTGCAGTTCGCCAGCAACTACACCAACATCCTCAAGCGCGAGCTGCAGCCGCAGCCGGGCGACGACTATCTGGATCTGCTGCGCGACCCGTATGCGATGTGGTACTACGACGCCTACGCCAAGGTCCGTACCGATGGTTCGGTGGGCTGGGCCAAGGACCGCTGGACCACCACGCTGTACTTCAACTACATCGGCAAGACGCCGAACTACATGTCCTACCTGGGCGAGAGCTTCGACTACGTCCACCCGTCCGGTTACAAAGCCGGCAAGTGGGGCTCCTACACCACCTACAACCTCAGTGTGAACTACCGGGCGCTGGACAACCTGACCCTGTCGCTGATGGTCAACAACGTCTTCAACAAGATGCCCGACGGCCAGGCCCACAGCTACGCCGGCAATATCGCCTCGCCGTACAACAGCAGCATCTACAACCCGTACGGACGCGCGGTGTATGTGCAGGCCAAGTACGATTTCGGCACCAAAGCCAACTGAGCCAGACCCGGGCTGACACCCCCAGGCCCCGCCGCAAGGCGGGGCTTTTCCTTGGCCGCTGCCGGCCGGGGCCACGTCCGCAGTTGACCGGATCAGGCCTCTTGCCATCGGCCATGACCTTCGACACCCTTGCAGGCCGGGCCGGCGGCGTATCGTCTGGCCCACAGGCTCTTCGGGGCCATTCCTGCACGACTTTTCCGGCCTGGAGGCCAATCACGTGATCGCACGTACACCCAAACTGGTACTGCTGACCCTGGCCGTTTCGGCCGCGCTGGTCGGCTGCGGCAAGAACGAAACCCCGGCCACGGACAGCGCAGCCTCCACTGCCGCGCCGGCGGCCCCGGCCGCCACCGAGTACAAGCTCGACGAGAGCAAGCTGCCGGCCTACAACGCCTTCCACCCGTCCGATCTGGACACCAGCATGGACGCCTGTGGCGCGTTCGGTGACTACGTCAACAGCAAGTGGCTGGCCGCCAATGAGATCCCGGCCGACCGCACCAGCTGGGGCGCCTTTACCATCCTGGACGAGCGTTCGGTCGCCGTGCAGCACCAGCTCGCCGAGCAGGTCGCGGCGGTCAAGAACCCGGCCGGCATCGAGAAGATCGTCGGCGACTTCTGGGCCACTGGCATGGACGAGGCCAAGATCAACGCCCAGGGGATCGAGCCGATCAAGGCCGACCTGGCCGCCATTGACGGCCTGCAGGACAAGGATGCGATCGCCAACTACCTGCGCACCAGCGCCGCCAAGGGCGAGAACGTGCTGTTCGGCTTCGGTCCGGAAGCGGACTTCAAGAATTCCAGCATGAACCTGGCCTACGCCAGCCAGGGCGGCCTGGGCCTGCCGGACACCACCTATTACACCGACGCCAAGAACGCCGACAAGCTCAAGGCTTACCAGGCCCACGTGGCCAAGGTGCTGGAACTGGCCGGCGTGGCCACGGCCGACGCTGAGAAGCAGGCCGCCGATGTGGTCAAGTTCGAAACGCGCCTGGCCAAGGCGTCCAAGTCCAGCGTCGAGCTCTCGCGCGATGTCTCGCTGTTCTACAACCCGGTCACCGTGGCCGACGCGGACAAGCTGACCCCGAACTTCAGCTGGACCGAATTCTTCAAGGCCCAGGGCATCGCCGCGCCGGAGAAGTTCTCGCTGGCCATGCCCAGCTTCCACCAGGAAGTGAGCAAGGCACTGGGCGATACCGATCCGTCGGTGTGGCGTGCCTACCTGCGCTTCCACACCGTGGACAGCGCCTCGCCGTACCTGGCCGATGCCTTCGTCAATGAGAACTACAACTTCTACGGCAAGACCCTGAACGGTCAGAAGGAGCAGAAGCCGCGCTGGAAGCGCGTGCTGGGCACCATCGAAAACGATGCCGGTGATGCGTTCGGCCAGCTGTACGTGAAGGTCGCCTTCTCGCCCGAAGCCAAGGCCAAGATGGAAGAACTGGTCAAGAACCTGGCCGCCGCCCTCAAGGAGCGCATCCAGGGCCTGACCTGGATGAGCGATGAGACCAAGGCCAAGGCCATCGCCAAGTGGGAAACCTTCACCCCGAAGATCGGCTACCCGGACAAGTGGCGTGACTGGAGCGGCCTGACCACCGGCCGCGACAGCTACCTGGGCAACGTCCGCGCCGCCAATGCGTTCAACTACAAGTTCGCGCTGTCCAAGATCGGCCAGCCGGTGGACAAGACCGAGTGGGGCATGACCCCGCAGACGGTCAATGCCTACTACAACCCGCTGCAGAACGAGATCGTCTTCCCGGCCGCCATCCTGCAGCCGCCGTTCTTCGACCCCAAGGCCGATGACGCGCTGAACTACGGCGGCATCGGTGCGGTGATCGGCCACGAAATGACCCATGGTTACGACGACCAGGGCAGCCGCTTCGGGCCGACCGGCAACTTCGAGAACTGGTGGACCGAGGCGGACACCAAGAACTTCAGCGGCCTGACCGGCAAGCTGATCAAGCAGTTCGACGGTTACAAGGTGGACGGCCAGCCGGTCAACGGCAAGCTGACCCTGGGCGAGAACATCGCCGACCTGGGTGGCCTGGCCACCGCCTACGACGCCCTGCAGAAGGCCTCGGCCGGCAAGGAAGATCCGAAGGTCGACGGCTTCACCCGTGACCAGCGCTTCTTCTTCAACTGGGCCACCGTGTGGCGCACCAAGTACACCCCGGAGAACATGAAGGTCCGTCTGGCGACCGACCCGCATGCCCCGGCGCAGTTCCGCGCGATGGGTGCCCCGTCGAACCTGCCCACCTTCGCCGCGGCGTTCCAGTGCAAGGCCGGCTCGCCGATGGTGCGCGCTGGCGACCAGCAGGTCGTGATCTGGTAACAAGCGCCCTTTATTGAGCGTTGCCCATGCAAAGGCCCGGGGAAACCCGGGCCTTTGTCGTTTTCCCGATCTACGGCCGCATGCGTAACGAACGGGTGTTTTTGTCTCTGATGTAAAAATTGAATGACAGAATTGTTGCAACCAGGTGGTTTATTTGATATTCAGCTAACGGGGCTTCATTAAGCACCCGTTAATTCTTTCAATTGAATGGGGGAAGTTGATGATCAAGCAAGCCATGCCGCTTCGTCGGGCCACCCTGACCATCGCGCTGGGGCTGTGCCTGGCCGGGGCAGCGCACGCGCAGTCCGTTACCGGCAATATCTACGGTACCGGCGAACCCGGCAGCACCATCAGCGTGCAGAACCTGGACACCGGTACCAGCCGTACCGTGACCGTCGACCGCAATGGTCGCTACCGTGCCAGCGATCTGCCGAACGGCAATTACAAGGTGACCGTCGAGAAAGATGGCCAGGTGATCGCAGTCCGCGAACGGGTGCAGGTCGTGATCGCCAGTGGCACCGAGGTTTCCTTCTCCGGCACCGGCGTCCAGCAGCTGGACCGCATCGAGGTCAGGGCGACGGCCGTGCCCAAGATCGACGTCAGCCAGACTGACACCCGCACGGTATTCACCTCGGAACAGCTGAAGGAGATCGCGGTCGGCCGTGATATCGCCAGCGTGGCGCTGCTGGCGCCCAGCGTGATTTCCAACGCGAGCTACACCTCCGGTGGCGTCACGGTCCCCAGTTTCGGCGGTGCCGCATCGTCCGAAAACGCGTTCTACATCAATGGCTTCGCGGTGACCAACCCGCTGTCGTCGATCGGCTTCACCACGCTTCCCTTCGATGCGATCTCGCAGCAGCAGGTCCTGACCGGTGGCTACGGCGCCGAATTCGGTCGTGCCACTGGTGGTGTCGTCAACATCGTCACCAAGCGCGGCACGAATGAATGGAGTGGCGGCGGTTACGCCTACTGGAGCCCGGAAACCCTGCGTGCAAGCCCGCGCAACAGCAACTTCGCCGATACCGGTTTCTACGGTGCGGACAATCCGGATCCGACCAAGCGCACGGATGGCCAGCTGTACCAGCTGCGGAACAAGAACCAGAGCTGGACCCAGACCACCGGCGCTTACGTCGGCGGCCCGATCGTCAAGGACAAACTGTTCATCTACGCCAATGTCGAGGTGACCAAGCGTGAGGGTGCCGGCGTGGCATCGACGAGCCAGGCCGCTGCAACGACCACAAACGCATGGCAGGAATACTCCTACGAGTATCCGCGTTGGGCAGCGAAGATCGATTGGAACATCACTGACAATCACCTGCTTGAGTTCACCGGCATCTCCGACGTCACCAAGTACGACAGCGCCGGCTACACCTTCAACTACGCCGATTTCACCCACGGCAACGAGCAGAACGCGGGCACGAGCAATGAGGACAAGTCCAAACTGTACATCGGCAAGTACACCGGCTATCTGACCGATGACCTCACGGTGTCGGCGCTGTACGGCACCCAGAAGATCGATCACAGCCAGAATCCGTGGGGCTACGATCCGGCCTGCCCGCGCACGTCCGCCGTGGCGACCGCACGCGCACCCGGCATTCCGGCCGCAAACTATGCCGGCTGCTGGACGGCCGCCACGGTCAACGTCCCCGGTGCTTACGACGAAACCAAGGGCTGGCGCCTGGACGTGGGCTATCGCCTGGGCAACCATGACCTGCGCGCCGGCCTGGATGTCATGGAAGCAGAGTCGTACACCGGCAGCGAGTACGGCGGCGGGTTCATCTGGGTGTACAGCCGTTCCAACAACCCCAATGCCGCCATCGATGCTTCCCACGGCGTCGGTTCGCCGGCCTCGGCCGGTGGCCTGGGCAGCCAGGGGTACTACGTTCGCCAGCAGTACTACACCCAGATCGCCAAGGTAAGAACCGAACAGTCCGCGCAGTTCCTGGAGGACCGTTGGCAGGTCAGCGACAACGTCCTGCTGACGCTGGGCCTGCGCAACGAGACCTTCAAGAACTTCACCAGCGCCGATGAGGTGTACGTCAAGCAGGACAACCAGTGGGCACCGCGCCTGGGTGGCGTCTGGGATGTCCATGGCGATGCTTCGTTGAAGCTGTTCGCCAATGCGGGCCGTTATCACCTGGCCCTGCCCAACAACGTTGCGGTCCGCGCGGCCTCCGGCTCGCTGTATACGATGGAGTACTTCACCTATACCGGCGTTGCTGCCGATGGTACGCCGACCGGACTGGTCAACGTTCCCGTCGATCCGAGCCTGGGCTATACCTGCCCCGGCAACCCGAACGCCATCTCCTCCAACCTGGAATGCGGCGATGCACCCGATCCGCGCACGGTTGCCGCGGTCGACCTGAAATCGCATTACCAGGACGAATTCATCGTCGGCATGGAACAGGCCTGGGGCGAGAACGCCGTATGGGGTGCCAAGGTGACCTACCGTGACCTGAAAAGTGCGATCGATGACACCTGCACCCCGGCACTGGGAGGCGGCTGCTTCATCTTCAACCCGGGGGTAGGCAACACGTTCTGGGAAGAGCAGGCCGACGGAACGCTGGCCAAGCACACCTACTCCGCCGCCGAACTCGATCTGCCCAAGCTCAAGCGCCGGTACTACGCGGTTGACCTGTTCCTGGAAGGCTCGATCGGTGAAAGGTTCTACGGCAAGGTGAATTACACCTTCGCCCGCAACTACGGCAATACCGAAGGCCAGCTGGCATCGGATCTCGATACCGGCGCGGGCGGTCAGACCGACGTCTCGGTGACCCAGGACTGGGATCTGCCGCAGCTGATGGTCGGCGCCAATGGCCCGCTGCCGAACCACCGTGCGCACCAGATCAAGGCCTACGGTTCCTACCGGATCACGCCCGAGTGGCGCGTCGGTGGCTCCCTGCTGATCGATTCCGGCCGCCCGCGTTCGTGCACCAGCTATTACCCGACTGCGGACCAGGGCCTGTACAACGGCGCGTACTACCACTTCTGTGGCCTGGCCGGCAGCGGCACCGCCCCGGGGAGTGCCGGCTACATTCCGCCCTCGGCTGACTACCGGTTCTCGCCACGCGGCGACAACGGCACCACGCCGTGGGGCTTCAACCTCAACCTGTCCCTGGCCTACACGCCGAACTGGGCGGACAACAAGTTGAGCCTGCAGGCGGACGTTCTGAACGTGCTCAATCGCCAGGTTGCCGGGTCGTACTACAGCAATTACGCGACCGACCGGGTGACCCCGGATCCGCGTTACAACCAGCCACTGAACTACAACTCCCCGCGCCAGGTCCGCCTGAGCGCTCGATACGACTTCTGATCCACCCTGCAGGGCCCCGGCCACCTGGCCGGGCCCTGGTTGGCTTGGCCGTGCTCTCTCCTGCCCCGCTCCGGCGGGGCTTTTTTGTGCCTCAGCCCCCGCTTGGCCCACGGTGCCGCCTGCCTGCCCTTCCTTGCATGCCGCCATGCATCGCGGCTTGATACACTCGCGCGATCTTCAATCCTCGATGGATTTGCTTTACATGCCCAACTTCCGTCCGCTTGCCATTGCCCTGGGCATCAGCCTGGTCACCCTGGTCGCTGCTCCCGATGCGCACGCCGCGCCGAAGAAGAAGGCCGCCGCGCGTGCGCCGGCCGTCAGCGCCCAGTGCAGCGACTTCTACGAGGCCACCAATGCGACCTGGCTGAAAGCCAATCCGGTGCCGCAGACCGGTGCCACCACCGCACTGGGCCAGCTGGCCGACCGCGCACGCCAGCAGCAGCGTGAACTGCTGGATGGCGCGATGACCGCGCCGCAGGGCAACGTGCAGAAGCTGCTCGGCGACTTCTGGGCCAGCGGCCTGGACGAAGCCGCCGTGGAAGCCGATGGCTCCAACCCGATCGCCCCGCTGCTGACCCGCATCAACGCGATCAAGAAGGCCAAGGACGTGCCGGCCTCGATCGCCGCGCTGCACCAGGTGGGCATCCCGGTGGCCTTCAACTTCGCCCCGGACGTGGACCTGAAGGCACTGGACCGCCACATCGGCTACTTCATGCAGGGCGGCATGGGCTTGCCGGACCCGGCGTTCTACACCCGTACCGATGCCGACACCGTCGCGCTGATGGCGCGCTACCGCACCTACGTCAAGCAGGTGCTGGCGCTGACCGGCACCCCGGCGGACAAGCTCGATGCCGAATCGCAGTCGGTGATCGCACTGGAAACCGAACTGGCGCGCAATGCGCAGTCGCTGGCTGGCATCAACAACCCGTTCAACAACTACGCGCCGATCTCCACCAAAGAGCTCAACAGCCGTTACCGCAACCTGCAGCTGGACGCCTTCCTGAAGGCACAGGGCGTCAATGACGACCTGGTCTCGCTGTCCGATCCGGCGCTGTTCAAGCAGCTCGACGGCATGGTCACCCGGCTCAAGCCGGAGCAGTGGAAGGTCTACCTGCGCTGGCGCGTGGGTGATGCGATGGCCCCGTACCTGTCCAAGGCCTACCGCGACGCCGAGTTCGAGTTCCGCGGCCGCGTGATGCGTGGCCAGACCCTGCCGCCGGCACGCTGGGAGCAGGTGCTGGATGCGATCAACGTCGCCGCCGGCCCGATGGTCGGCCGCGAGTACGCCGCCAAGCATCTCTCGGCCGACGACCGTCGCAAGGCGGCGCTGGTGGTGGACAAAATCCGCGAAGTGCAGATCGATGCGGTCAAGCGCAGCACCTGGATGAGCGATGAGGCCAAGACCGAAGCGCAGGCCAAGCTGGCCGCGCTGAAGATCGAGATCGGCACCCCGCTGCGCGATCTGGACTACACCGTGCAGCCGATGGGCCGTGGCAGCTTTGGCGGCAACATGCTGATCGCCTCGACCTGGCGCCACCGCGAAGAGATGAAGCGCATCGGCAAGGGCAACGCCGACCGTCGCTGGGACGTGCTGCCGCAGCAGCCGGCCCTGGCCTACGACATCGCGCAGAACCGCCTGATCGTCACCGCCGCCGTGCTGCAGGGCCCGGTGTTCAATGCCAAGGGCGATACCGCCGACCTGTTCGGCAGCTACGGCGCGCTGGTCGCGCACGAGCTGACCCGCGCGATCGACGCCAAGGGCGCGCTGGTGGATGCCAAGGGCGAACTGCGCAGCTGGTGGACCCCGGCCGACAAGACCGCCTGGACCCTGTTCGGCAACCGCGTGGCCGCGCAGTACAGCGGCTATGACTACCCGGGCGTGAAGGGCGCCAAGGTCAACGGTGAACTCACCCGTGAAGAGAACTTGGCCGACCTGGCCGGCCTCGAACTGGCGTGGGAGGCCTACAAGGCCGTTGAGCCGGCCGCCAAGCCGGCCGCACAGCAGGGCTTCTTCCGTGCCTGGGCGAGCCTGTGGCCGCAGCAGCTCTCGCCGAACGTCGCCGCCCAGCGCCTGAGCTCGGATATCCTGGCCCCGGGCCGCTGGCGCACCAACGGCCCGCTGTCCAACCTGCCGGCCTTCGGTGCCACGTTCACCTGCAAGCCGGGCCAGCCGATGCAGCGCGTGGACAACGATCAGATCAAGGTCTGGCGCTGAGCCCCGCTGCACAGCAGAAACGAAAAGGGCGCCCACTGGGCGCCCTTTTCATTTAACAGGGACGGAGGTGGTTATTAACTACCTCCGTCCCTGTTATTTGCGTTACTTGATGCTTCGCAGATGGTTGGGCCGCTTCGGCGGGCCCGGCGGTCGCCGGTTGTTGAACGGCGGTTGGCCGCGCCAATAGCGGATCAGCAGCCAGCCGAACAGCATGCCGCCCAGGTGGGCGAAATGGGCCACGCCCGGCTGCCAGCCGGTGGCGCCCAGCATCAGCTCCATTGCACCGAACACGATCACGAACGTGCGCGCCTTCATCGGGATGGGCGGGAACAGCAGCATCACCCGCTGGTTGGGGAACAGCATGCCGTAGGCCAGCAGCAGGCCGAACACACCACCGGAGGCACCCAGCACCGTGGCCGGATCGGCCAGCATCATGCCGACCACCAACTGGCACAGGCCGGCGCCAGCGACACACACCAGGTAATAGGTCAGGAAACGCTTCTCGCCCCAGGT